>NZ_JADAIN010000036.1:0-13933 GCF_015676285.1 Acinetobacter sp. Res13-Abat-PEC15-P4-01 | reverse complement strand
TTTTAGAATCTTAATAATACATACAAAGCAACACCAAAGTATAAAGATATGATTAGTAAAAATAAATAGAGGTTTAATATATTAAAATTTAAATCTTGTATAAAGTTAACAAAGAGAATGAATTACCTGATAGCTAATTTAATTTTAACCATAAAAACGATAACCTTGAGTTAACTTAAAAAAAGATATGAAAATTCATGATTAATATTTTTATATAAAATATATTTTAGGAGTTTTATACTTTTTTACCACATACATTTATACACTTAAGCTTAATCAACTCAAGAAGAGTATTAACATTTATATAAAAAACGCCTAATCTAGTAGACGTTTTTTAAATTTTTTACATAATAAAAATATTTAATTACTTTTTATACAAAATTATGGCGCCGCAGCAATAGTACAAGATGCACCTTTTGTTAAATCACAAGTGATTTTACCACCAGTACCTTCTTTTGCTGTTGTTTCAATCGCAGCTAAAGTTGTAGCATCTACAATCTTATCACCACCAGTTACAGCATTACAATTCTTAGATGTTGTATCATCAAATTTTGGTTGAGTTCCTGAACGATTAGGATCTACAGCCCAAGTATATAAAATATTTGCATACCCCTTAACCTCTGACATACATGCGCCATCACGAGATTTTTTGGTATAGTTTTGATACGCAGGAATCGCAATCGCAGCAAGAATACCGATAATTGCTACAACGATCATTAATTCGATACATTCCATAAGTCATTTTATATGGATACATATTAAGTTATTGAATTACCTTGTTTTACTTCATTCTTCATTTTGTCCATATGGACAGGCTTTTTGATAGACAAAATTTTGATTTTTGTCCATATCAGAAAATAACTTTTGTTGAGTGCGATAGGATTAATTTTATAAAAGCAGACTGGTCGGGAGATATTTTAAAATTTTGATAAGTTAAAAATGGAATTAAAAAATCCAGACTCATTTATAAGCCAACTTTTGTATTTCTTCTTTATGTTGACGAATCACACGTTTTGCATGGTGCAAAGCAATACGTCGAATTGCTGCATCATCACCAGATTGCATAGACAAAACTTTTACAGCTGGACGAGGTATTCGTTCGTTTACTTTGAAGTCTTTTAGCCGTTTCATTCTATCACTCCCCCATGTATGAAGCGTTCCGCATAGAACAGCACTTTTCAATTTTAGATTGCTTTCATCCCCACACGAGTAATCATGATTAAACTAATATAGTTGTCTACTTGTTTAGCTGCTAATAATTTAGCGTTTATAGCGACAAACCATTTACAACATGGCCTCTCGTAAAACCAACAAAACTGACACTATTTGTCAATTAGTTACATAAAATTACCTTGAGATTTTTCACTTATCAGAATCCATTAAACAATCTATTGATTTCACTTAGAATTATTGGGTACTATGCTTTGGCACACTTTGTGCAAACTATAAATTAGCTTACAAAGCTTATAAATAAATTAACAAAACATTTGTGGAGAATGTTATGAAATCAAATCAACAGGGCTTCACCCTGATCGAGCTGATGATTGTTGTCGCTATTATCGGTATTTTGGCTGCAATTGCGATTCCTGCTTATCAAAACTATACTAAGCGCTCAATTGATCAATCATGTTTAGCAACTGTTAAAAACTTTACCAACCAATTTATCTTGCATGAAAATGATCCAGATGGTGTAACAGCTATGCCAGCTATTGCTAACTTTAACATTACAGGTAAATGCGTAATTGCTACTCAACCAGCGAAAGGCGATGCAACTATTGAAGCAGCTATTACGGGTGGTCAAAAGACTAAAGCTGTTTGTACAGTTGCATCAGGTAAATGCGAGCTACAATAAGTTGTAGTTTTACTCAAAAAAACGCATCTTAAGAGATGCGTTTTTTATTTTAACTCAAAATTTTCCAACAATAGCGAGTTACACTTTTCCAGCAGTTTTTCGTAATCATCCTTAAGCTGTTCATAATCACTTTTTACAGCTTTGGTCTTAGTTTTAGCCTGCTCAATCCATTGTGTAGGCGAAAGAACATTTTACCCAACTTGCTGTGTAGCTTGCTCAATTGCCTCTATAAGCGCAGCATGATGGCTCTTCTTAATCGAATCCCGTTTACGCCTTGCTTCCAGTGCTACATTTATGGCAGAGTTTTTATTACGATAAATAGCTTATTAATTTCAAAGGACAGCCCGTAAAATTTAACTTCATCATTCATAATGAAAATGATTTCAGGGCATTGCTATCACAATATAACTCATCGAAATTGACTCGAAGTCTCTTGTTGCTTGATGCCTATCTAACCCCAAACCAAAACGAATTAATTACCACCACTTTAGATATAGAGCATATTTTTCCTAAAAAATGGCAAGATACAAACTATAATAGCTGGTCTAGAGCCGATACAGATGAGTTTCTTGAAAAGTTAGGGAATAAGGTTATTTGTGAAAAGAAACTAAATATTCAAGCTGGGAATGGTTATTTTGGTATCAAAAAGGCGCGATATGCCCAGTAAAAAATTCAAACTGTTCTTGATTTAAGTACCCTCACTCAAAATGACTGGATAAAAAATGATATTGAGCAACGAGAGATCGCCATACAAAATCGTTTAATTTCAGTCTTTAAATAACATTTATCAATAAAGAATTAAAATCAAATAGCCACTAAATTACAAAATTTAGTGGCTGTTTCAATTATAGAGTTCGAGCACTTTGTCTTAACTCAAAATTCTCCATCAACAACGAATTACACTTTTCCAGCAATTTTTCATAATCTTCCTGAAGTTGCTCATAGTTGGTCTTTGCTGCTTTGGTACGGTTTTTCGCCTGCTCAATCTGTTGTGCAGGCGAAAGAACATTTTGCCCCGCAGCCTGCGCAGCTTGCTCAATTACATTAATCAATGCAGCGTGACGGCTCTTCTTAATCGAACCTCGTTTACGTCCAGCTTCCATTGCAACCGTATCGTTATTAATGGCAGAGCCTTTGGGTAGAACCTCTGGTTTGTTGGCTTTTAATCGCTCTAAAGCAGCGTAATAATCATTAAGTGCACTCATATTTTACACCTCAATATTAATCGTTTTAATTTTTTGAATCATTTTGTTTAAAGCCAAAATCTCACTGTCCATTTGCGCGTATAGCAGACTGTTCTGTACTTGCATATCTCGCTGCCGTTGTAGCCGCTGAACCGCTTTTTGCATTTTTTCAGCACTCTCAGCATCAAACACAGCATGGGCACAACTCAAACAACTGGTAATCGCAGTAAATGAAATTTTTTCGCAAGAATCAGGGTTGGTACATGCGCCAAACAAGCTAGGCTTATAGGCAATTTCACCCTTTTTCATACGCTTAATGGTTTCATCACGGTTTGGAAATACTGTGAGTAATTGCTCGCGGTCTTTTTGTAGCTGCAAATAGGTTCCTGCCCCACCAAGTAAACGGCTAGCACTATTAATTACACCATCTTCAAACTGAGCATAAGAATGCACCAAGCGCTGATATTCCAGTTCTTGAATAAACTCTTTTTGACTGTCACTCACTAAAATATTTGGTGCAAATACCGCATTATTACGGTAATACAACGTCATAGACTCTGTTAGATGCTTAAATTGGACTGACAAAGCGCCAAGTCCGATCATGCCTGAACGAGCGCCATAAACTGCAAGCGAACGTCTAAATTGATGCGTGCAAATATTCCAGTATTGACCAATTTGACAGTCTTTTTCTTCACGCCAGTTGCGGAAACCATCAAAAGCTTCAAGCTCGGCGATATCACTTTCTGTGATTTTCACCCCCTCTCCAAGCAATACAGAAATACGGCTTAAATACTGATTAAAATTAGACTGTGTTCGAGTCGGAGCACCCTCAAAATTAGAGATAAAATCCGTTTCATGCTCAATATTGCGGTTATTTTTATTTCGATGCTTTTGCGAATATAGCGTTGGAAATAATGGGTATTCAGCAGAATTAGACATATCATAATGTGGGTTGAACAGGGCGTATATTTCACCAATACTTTGTGCTGCATGAACGCCTACTTGAATATCTTCAAACGTGATCCAATACGTAGACTTGTTGCCACCCCCGTGTAATTTTGATGTATAGCCCATAATGACATGCACAAGATGCTCATTACTTTGAATAGTTTGATAGCAATCAGATGACAGCTGATTCACTTCATTATCACGCATCCCTGTAAAGAGATGAATCCACAACTTGGCCATGCCTTGAATCAACGTCATATAACGGGTGAGGTTGGCATGTTTTTGAATCTGATTATTTTCATACAGTGCCGTTAAACCGAGCAAATCTCGAGCATCAGCAAAACTTACCGCATTTTTTTTACGCTTAAATTCTGTCGGCATCAAAGCAAAATTTGCATCCTGCTGCTTGCGCTGAAACCATTTCAGAAGTGCTGATGCGTTTTGATTAAATTCATTCAATTTATCTGCTAAAGCATTAATTAAGGCTATATAAAGCCGTGAAGGAACAACTTTGGTTTGTGGGCCTACTTTGCCTGACTGCAACCTGAGTTGAGCAGCCAACTTTGCTAAATGCTCTATTGGCTTATATGTACTAAACGCAGGAATGAGCAATGGGTATTGCTGTTGTAAGGCAAAACAATCCGTTATAAATGCTTTAATGTGAATGGCTTTTTGATAGCTTACCCCAACATAAGCATCATTTACTTTTGATATATAAGAAACATCGCTAAATAACTGCTGCAATGTACAGCCATTTTTATATGCAATTGCTGCAAACTGGCGTAAAACCGTATGCCGCTGTTCGATACTTTTAATAATCGACTTACCAGATTTTATATAAAGCAAAGCAAAACTGATTTTTTTCATTTCTGCCCGAATTTGACAGTAAAGAAAGTCATTTTCTCGGGCATTTTCAAGCCAACTATCAAAATTCAGGCGACAATCACACTTCGGTAAATATGGAGAAAGATCCCAGATATTGTCTGAATAAACTGACAATATCTCACCACTCTTCATTCGCGATAATACAAAAGTACTTGGAACAGTCAGCTGATTATTCAGTAGATTGTACTCATCAGGTAAGAACTGCTCAGCAATACCCAATGAATATAGATATGAATTAAATGAACTCATGATATCCACCCCAAATCAATTAGCAATTCAAAATGATTGAGCCAATAGGCATCTAAATCACCGCTTTCTACTTCTTCTTGAATTGAAAAAATATGATCACGTAAATTTTCATAAGTATCTGATAACTCCTTGAGTACTTCGTCAATTCGATGTAGCACAACCCCAAACTGCTGTTCCCACTTGATTAAGTCCGTGGCTTTTTGCTTAACGTAGCCGAGCAGGCTTTTCAGTGATAAAAGCTTACGCATATCTTCGTCATCAGCGTGGACTGCATAGTGTTGGCAGAATAAGCAATGCTCAAATTGCTGACAATTGGGTGTAGGGGCTCGTTCAGTAAACCCAATAGCTTTTTCAGGCTGTGGATGGATAGAGGCACATGCACCGACAGGTGAGGCTTGAGCATCAATAGTTTCATCTAGCATTTGCACAGGAATACGCTCAACGGTTCGAGTTTGTGACACTGCAACTTCTCGCAGTTCATAAAAGAATTGTGAAATCTGTTGGCTTGCATCTTTAAATGAAGTTCGACTGTAGTTTTTCTTCGCAGTATCGAGTGAGTGTCCCATTTTTTCGACTTCAAGCAATAAATCGCCATCGCTTAGTTCGACATACTGACTACTGACGTGCTTACGCCACTGTTGTGGAGTAATCCAAACCATTTGAGGGAAAATGCGTTGTAAAAAGCTTTTGAGTAATTGCAACTTACCATTCCCAATCGGCACAAGTCTTTGAATTTCATTACGTTGTGGAAAGACAAAAATACAGGTTTCATCTTGGATATACCATGCTCGAAGTTCTAAAATTTGTCTAAAAACAGGTTCAAATTTCACCCCAAACTCAGGCTGAACTTCTTTCCCACCAGCACGGCTTTTTGTGCCCGAAAATCTCCGTCCCTGAGTTGAGGGCAAGATTTCCATCGTATCCAGCTGTAACTGCTGAGCTGTGTCTAAATTAGCCCCCGTTTGTGCAATAAAGAGTAACATACCGATGACTAGACCATATGAAGCAAGTCGCTCTCGCTCCATATGTCGTTTGTCTTTATTACGTTCCTCAAGGTTGCGAATAGCTTGATTACGATTTTCACGTAAACGTTTTCGATGTTCACTATCCTCAGCAAGCCCGAAATCCACCAGCATTTTTGAAAAATCGGGAATAGCTGAATATTTAGATAAATAGCTGTGCATATCAAACTGAATATGTTGTTTTTCAGTTTGATGATGAAAACCTGAGTAAAAATAGAACTCTTCCTGATCCACGGACTGAAAATGTGCTGGAAAATCTGCGCCTTGCATCACAATACGATAAATTTCAAGAAAGACATTCAACAAAGTTGCATACGTCTTCTGATGATCTTCCTGTGCAATCGGTAAAACAGGAACATCATAATGCTGTGCTTGTACTTGCATCGCTTGACTAGAAATATCAATTTCATGACAATCAAATACATATGCAATCAGTTTTGCAACATAACGCTGATACTGCTTTGCGGTATGCGCAGCCAAGTTATCTTCATCAGTGTCCGCAAGCAAAGTCCGATCAACCAGAGATTTACTATAGCGACGATAGGCATCGATCATGCTGTCCTTATCGGATAAATCAAAAATTTTCTTTTGTTGATCAATCCAATCCAAAAACATCTTGATGATGGAATAGAACAACCCTTTTGATAGGTCCGATCCATCCATTTGCAGTATATAATCTGTAAAATATTTTAAAAAATAGCGTCTTTTTTCATCAAAAGAAGCGACAAGCTCATTGTCTGATATATCGGAAGAACATGCTCTTTTAGCAAAAAAGAATGTACCAATATCTAAAGTTCTAAAAGAAAATGAGGCCGTTTTATCTTTGAGCACGAGTATTAAACGCTCATGCTCAGTAATCTGTTTATGAATATCAGTGATATGTACAAACAATGGAGTACGAATAAAATTCATGACAAATCTCCTGCTAAATCCACAGAGGACTTGACGTATTTCATCAAGCTAGACTCATACTCATGCTGAATTTTACTGCGCCATTGCAACCGTGATTTATAGTTCAAATATTGCAAAGTCGTACTAATATTACGATGACCCATCCGAGCTTGCACATATTCAACTGCTGTCATAGCTGAATGCCCTTCAGGTAAATGCTGTAACTGGCTTTCCAGTAGATTCATACCAAAACTGGCACGTAAATCATGAAATTTAAAGCTTGGAAATTGCGGATCAATCAGGCGAATTTCGGGTAACAACACGACTTTTAAGTAACTACGAACGGCTTCACCTTCATACAGTTTAAGCCTCATCCCAAATGAGTCAGAGCTTTTGATCTTTTCGGTCAACTCTTGCTGCTCTACTTTACTTGTATAAAATGGTGTCCCTAATTTTGTGAGAAACACATAGTTTTCATCCGATTCGCCATAGTTTGACTTCTGTCTACGCTGACTCGCTTGCTCACTATTGATATAAATTTTAAGATCTTGCGCTAACCAATTGGGGATCAATAAGGTCATTGGCTTTTGAAATTTGCTATCAATGCCTGTCCCTGCTCCAACAGGCAGACGAATAAAGCCATGACTATCAAGCTCACAACCAATTAAGCTTTTTATTCGTAAAGTACAAATCGTTTGTAAACGAGCACCTGTAAACAATGCAAGATAAAACATCAACTGATATTCACGTGATGACTTCCGCAATGCTTTTAATATAACTGCTTGATCTTCAACAGTAAGTGGACTTAACTCACCACCATCCACAATTGCTTCAGAATTTGGCGCTTTGGCTGGAACATGAATTGCAAGATCATGTGACTTAATTGCCATTTTTCGACGTGCACCAAACTCATTATCCACCGCAATGTATTTGTAGACGTCTTTAAACGGTATACCGTAGCGCTGATGATCAACTAAGTCTTCTGTAACGAGAAATCGGTAAAAGTTCACCACTGCATTAATTCGATTACTTGCAGAGCGAGCTGAAATTAGACCTGCATTTGCCTGCTCAATCAAACGAGTACGATATTTAAAAATCGCATTTGACTGTTTTAGTTTGTGAAACTTCAAACAGTCCAGTTGCTCATCTTCTAAAAAACGCTGAAAATCAACAAGCTGATTGGCAATAGATGCAAATGTTTTAAAATCATACTGTATTGTTTGCTCAAGTTTTTTCAGCAAATACAGATTAAAAACGTCAGAAGGGCTACCATCTCCCTGAACAATTACAGGGAATTCAAGGTAAGCATCACCATGTTTTTCAAACGCTGCATCATTTAAACAACGGGTTGCATTAACCAACGCCAATAACTGAAATTTTTTGATGCTCACAACTTTGGCTTTCGATTGGTAGCGTGACTGACCATTTTTAAGTTTAGTGCTCATTTTGAGCCTCCTGTTTATTAAAAAACAGGCAAAAAGTGACCTTGATATAGGATTGACAAAAATAGCCCTATCTATCAAAATCGAAGTGTCTGGACGCCAATCAAGACATTCATAAAAGCTCATGTTCCCGCATGGGCTTTTATACTTTTTGCCGAATGAAAATAATTGCTCTACGGAATAAGTAGTGAAATTATTTGGTTAAGCATTTAGCTGCTGCTTGAATAATTTCAGATAGAAGCTCTTTCTTAGGTCCAGATGGATCACCAATGATTCCTGCAATATTTTCGCTATCCAGTATCCAAGAATTTTTTGAAATAAATGATACTTATGGTTTTCCAAGACGGCTATTAAATGTAAATGACATATTGTAGGTATGGTGATTTCCACCATACCTTGTGCAAAACACTGTTTTAGTTTGACGAATTGCCTTTTCCAATCCAAGCCCATACCTTCAACAATAGTTTGCATGAGGGTGTAGGGTTGCCCTTTATGCTCAACAACATATAATTCAGCATTATGGAAAGGTACTGCGATTTGGGTTAGACTTCTCATGGTTTCGATTCCTTTGGTTAGGGTTGAATGTGGGCAGATTGGTTACTTTGGCGAGTGCAATCTGCTTTTTTGTTGTCTGGACTTTCTAAAAGACCTTCATGCTGAAGGATCAATTTTAAATAGTGGTTGAATTGACCGCGATATGTGCGGTTTTCGCGTTTTGCAGCAGCCTTGACAATATCTGCTAATTCGTCATCATAAGAACATGTGTACATGATAACTCCTTTCATAACTTCAAGATAGCAATTGATAATTTATGATAGGTTTTGATAGCTGTCAAGGATTTTTTTATGGTTGCTGATTTCTCTGAGCGTTTAAGGTTTTTTCGATCACAGCGAGGGCTATCTCAACAAGAATTGGCTAATGCAGTTGGTATTTCAAGAAAACAAATTTCTGATTATGAAGTTGGTACCGCAAAACCACGTCAAGCTACATATATGAAAATCTTAAAAGCGCTTGATATAAGTGATCAGATTTTCAGTAAAAGTGATCTTTGTTCTCTTGATATAAATGATTTAGATGGCGATCAGGTTATATCTTTTAGCAATAATGATGGAGATAAAATTATGCTCTCTAAATCATTTTGCACTAAAAATCATTTAAATGAAGTAGATATACTAAGCGTTTTTAAGATTAAGGGGGATGCAATGCAGGAAACCCTTTTTAATGATGATTTAGTTTTAGTTGATACGTCAGATAAATACTTTATATCGGGATTAATTTATTTAATATATTTCTATGGTGAAAGAATGGTTGTTCGTTTACACCGTAGTGCTAATGGGTTGATTGAAATAACTAAAGACAATTCAGCTTATCCTGACAACACGGTGAACGAGTCAGAAATAATAGTTTTAGGTAAAGTAGTATACAGGCAAGGGTTGATCTAAATAATAGTTATCAAGTATGAGGGCAAGAGTATTGCCTAATACATTCAGACTGTTTGAAATGATCCTGAGTTGTATCTAAAACATCCTATTGAGCTTTAAAAAAAGAGATGACATTTTACTAGGTGTCATCCCTTTCTTCATCCCCATTAGTATATTCAAATAGATCTTGCATATTACAATCAAAATATTTACACAAAGTATCAGCAACCGAAAGTTCAATTCGTATTGCCCGGTCATAGTAAAGACTCGTTAGCGTATTGCGATTAATACTGGTCGCCTGAGCTACCTCACTTAACTTTAAAATTTTTCGTTCACCCATTAAAGCTGACAATCTACATCTAATCATAGCAACCTTCAAATCAGAATAATAACCTACAGTAAGTTAATTTAACTTGATAAATAATTTTTAAAATGATAATTTAACCTATAGAAGGTTATTTTGTTTCATAGTGAGACAATTTAATCTTTCTAAATATCATTATATAATTTCTATGCGAGTTCAGCTATGAATAACTATTTTTCTCCAAAATTCTCTGTTTCAGAAGAAGTCCGCTCAACTGCTGTTGCTCTAATCAAAGAGTTTAATATTGACCGTACATTTGATTTAGCCTTATTTCTGAATGTTAATCCTAACTTAAATGACCAAGATGCAACTTTAGCTTGGGTTAATTACTTTTCAAAAACTCAAAATGACCTCAACGACTTCAATCATGTTAGACGTCATTTCATGAAAAACTTTCCTAAAATTATGTTTGCAAACTTCAGTGAATAAAATAATCAAAGGGAGATATCAAATATCTCCCTTAAATTTTTATAGTAATGCTCTTATGGTAATCTGAACAAGAAATAAAGCTTAATTTAATTGGGTATAGAAATATGGAATCATTTATAAAAGCAGGCCATATTGAGCCTTCAGTCATTATTTTTGACGTATTTGGCACACTTGTGAAGATAGGGGAAAGACGCTCCCCATATAGAAAATTAATAAAATGGCTTAAGGAAAATGGGCGACAGCCAAAACCTGATGATGCCAAATTCATTATGTCTCAAAATTTAAGTTTTACTGAACTTGTAAAATTACTAGGAATAAATATTCCAGACCAATTATTACAAGAACTTGAGCATGATTTAAACGATGAATTACAATCCATTGTTCTATATGAAGATACGCTCTCAACTTTAGAAGAATTAAAAGAATTGGGATTCAGATTGGCATTATGCTCAAATTTAGCCATGCCATATGGAAAAGTTGTTTCTTCATTATTACCTAACATCGATACTTATGCTTGGAGTTATGAAGTTGGTGCAATTAAACCAGAGTCACAAATTTATCAATATTTAATAGATCAATTAGAATGTCGTGCCAAAGATGTTTTGTTTATCGGAGATACACCTTTAGCTGATTATAGTGGTCCAAATGAATTTGGTATGTCAGCACGTTTAATTGATCGTAAGAATGGTCAAAAGCTAGCAGATGTTTTAAACGACATACTTTAATAACTCATGGACGCCACCTAATAGTGAATACTCACAGCTCCTCATTTTTCCATTTTTTAAATTCTGCAATTCGTTCATCAAGCTCCAGAACCCATGCTGGTTTTATATGTGGCACATTTGGACGCTCAACACCTTGATGGTCAAAAAACTTATATACCATTGCCGCCAACTTGATAAACGCCTGTTCAAACGTATTTGCCCAAACATCTAAACGATAATCATGATAATGCTCTGGGTATAATTTACCACCATCTTCTACTTTATTGAGATGTGAGCCAGTTTCTAAATAAATCACTAATTGTCCATTATCTTCATCATTATATGCACCGTGATAAACATTTTGGCAATGCCCCCCTGTATTCCAGTGCCATGATGGTACATCACCAATAACCGTCCAAAAAGCTGGCTGTGTATCAATAAAATGATAAGCAGTTAAAAAGTCTGTTGGATTTGCGAGATATGCTTGCTCATTTTCAAAGGCAGTCTGTAAAGCAGATTGTAAATGCTCAAATTTTTTTTATCGGTGTAGGAAAAAAACTACTAGGAAGATGCTCAGAGGTTTTAAAAAATAGGCAACCACTCTCTTTATCCTCACCAAAATATTGATAACCCTCTGGTAGAATCTGTGAATCTTTAGGTTTGACATGATGGATCTGGTGTTGTACGTCTTTTAAGCTTTCGTGAATTGCTTCCATACGATCAGGGTAAGTGACCACAAGTTTCGTATCCCACAGTGATAAAATTGCTGGTTCTGTTATTTTGGGTAACTGTTCTAATAACCAGTCTGGTAATTGTTTTAATTCAGTCTGTTGCATTTTTAGTTATCCTATTTTTTAACAATTTCAACATGTTACATACGTTACACAACATAATTTGTGCAAGTTGAGTATAAGTTAGTCCATAGGAGTATATTGTCACACAATGGCTTCGACAAGCGTCCGACTAAGCTCACGCCGAAGTCTCAGCCAACAGTTTCCTGAGCTTATTGAAGGAAAAATATTCCCCGTTTATTTTATACGACTCACTTACCTTTCCATTGAGCCATTATAGATTTTTCATCTTGGTTTAGATGTTCAAAAAGCTTGAGTTTCCTTTCTTTAGTTTTTCTATATAAGCCTCACATTGAGCAGCTAAACCAAGATGATATTTTAAAGCGCTTTCCACTCTTGCTGTCACATACTCAATACTTTGAATTTCACGCTGCTGAGCAAAGACTTGAATCGCAGGATGTAACTGTTTTGAGCAACTTGCATCATTGCTAAAGTATTTTAACGTCTTGGTTTTGGCAAAATAAATTGCAGCAAACAATCGCCCATCTTTAAAAACAATCGCTGATGAAGCATCTAAACTGCTTCCAGACCGACCTTCATAATACAGAGCCTCATCTATCTTTAGTAAATAGGGCGCTGAGTAATTATCGAAATTAGATTGAAATTTTAGATAATCATGCTTTAACAATGTTTGAAGTTCTGTTTGGATTTTTGGATTCAAAGCAATTTGAGGAATTGATGAAATATCTGAATATTGAATTAAGTCTAACGCTTGTGCATGAATCAATGTAGGAAGAAACAAAAGAAGAGCAAAGGAATATTTCTGCTTCATAGCGGGAACGGGTCTGTCGATTATTCGATGATGTCCATATTGACTTACTTATGGATTGTTCATTTTATGTGGACACTTATGGAGTATCGATAAGAGTAAAACCCTTTTGAACTGATTTCATAACATTTCTCCAATGTTTTTAAAAATTTATTAGCCTTTTTTCGAGCAATTTATGTGGCTGTTTTTTGTGGAAAAAATCAACAACCAACTTACACACTTCGATTTTAGAGAGTATGTAACAGTTTACAAGCTTTTTTTTACATCTGATTTTTTTAAGTAATTAAACGTAAAAAAGTGACATTTACTGTCACTCTTGTTTAAAAGTTTTTCGGTTTTTATTTGACATTAATTCAGAATAATCGGCTGATTTGCCAATTCATTCATATTATCAGGTTTTTGTTGTTTGTAAAACAAATTCAATACTTTGCCTATTTCACTCACACCATGTTCTACCGCCAAACGATATTGTTTATCTTTTAACTGCACAATCATTTCATCACAAATCTGTTGCCACGTTTGCGGTGTTGTTGCCTGATGGATGCCACGATCTACCACAATTTCTACCGCTTTTTCACACAAGTTTAGATACAGCAAAACACCACTATTATATTCGGTGTCCCAAACTCCCAATTCTGCAAAGAGCTGTTGTGCTCTTAAACGCGTATTTTGGCGATAAGCCTGATGACTCGGAATATGTCCTTCGATCACCACCTGTATTTCGCCCACATGCCCTTCTTCAGCGAATGTGACCGCTTGGGCAATCGCATGTTGATCCTGCTTGGAAAAATAGCGTTTTGATGCTGGCATATAAAGACAATGTTTGAGCCAACGCTTAAAACTCGGCTGTACTTGTTCCTGTAATTTCGGTTCAGTCAAAATTTCCGTTGTTTCAGTTTTTGTTACCATGAGCCTGATGCGC
>NZ_JADAIN010000035.1:0-10105 GCF_015676285.1 Acinetobacter sp. Res13-Abat-PEC15-P4-01 | reverse complement strand
GCATCTGTACCTGCTGTCGGTGCATTGTTTACTGTTACACTTGAAAACGTTGGTGTTGCACTTGTAGCAACTGAATATGATATCGACCCATCAGCAGCTGTCGTAGGTGTAACGACAATATTGGAACCAGCTGTAACACTTCGTTGACTTGCTTTAATCGCATCATCAATTGTCGTTTTACCTGTTCCGCCGATATTTGTCGGAGCTGTGTAAGTGTTAGTAGTGGCATTATAAGCTGCGTTTCCACCTAGAACATTTTTTAGATTTGTATGTACATCATCGTATGCTTTATCTAACTGTGCGACTGTTACAGCATCTGAAGCTGCCGAACCATCCGCAACATTTTGAATACGGCGGTTTCCTGTTGCTGTACCATTACCAACAGATACAGCTCCAACAGTAGGAGCAGCTTGTGATGTTAAGAATCCTGTGCCAGTCACAGCAGAAGTAGTAGATCCACTTCCCAGGGCAACACTGTTATTAGTTGATGCCTTCGCACTTGCTCCAATAGCAATCGATTTACTACCAGATGCCTGAGTGTTCGTTACACCATCATATGTGGTTGTTGCTGATGCTGAATTAACAGCATCCGAGCTGCCAATTGCTATTGATTGATCTCCAGAAGCATTGGTTGAGTGCCCCATAGCAATCGAACCAACTCCTTTTGAAACTGAGGTAGTACCTATAGCTATTGAATAGTTATTCGTTGCGGCCGCTTGTCGTGATATTGCTAAACTGTTAAAACCACTTGATAAGGCTGCAGTACCTAAAGCAAAACTTCCCACGTTTGTTGCCTGAGCATATCCGCCTATAGCAACAGATAAACCGCCAGTAGCTTTAGAGTTTCCACCTATCGCTATTCCTGAAGATCCTCCAGCTCCAGAAGTACCGCCTTGTGCATTTTCACCAATAGCAATCGAACAAACACTTGGGTTTCCTGCATTATAATTGCCAGTGGCTCCAGATCCAGAGTTTTCAGGATTTTGATAATTATATAAATCTGCGCAATTCGTAGAAGCTGTAGCTGTTGTTCCTGTATTAGTCCCCCCCCCAACTTGGACAGTAGCTGCAATTAAAGAGACAGGTGTTGTCAATATCAAACTACCAACCATTACACAAGATGCTATAGACTTTGCTTTAGATTTCGATGTTGTAGATTTGGTTTTCCCTTTTGCCAATTCAGATACTGCAACCCATGCCAACAAAGTCGCATTCCAAATCACTTTGTAGATTTTATTCATATCACTTTTCCTTAGGAGATGCATTTTTAGCAGTAGGTTCTGCTTTAGCAATGCATATAAAATGTACAATTTTTTTTATTTAACAATTTACATACAATTAAAGCAATCAAAAAAATGAGATATATTTCACTTTTTTTAACTTTTAAACCAATTGGTTTAATTTTTTTAAAATTAAGCTATATTATTTTGCATTTTAAATATTTTACACTTAAAAAACATATAGTTATATTTATCTTCAGTATTATAAAGTTTTACTAAAATCACATTATTGTTAATGAATAATGTGACAAATTTTGTCACATTTGTTAAAAATAAGTGTGATGTAATTATCAAAATAATATTTTATTAAGTTTACATTCTTTCTACTTACAATTTTTCTAAATAGATTTTTATTTTTATTTTTCATTGCCCTGTGTTTTTTTGAATGATATTTATCGTTTTTATTTAGAAAAACTTCACAATATAAAATGATCATTATTTAAACAGGTAACAACTGTACATAGAACAGTGGTTCTAATTTTCATAAAATACAGCCCAAAAAAGTGACTTTAATCACATTAACAATATTGATCTATACGATGATTAAAATATCATTACGTTTATTCATTAAAAGAACAATCGCGGATTTATGGATGATCGATCCGTTAAAAATCATCAATAAATGGCTTTCTTGCAAAATGATATTTTGAATTTTCACATTTGCAGCAAATCAAATTTTCATTTGAAAATCCCACCGCAGAACCATGTTTGCTATAATTGGTTTTAAAATTTAATCTGAGCACAACCTTTGAAGATCATTTTTGCAGGCACACCCGAATTTGCAGCTTCAGCATTGGCAGCACTTATTCAAACTGACCACGAAATCGTCGCTGTGTATACTCAACCAGACCGTAAGTCAGGTCGTGGACAAAAATTGACAGCTTCAGCCGTGAAACAACTTGCACTAGAAAACAATTTACCTGTTTATCAGCCGCTTCATTTCAAATCCTCTACTGAAGAAGGTTTACTCGCCCAACAAGAACTTGCTGCATTGGGTGCAGATGTTATGGTCGTTGCAGCTTATGGTTTAATCTTGCCTCAAACTGTTTTAGATACGCCTAAATATGGCTGTTTAAATATTCATGGTTCATTATTGCCTCGTTGGCGTGGTGCTGCACCCATTCAGCGTGCAATCGCTACAGGGGATACTGAAACAGGCGTTACGATTATGAAAATGGCGGCGGGTTTAGATACAGGTGATATGCTGTATAAAACCCACTGCCCAATCACGGCAGAAGACACGTCGGCAAGTCTATATAATAAACTTGCCAGCCAAGGTGCAGAAGCAATCTGCACAGTGCTTGAATCAGAACAAAAATTACAACAATACTTAGACACCCGTGAAGTTCAAGATGAGCAGTTTACGGTATATGCCCATAAGCTTACAAAAACTGAAGCACAAATTGATTGGACTCAGTCCGCGATTGAAATTGACCGTAATATTCGCGCATTTAATCCTTGGCCTGTCGCATTTACCCCGATCGATGAAAACAATAACTTGCGTGTGTGGAACTCGCAACTGTCCAATGTCATTGGCAATGGAGAAGCGGTTGGAACTATTATCCAGATGGATAAACAAGGCGTACATGTTGTCTGTGGTGAAGGTGTCGTTTGTTTAACCAGCCTACAGTGGCCCGGTGGTAAGGCTGTTAACCCGATACAAATTATACAAGGTCATAAACTTTCAGTAGGACATCTATTCGCATGAGCAAAATTCAATCTACAGCAAAAAATTTGAATTTGCGTGCGCAAGTCATTAAAACCCTTGTTGCCGTGCAAAATGGTCAGTCTTTGGCTTCAGTATTGAATCAACATATCAATACTGTTTCTGAACGTGATCGTGCGTTGTATCATGAACTCACCTTGGGGTGTTTACGCCAATGGTTTTCATTAAAAGCGGTTACTTTACCCTTACTGACCAAACCATTAGACAATGAAGCGCTCGAAAGTTGCCTGTACCTCGGGTTGTATCAAATCTTATGTACACGTATCCCGGCACATGCAGCCATTTCGGAAACAGTCAATGCTGCTAAACAGCTAGGTTTTGAGCCGATGAGTGGATTGGTTAATGCTATTCTTCGTCGTGTTTCACGTGAAACATCTGAATTTCAAACTGCACTGAATCAAACGCATGGTTTACCAAGCTGGTTGTTTAAACGTCTTAAAAAAGATTGGCCGAGTCAACTGGATGAAATCTGTCAAAATTTAAAACAAGTTGCTCCACTCACCTTGCGTGTCAATGAGCGTCAAATCAGCCGTGATGAATATCTGGAAATCTTAGAGGAAGAACAGATTGATGCCCGACCTTGTGAACTTTCAGATGTCGGTATTGTTCTGGAACAAACTGGTAATATTACTCACTTACCTGGCTTTGAAGAAGGTGGGTTTTCTGTTCAAGATGAACATGCTCAACTCTGTGCAACCTTATTACCAAACTTAGATGACCAAGTTGTTATTGATGCTTGTGCAGCCCCTGGGGGTAAAGCCGCGCATATTTTAGAACGGTTTAATCCTCAAAAATTAATCGCGCTTGATCATGATGCGAAACGTCTATTACGTGTTTCAGAAAATTTGGAACGCCTTGAATTAAATGCTTATGCAGATGTAGACATCGTCACAGCAGATGCCACAACTTGGGTAAGCCCAGTGCCTGCGGACTGTATTGTCCTTGATGCACCTTGTTCTGCGATTGGTGTGATGCGTCGTCATCCAGATATCCGTTTATTGCGTCAATCAACGGATATTCAACAGACCGTAGATCTGCAAAAGCAAATTTTAAATCAAATGTGGCAACAGCTTAAGGTCGGTGGAACACTGCTTTACATTACCTGCTCTATTTTGAAAGCTGAAAATGAACAACAGATGATTGATTTTTTTGCTGAGCATGCAGATGCTAAAGAGATTAAGATTGAAGCTGATTGGGGAATTGAACAAATTCATGGTCGTCAATTGCTTCCAGAAACGAACCATGGCGATGGTTTTTATTACTGCCGAATCAAAAAAGTCGCTTAAAATGTTGAAATAAAAAAAGCAGGTCTAGTGCCTGCTTTTTGATGTTGAAATTTTAAAGTGTGTGATGATCTTTGACTTCTTCCAAAACGTCATCTAAGTCTTCTGGGTTTTTCATCAAATGCAGGATAGAGAGAACTAATCCTCCCCATAAAAACACCATTGAAATAATCATCATGATAATTGCCGATGTATTCATTTTGCCGCTCCTATCGATCTTTCATTTTGCTGAGGACTAAAGCCACCACAGCACAGAAAATGACACTGCCCCAACCAAACAACATCAACATACTTGTACTATACGTATCATAGCCATTCTTAATCAAACTAAAAATGGTCATACACAAGGTGACGAGTAAGATTAAAGAGGTGATGACGGTTAAAGTGAAATCCCAACCTTTACCGAGCTGAACAGTTGAAATACGGTTCACATGATCACGTAACTCAATCAATGCCGAACGTTTAAACCACGCCACTGCAATGATTGACAATAGTGCACCACCAATGATGCCAATATTATTGATAAAGTGGTCGACAATATCTACCAGCTTAATTGCATTCACACTCGAAAATAAGAAAATTGAAACGACAGCGCTACCACCACCAATAATTGTAACGGCCTTTTTACGTCCCCATTTTAACTTGTCCTGCATGGCTGCAATCGGCACTTCAAGGATACTCACCATTGAAGAAATCCCTGCCACAAACAAAGACGAGAAGAACAATAAGCCAAATAAATCAGCACCGGCACCCAGACTTGAAATGATTTTAGGGAAAGCAATAAATGCCAAACCAATACCACCACTCACTACTTGATCAACAGGCTTGCCTGCTGCAAATGCCATGAAACCAAGCGCAGCGAAAATACCAATCCCTGCCAAGATTTCGGTAGAAGCATTGGCAAAGCCAACAATTAGACCAGAACCTGTCAAATTGGTTTTCGGTTTAAGGTACGAAGCATAGGTTACCATGATTCCAAAACCGACCGAGAGTGAAAAGAATGTATGACCAAATGCCGCCAACCAAACTTTATAATCCCACATTGCAGACCAGTTTGGAGTAAAGAATGCATTTAGACCTTGTACCGCACCCGGCAAACGTAATGCCTGAATTACAAGAATAGTAAATAGAATAAACAGCAAGGGCATGAAAATTTTATTGGAGAATTCAACACCCTTTTTTACACCGCCAAAAAGAATGATCAGTGTCAGCGCCCAGATTCCCACGATAGGCCAAAATAGATGCCCCACAAACTGAAAATCAAAACTTGTTGCTTTTGATGTTTGTAAGTAGGTATTGAAGAAGAAGTTTTCAGGATCACTTCCCCATAGTTGACCAATCGAGAAGTACACATAACTGCCGGCCCATGTCAGTACACTGGCATAATATAAGCCAATAATGATACACACACAGACTTGCCACCAGCCTAAAGTTTCACCTCCTTTAAACAAAGCACGGTAAGCTTTAGGCGGTGAATTATTACTTTTATGTCCTGTCGCATAATCTAAAAATAACAACGGTAAACCAGCGGTAATCAATGCAATCAAATAAGGAATTAAAAACGCACCACCACCGTTTTCATAAGCGACGTAAGGAAAACGCCAAATATTTCCTAAACCAACAGCCGATCCAACAGCTGCAATAATAAAACCTGATCGTGATGTCCAGTTTTCACGAGATTCTGTCATAAAACACCTAATTCTGTAGATGTCCTCCAATGCTGCTATTTTTCATTGTCATCTGCGAGCAAAAGAAGTACCAATTTTAAAATTTTGTTGTTCGAATAAAACAGCACCTTTTGAGCACTTTGTTGTTATTCCAAACCAGTTGTTTTGCCAAATTTTCTTGGTTAAAGCCCTTTAACACAACAACTGTTTAATGCAACCACAATACCTGTTTTGCTTGGCTTTTTCTGTAATTTGTGAATATTTTGTTTAGTTTTACATACCGTTTATCACCCATGGCTATTTTTTTATCAGATTTCATAAATGATGGGCTGATTGCACAAAATTTTGTTATGTTTGCAGCGAAGGATCGTTTATCACCTCCGCCAATCAAAATTTATAAATTTAAACCTTACTCAGATATACCAAAACTTCTTTGTGAAAATGATCTACTATGGGCTTAGGTTTTTGGGTAAACGATAATGCCCAATGATTTTATAGCTAAATAAAATATCATTTTCACGTGTTCCATAGCCGATGTTATGAATCACCAAAGGTGTTTTGGATAGCATCGTTGTTTTATCTGAAATGATACCAATATGGGTTAACCCCTTGCCCAAATCCCAAGTAACTATATCTCCAGCCAGATATTTCTGATCACTCACTTGATAGCCCTGTCGCTGAAAATAAGTCATGATATTGGGTACACGCCGATGGTCAATATTTCTATCCGTGGTTTTTAGACCCCATTTTTGCGGATATTTTTTAAAATTGCTGCGCATATCTTCATGAATTTGTTTTTGCAGATCAATTCCTTGATGGCGTAAAGCGCGAATAACCACATCGGTACACACGCCTTTGACCAATGGCACATCACCCATTGGATATTTGAGTTGGGTATAACTTGGATCGTAATATAAGGTTTTCCAGATTTGCGAACGTGCATCATTCACCAGTTTTTCAGCCTGAAATGCCCAAGTTTGTAGACTCAGTAATGAAAGAAAAAACCATAAAATGAACTGATGGAAAACTTTTATTATCATTTTTAACTCTTTTAAAATTAACAAAACAAGGAGCCGAAGCCCCTTTTAATATGGCTTATTGTTTGATCACAAGCAACCGTTCTTCCTGCATATCACGAATTGCATATTGAATACCTTCACGCCCTAAACCTGAATCTTTAACACCGCCATACGGCATATTATCAACTCTAAACGTTGGTATATCATTGATGATCACTCCACCTACTTCCAAATGATCCCATGCGTAAAGCATTTTATTAAGATTTTGGGTATATACCCCTGCCTGTAAACCAAAACGGCTTTTATTGATCATCTCCACACCTTTCTCAAAATTTTTATATTTTTCTAAAATTGCCACAGGACCAAAAGCCTCATTTTGGTAAATCTCAAGTGAATCATCAACATTTTCAAGTAATGTGGGTTCGAATAAAACGCCTGTTAAGGTACCACCAAGTAAAATTTTTGCACCTTTTTTCTCCGCTTTATCAAGCCATTTCTTTAATCGAACTGCTTCTGATTCTTTAATCATTGGTCCAACTATGGTGCTTTCTAAACGTGGATCTGCTGCATGGATCTTTTTCAGTTTGGCTACGAATTTTTTCTTAAACTCTGTATAAATATCAGTATGAACAAGGATACGTTGCACACTGATACAGACTTGACCTGCATGGCTATATGCACCACTGATCACTCGATCAAACAGAGCATCATTTAGCTCTGTATCTGGCTCAATAAGAACAGCAGCATTTCCACCCAACTCTAAGGTGACTTTTTTACGACCTGCCCGCGCTTTCATATCCCAGCCCACTTGATCAGAACCAGTAAAGCTTAATAATTTGAAACGATCATCAGTCACCAATACATCGGCATGTTCCCGTGGACATGGCAAAACTGAAAATGCACCTTTGGGTAAATCCGTTTCTGCCAAAACTTCTGCAATCTTCAAGGCAGAAATTGGTGTCAAACTTGCAGGTTTAAGTACAAATGGACAACCTGCAGCAATCGCAGGAGCAATTTTATGTGCCGTTAAATTCAGCGGAAAATTAAAAGGGCTAATCAAAGATATTGCACCAATTGGAACATGTTGTACCATTCCACGATAATTAGATGCAGCAGGCGTTACAGCCAATGGTATTAAATGTCCATCACTGATACTTGATACAGCATCTGCCGCAATCTGAAAGGTATTTATCAATCTTTCAACTTCCGCTGCGGCAGCCTGCTTCGGCTTTCCACCTTCAATTATTAGAAGTTGCGTTAATTCCTCACGAAGTTGTTTAAATCGGCTGACACAATGTAGGAGAATTTTCTGCTTTTGAAAGGGCTTAAGTGCTGCCATTTCCTTCTCAGCTTTCACTGCAGCACTGATCGCTTTTTCTAAAATTTTTGTATCCGCCAAAGCAACTTTTGCATATGTTTTTCCAGAAAACTTGTCATTAACTTCAAGCCATTGCCCTGATTTAATCGCTTTATTGGCGACATAAAGCGGTAGTTCAATCACTGTATCATCAATAGTCTCACTCATGTTACATCCTCGATTTCATCTTTTTTAATAATGCAAAATTTGATAAACCCCTATATCATGCCCACAGTTTATGTTGTATTGAATCCTATTTAAGTAACAAAAATATCAGATGAAAAATTATTTCATCAAGAAGGAAATATGAAATCTATTCAATTGCCATTATTTATTGCAGCGCTGGGTCTAAGTTCATTGGCCCAAGCTGATTTTATCGGTTTAACAGGTGATGTAAGTTACTGGTCTTACGATGGAAAAATTGAAAACACCAAACCATTAAGCGGTAATAATGATATTGATCGGGATAATGGCATTCAAGCTTCAATCGCATTTGAACATCCTGTTCCACTTTTACCCAATGTAAAAATCAAATATACCAATTTAGACAGTACTACGAACAATAACAATGGCGCATTCAGTTCTGATAAAGTTGAATTCACTAATACTGACTATATTTTATATTATGAAATACTTGATAATATTGTGAGTGCAGATATAGGTTTTGGTCTTGCAAATATTGATAGCGATATTAAACAATATGATGCACTGCAATACGTGAACTATACTATGTCTGGTAATTTACCTATCGCCTATGCATCTATAGGTGGAAAACTGCCCTTTACAGGTTTAAGTACCAAAGGGGAAATGATCCTCGGGAGTAATGGGGATGCTAAATTAACGGACGTACAAGCAGAACTTCAATATAACTTTGTACAAAGTTTGCTTTTAGACGTAGGTGCTAAAGTAGGCTATCGCTATGTGAATATTGATGCTGATAAAGATGATATTAAGTACAAGTTAGATTTTAAAGGTCCATATATAGGCCTCAATGCACACTTTTAATGAACGAGAGCATAACTTTGAATGCTGACTATGTCGGCATTTTCTTACATAATCTGCCGAATTATGCGTATAGGCAGAACAGCTAAATTTTAATACTATAAACACATCAGGAAACAGGAAGTTTCCATTAAAAATAAGAATAAGATAGGACGATAACGCAGGATAGCGAAAGGTACGACAGGAGTTATACCTCAGAACCAATACAAAAAATCTCAGGCATGGATGTCTGAGGTTTTTTATTTTGAACAGACTAAAAGCAATTAAAGTAAAAACTTACCACTTCATAAAAGCCATTCCTTCAATAGCATCAATTTGAATGAGTTCAGTTTGTTTTTGAACCAGTTTAACTGCTTCATGCAAACTTATTGTTTTTGTATAAGATCCTTTTTGATCAGGTATAGGGATATCTGCGTCTAATGAATAGTCAGAGTTCACAATAAACTGCAAGGTTCGATCATTTTTATCAACGATCCCTAAAAAGTTTTCTGGCCGAATTAAAATCGATTGCATAAGTTCGATGATTTCATCTATAGATGCATATTGTGTTTGAGCAGGTAAAACCTCTTCACCGTCATAATCGGTAAAGAAAAATTGGAAAATCAACATATTATTAACTGTTTTTATCATAATAATTTTATTTTTAGCATAAAGAAACGGCTGGTTCAATCGCTCGACTCTTTCTATCTTCCTTATTTTTTCTTATTCTGCTTCTTGATCTTCCAATTTTTCTTGTTGTTTCATCTCATCTTTTTCTTTTCTTTCATTTGC
>NZ_JADAIN010000034.1:0-3530 GCF_015676285.1 Acinetobacter sp. Res13-Abat-PEC15-P4-01 | reverse complement strand
CAATTGGATTTATTAAAAGCAAATGAACAGAAACACTTAGGACAGGTTGCAAGTGGTGATCAGTTTGAAAATCATTTGTCCTTAAGTGATAAAACTAATTATGCAATATTAAAAGGAAAATATGAGAATCAATGTGCCAATAAGCAATCAATAGATTGTACCAATTTAGCAAAACAAATAGTAAAACTAGTTGAAAAAGGTAGAACGATTGCAAAATCTGAAACTGATTATTTTTCAGAAGATGCCGCATTTGGTGGAGGTAAAAAAATTGTTACTAGTTATAAACCTAATGATTTAGTACATTGTGTTGTATCTAGCTCATCAGTTTGTGTTGTAACTAATAAAATCGCAAGTAATGGTGAGTATATATTGCAACCAGCGAACAAACAGCAAGTTGAATCATATAATAAAAATGAAGAAATGAATGTAGAGAAATTAAAAGCTTTAGGTCAAGAAGCTTATATGGCAGGTTGTAGTTCAGTTGGAGTTAGTTCATTTGTATGTCAAATTTATCATGCAACTGGTAAACCATATCCAATAACAGGTGAAACACCAACTAATACTGAGAGGGTATTATTAGGTGCGGGTGCCGTATTGCAAGCTACAGGAGTTGGTTTAGCTACATCAAGAGTAATTTCTTCATCTAGAAGCGTAGCGGCAGAAAAGGTTGAAAAAATTGCAGAAACTAGCGCTAAAGCTACCGAGGCAGCTGTTACTGGATCTGTAGCTACAAGAATTAATGTAGCAAACGGGAGAACTGCATCGACTCCATTGAGATCGACAGGGGAACCTGTTTCTGCTGGCTTTAATCATGTGCTTGATGGCCATTTTGATGTAGCAATAGCAAAAAATAGATCAGTTTTTTCGATTAAACCAGATGAATTGAAAGTCTTATTACAAGATAAGAAAATTGTATCATCTCGAGTTGTGGAAATACCAGGCGGACAATATGTTAGAATTGTTGATACTGGTAAAGTTATTGGCACTACAAGTCTAAAAGAAGGTGGGCAGCCAACAAGATTCATAAAAGTTTTTACGGATTCAAAGGGTAATTTGATTACCACTTACCCTGTTAAAGGAAATTAAAGGTTATGTTGAAATTTACACAAAATATATTTAATGAATTACGTCTAAACTTAGATTTATTACCATCAGATACTGATCCAAAAGAAATTTTAAGAGTTTTGAAGGTATGGATGATTAAATATAATGAAATTTTGAGTTCCCCACCTTTTAGTGATTATCATTTAATAAGAAAAATCCAATTGAATGAGGAAGATTATCCTGTTATGTATTCTACATTACACGATGAAGAATTTATTCATATTAAAAAAGTTTTAAATCGATATAGCTTTCAGGACACAGAAAGTATTGCCCGTATTTTAAGTGAAATATTAGATAAATTATATTTCTTTGAAATGGATGAAGAATGTCCTAATTGTAGTAATTTTGGATTGCTGGTTTGGAAAGAAGTTAATGATAATCAAATGATTTTTGAATGTAGGCAGTGTGGTTTTATGGGGACGTTGGATGGTAGAACTTTTCAAAATGTTGTTCCAGCTAAAACTATAGATTTAAAAAGAGTTAATTATATTTAAGGATATATTTGATAAATAAAATATCCTTTTGTGGAGGAATAGGGACGTTCTCAGATTATTCAAGAGCAGAAGGATTTACCAGAGAATTTCCGTCAAAGTGCGGAGGATATTGTTAAAGTATTACCAGATGGAGCTTCTAAAGATAAAGCATTACAGTCATTAAATAATATTCAGGCAAAGCTCGTTAAAATGCCACCAGAGTTGCAAGCTTTAGGGGGAGACATGATCCAAGCCTTCCCTGAATTTATAAAACAAGATGGAGAGCCTAAAGATTTTGAAGTTTTAGTGAGCCAACCCGAAATTTTAGCGTCCCTACAAGATGTTTATAAGTTGAGGGACGAGATTGCAAATTATAAGCGTGATTTGATTGCTCAAGGATATAGTTCTGATAAAGTCAAAGAGTTACTCATCGAAAAGATGATAAATTCAAAGCAGCCAAATTTTACGTTAGCAAAGCAAGTTGATGCTCAGGGGCTTGTGGAGTTTACTCAACAACCTCCAACGATAGAACCTGTTTCGACAATCATTCCTTTGGCTGGCGCAGATACAGCTGAGGCTGAATTTGGGAAGGACAAGATCAGTGTTAGTAATGAAAGTAATGTTGGCATTGATATATTTACAAAAGTTGGTCAAGTAAAACAGAAAATCGATAAAACAGTTGAATCGACAGGAATTGATCCTCAAAAAGCATCATTAGCATTGGGCTTAGTTTTAGGTGGTCCTGTTAACTTGGCAAAATCGGTGGTTACTGATTATCTGTATGGCGATAAAGTCGCTGAATTAAATGAAAGAGTTGTAGATGAAATCACAGCATTTATATTTAATACAGATTATGATCAAATTCAGAGTATTAAAAATTCAAAGAACCAATCATCTAATGAAACAGCCAAGCAATTAGTTGGTCAGCAAGAATTAACAGCCGATGGGATAAATTTAACCACAAGTGTTGTGCTGGGTGCTAGTGCGGCTGTTGGTATTGGTAAAGGGATTGCGAAGGGGAAAGATTCTGAGATTACTGTTTCGAAAACAGTTGATTCAGCAGAAAGCTCTATACAATCTCAATCTTTAAATCAACAATTAAGAAAAGAGGAATTGACTTCACAAGGCTTTTATAAAGAAAATTCAGGTTCTGATAGGAGTGCTTACATAAATGACCATAGTTATAATCGACATTCATATACAGAAACATCTAATTCTGACGCTAGTCAAAATAGGACAAGATTTGATAAGGATTTAGATGTAAAAAAATTAAGAGAAGATACTTTATCAAATCCAGATATATCTTATAGTGATTTGAGAAGTGGTGCTACAATCTATAAAAAAGAGTATGATTTTTCAATAAGCACTAATATTAATGATTCAAAAACATCCCCAACTTCACAAAAGTCGAATACTAATGTAGTCATGATTAATCCTGATGCAGAAAAATCCACACAATTTCCTCTAGCCCCTAGACATGAGAGCAAGTAATTATGAATGATTTTGAATGTAAACTAGAGCAATATATTGATGATAATGTTTATCAAAGGAATGGTTTATTTTTTTCAAATTCAGCAATAGTGAATATTGAGATTGATTATGAAAATATATTTAAGTATAAGGGGTTTGACGATGCATTAATTGTTTATAAAGAGTTATTTGAAAGTACAAAGAAAGATGGAAGATTTTTAATTTTTACTGCTTTAAATGGATATGCTGATGAAGGGTGCTGGGATGGTGTAGAAGTAAAACATCTAACGAATGATATTATCTGGGATTTAGAGGTTGGAAATATTAATTATAGATTTATTTTTAATAAGGAAAAATATTTTAATGGAATAAATGCAATTGGAAATGAGATTATGAATTTGGATTCTTCGATAGTTTTAGAACCTAAAAATGTTATATATCCATTTGATTGGCCTGAAATTTAATATTTTACTATATTAGATC
>NZ_JADAIN010000032.1:0-3361 GCF_015676285.1 Acinetobacter sp. Res13-Abat-PEC15-P4-01 | reverse complement strand
TAAATTTAAATGATATTAATCATTTTTTTTATCAATTAATAAAACAAATAACTAAAATTTCATGATGAGAGAATGAGATTCTTAATGTAAAAAATATTTAATTTCATGGCTTTATGTTTTTGTTGTGATGCATGTAATATCAGTTTGCTATTAAGATAATTTTATTTTTTATAAAAAATCAAGAAAAATTAAGTGAAGATTATCGTTGAGATTAAATCAATAATGCTTCTTTTTTATCCATGTAATAATGAGAACCATATCACAACCAATGTGGTGTTTGAAAAATTAAATTTGAAAGTTAATTTGCCATAAATTTATCGCCTATTTTAATAATGGTCAGAGGTTCAATGTGAATAAAATTTACAAACTAATATGGAATGCCCGTGCTCAAACTTGGGTCGTATGTTCAGAATTAGGTAAAATAACCAAAAACAGTAATAAGTGTAGTGCAATTACTGGCGGATTATCTACGGTTCTTCTAGCATCTTCAATCGCAATAAGTATGGGCGTTTCAGCTTCAACATGTGGTGATGGTACAACTGTTGCGACTGGCGGTACATGTGATCTAGGTATATATAACCCACGTGATAATGATGGCAAAGTGGGACAAATGATTGTCACCAATGGTGATACGGCTACTTTAACTGGGAATGCTTCAAATATAGAAAGCGGAAAAGAGTCTTATACATGGGTTGCTGCTCAAGATGTACAGTTTACAGGTGACGATCCATCAGGACAAGAAAGTCTGAATATTGGACAGAAAGATCAAGCTGTAGCCGTACCAGACCCAATCACAGGGAATAATTTTACTGTCGCCACATATGATTCAAATAAAATTGTAGCAGGAGATTGGGGAACCACAAGTATTCGAGTGGGTGTCGATGTTGGAGATGATCAATATATTGATGGGCGATTTGCTACAGTAAGTAATGGTGGAACATTAATTGTCAATATTGGCGATACATCGCAGTCAACACAGGCGTCGATGAATAATATTTTTATGCATGCAAAACAGACTGAATTGGTCAAGGCTGAACAAGGTGGTCATGTAGAGTGGGTTTCAAAAAACCACATCGAATTTGGTGATGATTATAGTTATTCAGGCGGTATCAACACGGGAGCATTTACCGCTAAAGTACCGAATTATGCAGGTACTTTTACTGGCTTTGATGGCAAAAATTATACAGTTACCAATGTTGATGAATTAAAAGCATATAATGAGATTTTGATTAGCGCATTACAGGCTGGTACTTTAACTTCACAAGAGGCTTATGATGCTGCTTTTAATCAAGCTCTATTGGGATATACTGACAAGACTTTTACTTACGAATATACCGTAACGCCAGGTGATGATGCGACCCAAGCGCAAGGATCAAGAACGTCATTACATGTGACAGGAAGTGGATCTACTGCGACAATTAAAAATGGTGCACATATAGAACAACGCTTTGCGCCTATTGTGATTGACCAAGGCGGGCAAGTGACCATTGAGGAAGGTGCAAGCGTATCAGGAAATGGCAACGATAACATTTTTCTATACGATGCAGGTGGCAGTTTAACCAATTATGGTGTTATTTCAGCGGGTTATTATGCTGGTGATAAATATGACACAACTCAGGCTGGCAATTATTCAGGTGCTTATGTTGAGGGGCGTGCGGTAACCGTAGCAAATGGGGCAAAATTTGATAACTACGGCATCATGAATGTGGCTGGATTTGACTATTTTGGAGGAGCCTCTGATAACTATGCGGTAACATTGACGGATTCTGAATTTAATAACCATAAGGATGCAATTATTAATGTTGCGGTAAGTAATAATCCTACTGGCGGCAGTGTGAGTGGGGTTATTGTTGGAAACAATAGTCGAGCTATCAATGACGGCATAATTTATGTAGGACGCGCTGCACAATATGATAAAACAGATGTAGTTGAAGACACTGAGAATAAAGTTGCACAATATGCGATGCATATTGCGAATGGTGCAAACAGCACATTAATTAATAATGGCGAAATTACGTTAGGTAGTAAAACTCAAAATGCTACCGCTATTGCTGTTGAAAATACCTCTGGCGCTAGTGTGAGTAATACGGGAACGATTAATGTAAATGGCGCTGCTGATGGAATACCATTTATGAGTGTAGGTATTCTTGCTAGTAATACAGCTGATTCTAATATTAACAATACAGGGAAAATTAATCTCACTGGCGTCAATGGCATTGGCGTTAAAACAGTAAGCAATCGCAATAACAGTGCAAAAGTCGTATTGGGCGATAGTAGTATCATCAATGTTGCGGGCGGTCGCGATGTGACTTCTGGTACACGTAACTATGGTGTCTGGACTGAAGGACAAGGCACACAAAGAGCCCAAACGGATGTTGGCGGTCAGATCAATTTGACTGGTGATGGTGCTATTGGTGTACATGCGCGTGGTAATGCTCAAATTAATGTGGCTTCTTCTGCTGTACCTACATTTAATAATGGTACTGACCAAATCGGTTTCTTTATTTATGGGCAAGATGCTGCGATCAATGTCGATGCTTCAAATATGGAAGTCAATACAGAACGCTCTACATTGTTTCGTATCGCAGAGGGGGCTGACCTTGCTGCAAGTGGTTTAAAACTCACAACATCTGGTAAAGATTCTGTGGGCGTGATGGGCACTGGTGCAGGTACTGTAATCAATACAACAGGTGGCATTTTTAATTTGACGGGGGATGGTTCAAATGCCATTACTGTTGAAGGTGGAGCATCAGGTTTGATTGATGCTGGAACGACCATAAATTTGCTGGGTGCAAATAGTATCGCGGGTATTGCTGATGGACAAAAACACGATTTAGCAGGTAATCCTGATGGTGCAATTGATTCATCAACCTTATTAACATCATCAGCAGATTTGAAATCCAACCAAACAGGTGTCACAGGTTATATTGTACGTAATCAGGCTACACTTGATTTAACAGGAGATTTGCATTTATCAGGCGCAGATTCGACTGGCGTATTATCGCAAGGTGGGATTGTGAATGTATCAAATTCAAATGTAAATGTTAAAGGTAATGCTTTTGTGGCTGATGGCAATAATAGCATTATTAATCTTAACAATACGCAGGTCCTTGGTAGTAATAATGTCTTAGATGTTAAATCTGGAACTTCACAATTTACAGCAATACATTCTGATTTGACAGGATTGACTAAAAAAGCAGATACAGCGACGTCAATGCTCAATTTATCTGATTTAACATGGCAGTTGACAGAAGCAAATGGAGACAAAACTGCGCAATTTACTAACTTGAATTTAGTAGATTCCCGTTTGGTTGCATATGACTTAAATAATCAAGCGAATAAGATACATTCTAACTTTATC
>NZ_JADAIN010000031.1:0-278909 GCF_015676285.1 Acinetobacter sp. Res13-Abat-PEC15-P4-01 | reverse complement strand
TGCTCTTCCTCGTTTATGTCGAACACGAGTTAAACAACTCAGCATCGACAATCGTCTAAAAAACTAGACACCTAATACTTGAAAAGCAGACTAATAAGCCTGCTTTTTAAAAACTGGTGTAGAATAATCTACTAAATTGTATCTGGAGCTCTTATCGAGATTTGAACTCGAGACCTCTCCCTTACCAAGGGAGTGCTCTACCACTGAGCTATAAGAGCAATCATCTTCGATGGAGCGGGAGACGAGGGTCGAACTCGCGACATGTAGCTTGGAAGGCTACCGCTCTACCAACTGAGCTACTCCCGCTTAATGTTGGTAATTAACCACTTATCGAAGTAATGGTGGTGAGAGAAGGATTCGAACCTTCGAAACTTTCGTGGCAGAGTTACAGTCTGCTCCCTTTGACCGCTCGGGAATCTCACCATTTACACTTACTTTCAGTGTCGTTCGTCTACATTATAACACAAAACTTTAAGATGGTGCCGGCACACGGATTCGAACTGTGGACCTACTGATTACAAGTCAGTTGCTCTACCAACTGAGCTATGCCGGCGTTTCTTAGTGTTTCGTACGTTTCGTATCGGAACGGTGTGCAGTTTAGCAAAACTCAGAATCCTTGCAAGTGTTTTTTTCAAAAAAAACCTCAAAAACTCATAAAATCAATCCGTTTGATGATAATTCAACCGCTTTGATCACTGCGCGAGCTTTTATTTGGGTTTCATTCCACTCTGATTCAGGATTTGAGTCTACAACAAGCCCAGCTCCAGCCTGTACATAGACTTTATTTTCACGAATGACACAGGTTCTTATCGCAATCGACATGTCCATTTCACCATGCCAGCCCAAATAACCCACAGCTCCACCAAAAATACCACGTTTTACAGGTTCAACTTCGTCAATAATTTCCATCGCACGAATTTTTGGAGCACCTGAAAGTGTTCCTGCTGGGAAAGTTGCTTTAAAAACATCCAAAGCATCGACATCATCCAACACCTCCCCTTGCACATTGGAAACAATATGCATGACATGCGAGTAACGTTCGATCACCATTTGATCAGTCACTTGCACTTTACCGATTTTTGAGACGCGTCCAATATCATTACGCCCCAAATCAATCAGCATTAAATGCTCTGCGATTTCTTTTTCATCCGAAAGCAGATCTTTTTCCAGTGCCAAATCTTCTTCTTTGGTTTTTCCACGTGGGCGCGTTCCCGCAAGTGGTCGTACAGTTGCAATACCATTTTCAAGACGAGAAAGAATCTCTGGTGAAGAACCCACGATATGAAATGGTTTCCGGTCAGCAAGTGTTTGCCCTTGTACAAGAAATAGATAAGGTGAAGGATTTAAATGACGTAACGCACGATAGACTTGCAAGGGATCGCCATCAAAATCTGAAACCATGCGGTGCCCAGGTACAACCTGCATGACATCCCCAGCACGAATGTACTCTTTGACTTTTTCAATCGACTCTAGAAAACGATCATGTCCCGTCAAAGACTCAAAATGCGGTGCAGTATGTTTTTTTGCAACCAAACTGATTGGTGTTGCCAATAGCGCTTCTAAAGCATCCAGCTGTTGTTGCGCCTTGTCATAAGCCTGTGGATCATTAACATCTGCATGCACAATCAAGAACAAAGTATCTTTTAAGTTATCAAACACCACCACAGTCTTTGACAGCATCATCCATAAATCAGGCAATCCCACAGGGTCCGCCTCAGGGACATTGTTTAAACGTGGTTCAATATAACGTACAGCGTCATAACCAAAATACCCAACCAAACCACCCGTAAAATTTGGCAGTGCAGGTAAATCCTGTTGGGTGGGCACTTTAAACTGTGCTTGAAAATCACGAATATATTGAAATGGGTCAGTACACGTCTGCGTATCAATACGCCCATCCGGAAATTTAACTGTAAGCTGCCCAGCATTACAGGAAAATACGGTTGATTCGCCCAGTCCAATAATCGAGTAACGCGCCCAGTTCTCTCCCCCCTCAACAGATTCAAATAAATACGCCTGTTGGTGCTGTTGTAAACGTGCAAATACCGACAATGGGGTATCCGTATCTGCCAAACGTTGGCGATAAACAGGAATCAGGTTATATCCCGCTGATTTTAATTGTTCAAATTGCGTTAAAGTTGTCATGAGGAATTCTCTCTATTTTCGATATCACTAAGTGTAGGTTTGCATACAGTTCACTTAGTGACGCCATCGAAAAGTGCCTTTACCATTCATTCCTCTTTCCTTTTCTCACCACAATATTCAAAACAACATTCAAATCCAGGGATTAAGCCAAAAGCTCAGTCAAATCATCGACCACTTGTTGCGGTTGACACAAATGAATATCCTCACCGTGATTATAGCCATAGCTGACCACAATACAATCAACCTCTGCACGGCGTGCAGCTTCCACATCATTACTTGAATCACCAATCATTAAGGTTTTATCGACTGAAGATTGATATGTTTCAACACAGTACAACAATGGTTTTGGATGCGGTTTACGGACTTCAAAACGATCTCCACCAATCACATCAACAAAATAGTGATCCATTTTCAATTCTTCTAAGATTTTTCTTGCAGGCTGCTCAGGTTTATTGGTCACACAAATCAGTTTCTTGTTATTTTGCGTTCCCCAATCTAAAAACTCTAAAATGCCAGAGAATGGTTTGGTATCGACACAAGGTTCTGCATTGTAGATTTCCAAGAAAGTATCCAACAGCTGTTGATGCAGTGCAGGATCAACCTCACCTTTTAAATATTTTAATGTGCTTTCACAAAATAATGATGTGCCTTTACCAATCCAGACGCGAACTTGTTGTTCGGTGACTAAAGGAAGATTTAAACGTGCCAGGCTCAGATTCATGGCACGATATAAATCAAATGCTGAATCAACTAATGTTCCATCCAAATCAAATAAAATAAGTTCTCGTTGATCTAGCTTTGCCACATTCATGCTGTACACCCAAAATAGTTTTTAAAAATTTATTGCACCAAAAATAAAATCCAACTTCAGCCTTTATGCAGACCTCACATAAAACAAAGGCATGCGATTGCATGCCTTGAGTGTATCGCATTCACAGATTATTTAAACAACAGCCATGCAATAATTGCCAAAATGATTAAGCTCACCACAGTCATCAGGCCAACTTTGGCATTTTTCTGGGTTTCGACTTCTTCCTGAACACGCGTTACTGGCGCTTTAACTGCATCAGCTTCTGGAACTACAGGTGCATGAATATCCACACCCTCAGGAATTGGAGCCGGCTTAGGTACAGTTACACCTGATGGCATTCCTTCACGGGTGATTTGCACATTGCGATCTCGTGCGGAAAGCTCTGGCATACCTTGCTCACTCATTTGCTCAGCTGCGCTACGTTCTACAGGTGCAGTCTCTTTAAGCTCTGCTGTCGCCACCGCCTCAACCGGTTGCTGTACTGGAGTATCTCCAGTTTGTGTAAGCACTGGCTCAACCACCACAGCAGGTGGTGTCTCAACTTCGGATTGATGAGCCGTATCCTGCACTTTAGCAGGGGCAAGCACATTGAATTTAATGCTAGCAAATTGAACAATATCACCATCCATCAACATCTTATCTTGATCGATGCGGATATCGTTAACAAAAGTTCCATTTGATGACTTTAAATCTTGCACCCATAAAGCATCTTCTTTCAATAAAAAAGCAGCATGGCGACGTGAGATTTCCGCAGACTGCAATAAAAGATCTGCATCTTGATGGCGACCCACCAGCATGTCACGATCAATAGTGACTTCCTTCCCTTCTAACTCACCTGAAATTGCTTGTAATTTCCAAGTCATCGTCATTCTCTCATTCCAATTTACATTTATCTTAACACGACATTTCTAGAGTTCTAAATCCACTTAAAACCATACTTTAGCTTAAGAATCAAACAAGTCATTGCAACAAATTAACTGTAAATATCAAACACTCAATCAAAGAGAATGTTTGATTTTTAGTCCTTAAAAATATCCACTACTGCTTCAGAATATCGTTGGGTTCCTCTGCAACAGGTGTCGTGACCACATTGCTCTTATTGGAATTTTTCGCTGCTCCACCTGTGGGTACTTTCTGATACTGACTGGATGGCTGTGCTGTCGGCTGCGGTTGAACCAGTTTAGGCTGAGTACTCGGTGACGACGTAATAGGCAAACGCTGTTGGAATACATCATCAACATTGGCAGGCAGTTTGGCAAAATTACCGTCTTTATCCATCGCCAACTGCAAGCTATAAAGCTGATCATAGCGTTGTTGTGATAGACGGCGGATCTCTGTATCTCCACCCACGATGGTTGGATGGATAAACACCAAAAGATTGCGTTTAATATTCGATTTACCATCTGCTCTAAACAAACGTCCTAAACCAGGAATGTCTCCCAGGAACGGTACGGATTGACGTGAATGCTCGCTATCATCTGAAATCAGTCCGCCCAACACCACCGTTTGTCCATGATCAGCAAGTACCGTGGTTTTGATTGCACGTTTACTGGTAACCAAATCCTGAGCTTGTCCTTTATTCGATTTGACCCCTGAAACTTCTTGCTCAACTTCCAAACGAATTGAACCACCCTCTCCAATGTGTGGAATGACTTTTAAAGTCACCCCGACATCTTTTCGTTCGATTGAAGTATACGGGTTGACCGTTCCGCCCGTACCTGTAGATACCGAGCCCGTTACAAAAGGAACATTTTCGCCAACAACGATATACGCTTCTTCATTATCCATGGTCAGAATTGAAGGTGTAGAGAGTAGGTTTGATTTGGTCCGCTCTTTCAAGGCTTGAATCACTGCACCATAGAGCTTGCGTGAACCATCTGCACCTTCTTTATAATCCCCCAGAATAAGCGACGTACCCGAACCTACAGCACTCCCCAAACCTGCAGCACCACCGGATAGATAGCCTGCTGCCAATTTAGATAGACTGGTTCCGACATTGGAGAAATTAACTACCCCTACACCGCTGCTGATATCACCCAGAGCCCATTGCACACCCAATTGATCGATATCATTTCCTGACACCTCTAGAATGGTCGCTTCAATCAATACCTGTTGACGGCGTACATCAAGTTGCTGGATTGCAGCTTCTATCTCTCGCATCAATTGTGGTTCAGCTTTGACCACCAAGGCATTTTGTGCGCCATCAGCAATAATGCTGACACCATTGGCATTAAAACTGGTGACACTGTTTTGATTATTGTTATTTGAATTGCTGTTTAAATTAATCGCAGGTGTTGAAATAGTGCTACCTGAGCTGGAATTTGAAGATGTGCTATTGCTGTTATTATTTAAATTACTGGTATTACTAGAATTACTGTTAGTCGAAGAATTATTTGAATTCGAATTGACCGCTTGCCCAGTCACCAAGCCTTGTAAAATTTCAGAGAGATTTTTTGCACTGGCATATTTGAGTTTGAATACTTTTAAGCCGCCTAAACGGTCTGCCGATGGAACATCCAGCATCTCAATCATATTGCGGATACGTTTACGTGTACCCGTATCGCCTTTAATTAAAATACGATTGGTGCGTACATCTGCAATAATACGTACCCGTGCCCCTGCGAAATCTTTTGATGCACCGGTCGCACTCATGGCATCCAATTGCTTGATGATTTCTTCAGCCTGACTTTGCTGTAAAGGCACAGCCTCGATATCATTTTGTCCCGTACCATCCAGATTACGGATAATCGTTTCAAGTTGATAAATATTTGCAGCCCGGTCTGACACAATCAATGCATTGGTGCCTTGTATTGCTGCCAAGTGGGCGAATTGAGGCATTAAAGGTCTAAGTGCAGGGATGAGATCATTCGGATTGGTATTTTCCAACCAAATCACCCGTGTCACGACCTGATCGCCACGTGCATGATTACGGGGATCATAAGGCACACCTGAATTTTTAACATTACTGTCAGGCACTAGGCGAATCGTGTTACCAGAGGGAATAGCCACCACACCATTGACATTAAGTACACCTAGGAATAGGTCATAAACTTCGTTTTTATTGAGTGGTTTATTTGAAATAACGGTTACATTTCCACGTACACGTGGATCAACAGCAAAGTTTTTACCCGTAATATCTGCAACTTCATTGATAAAAGCCGTGAGATCAGCATCGCGTAAGTTAATCTTCCACGTCTGAGCATGTGCTGCTGTGCTAACCGCAACCATCATGGGTGCTGCTGCAACGATAGCCCAAAGTGGTCGATTGTGAGTCAAAAAAGCCATAACTTATTATCTATCCTAATTTTATTTGTAGTCCTAGCCACTTACAAACTTTGCTGAATGGTCATCACCTGATCACCACGCTTAATTTCAATTTTTACTTTTCCTTCACGCTTTGCCTGTTCTAGCAGTTGAACATCATTCTGTCCTTGACCGACTGACTGCCCATTGAGTGAAAGAATGCGATCCCCAGACCGAAGCCCTAATTTATTTCGAAGTGCTGCGGGGGTTTGTTCTGTCACCTCATAGCCTTGTCCGCTATTGGTGTTCACCCCCATGTTCTTTAGATATTGTTCTCGATTTTCATTCATTCGATCAATCGCCTGCCCCAAAGCATTTTGACTCGAATTTTGTTGTGGTGGTACAGCTTGATCTGGATTACTGGATGGCGATGCCGTATTCGAATCTGCAGGCTGCCCTGGCAAAGGCTGGTATAAATTAGCTAAACCTGTAAAACGCAACTCTTTACCATTATTGCCGCCTTGGCTTAAAACAATATGATCCCAGTATACCTCGGACAACTGATAACTGGTGCCTTCAATGGTTTCACCAACCACATAACGGTCGGCTGTTTCCTTGACTTTAATCACCGCTGAGGAAAAACGTGCAGGATAGCTCACCACTACGCCCTGCAATACCATTGGAATGCTATCATCGGCTGTCGCGCTCGAGCCCACTTCATTAAATAACGAAAAACTTGAAATATTAGGCACTTGAGCTTGTTGCGAACCTAAACTCACTTGTTCAGGCTGCATCACTTGCGGTGGTGCAACCACCCACCAAAAAATAGAGGCTAATTTCCAACACAATGCCAGAATTAAAATAAACAGGGCAACAGGTGCAAGATGCTCTGCTTTTTTCCAAGAAATATTTTCGAACTGTTCTTTTATATTCATTGGAAACCACCCTGAATCAGTGGTTGTCTTGAACTGATCACATATGTATCCAGTCCTGCTTTTCCATCATAAGACGGAACATTGAGCAACATTCTTTGGGTCAATTGCACATCCAACATCATGCTTGGATCTAAACTGATATTCGCCATTTTTTGACTGCGTTGATCCTGAATGTCAAAAATCAGTTTGCCTGCTTCATCTTTTAACTGAGCATTTAAAGAGGGGATTGTCATTTGATCTTGACGTTGACCAAAGGTATAACGCAACTCACCGCCTGCCCAATGGAGTTGGCCATCCACATCACTAAATCCAGTATCCTTTTTAAAACGAAGGCTCATGTCCGAAATCTGTATTGCATTTGCGGGCCATTGCCAGTTGGCGATATTTTTTAAAGTTTCAGGAGCAATCTGACCTTGCATTTGATTAACAATGATTTTTTTACCAAAACCATAACCCACAACTCCCTTGAGTTGAGTTTGCCCACTATGAACTTCAACATTTGCCCCAACACGCAGTAAGATTAAATCCCAAGGACGAGTGCGCCATGACACAGAACCCCGCAAGTTACCTTTGTGCCAATCTGCTTGTCCTTGCCAGATGTTGCCACTTACATTCTGTAAGGTTTGATTATTCTTATAAAATTTAGCAATTAACCATGTTGCAGGAACTTGTAAAAGTACAAAAATTAAAAAAGCAACAACTCCAGTAATCCACCAGGTCATCTGTTTTGATTTTTTATTCATCCAGCTTTACCATCATTGATTTATTCTTCCATGCAAGATGATGTCCTCTTGTTTATACATTATGCATAATTTTTTCATATCGCCAATTCACTCGTATAAAAAAACCAAGCAGTTTTGCTTGGTTCTTTTATTTTATCGTCATTGAATGACATTTAGATGAAGATTAGATCAAGAAATCTTCTAATTTAGCGCCTTTTTCAATTTCAGCAACTAACCAGCGAGGTTGCTTACCACGACCTGTCCAAGTTTCAGCCGCATTTTTCTTATTGCGGTAGCGTGGCTCAACAGCTTTACGTGTTGTCTTTTTACGTTTTTGAGCACCATACTCAATAAACTGCTCTAAGCTTAAACCCGCAGATTCTGCAATTTCAACAATCTTATTATAAGCATCTTCGATCGCTTGATCTTTTTTACTTTCAATTAAAGCTTCAGCTTCAGCTGTTAACTTTCTTAACTCTTCCACAGATAAATTACTAATATCAGGCATCATTAACGCTCCACATTAAACTTCGCAAACAGCTATTTAAAATAAATTCACAGCAATAGTATTTTTATTTATATCAATTGGCAATACATATATTCCCCAATAAATACATAAAACAACAAAAAATGATTATAACATGCCAAAATTGTTTATTTATCTCATTCAAAATAAACATACAACAAAAATAAATTTTCTTGTATGTTTTAAATATAATGATGATAACTGAAGCATTTTTATAAATTCAGCAAATTGTTTTGAACAGTTGACTCTAGATCAATTATAACTTTTCTTAAATTTTTAGGTATTAATGCTTTTTTCATAGAATGTTTATCTACAAATACGATGACCGCTTCACCATCAGCAACAATCTCCTGTTGCTGTTCACTGAATAATACATAATGCATGCGTATCGCACTATTTCGCATTTCCACTATACCTGCACCAATATGCAGCACATCTGGATAAAATACTGGTTTTAAATATTTACATTGACTTGAAGCAACCACAGTTAAAACATCTTGTTCAAATACATTTAAGCGATCGAAATATGCAATACGCGCACTTTCTATATAACGATAATACTGCACATTATTCACATGACCAAAAGCATCCATATCCCCCCAAGCAACCTTTTGTTCATAAATGATAGGAAACTGTGCCAATAGATTCATAATGTATTCTCAAATTTTAAACTGAATGTAATTGCTGTCTTTTTCAAAAATTGAATTCAATTGCTGAATTAATTCATCATTTCCATTTAACGTGGCTTTAATCCGCAAGTAATTCATCAATATATCATTTGGATATAATGACAAGAGCTGGTCCGCTTCTGTTTCTCGCTGGGTCGCCGTATATATATGCCACTTTGCAAAACTAAATACAGGAATGTTGATATATTTACTTTCCAGATGAATAATCTGTTGTTCCAGATATTCATAATCTGGATTTTGTCGAAGCAACTGTTGTTGAAACCACAAATAGAAAACATCCTGATCAAATTTCTCATCCAGCAATTGAATGGCAAGTTGTTGCTGTTGCTGTGCCAGCTCAGGTAGACGGGTAATTAACTTCAACCATAATACTTTGGTGTCATAGGGCATTTGTTCAAGTAAAGGGGCAATTTCAAAAAACTTATGCTGTAATAATTCCAAGTCTTCAAACTGTGCTTGATCATAACAACCTAAAAGCTCAATCAACCATTGTTGTTTGGTCGCTACTTCCAATTGTCCAAATTGACTTGAGTGCAAATAGTGCCAAGGTGACTGAATCGCAAACTGCCCCCATAACTTCTGTACTGATAATTTATAGCTTTCTGCAAGTTGGCTGAGCCATGGCGACAACTCATGACCATTTAAAAACTCGAGATGCGTCAAAGCTTGCTGGCTGTCATGCTGTGCCAAATAAATTTCGATACGTAGAATTTCCGCCAGTTCAAACGCCGAAGGTGGACTACTTTCTAAAGCGTGTAACTCTGCCGCATACTGACCTTGCTTAAACAATAATCGAGATTGAATAATCGGTTTTAATAAACCAGACTGATCAAAAATACTTTGAATGACTTGTTCTTGTTCGTCTTCGCCATCCAATAACCATAAGACGCCCAATTGCTCAAAAGGGTGCAAATCATTAAAGTTGAGTACTTGTTCTAATTTTCTTTTTTCTCTACGTAGATAGCGATTCAAGACATACCACATCACATGCATAACAAAGCTGATGATAATGCCTAGAAACAACAACACCCACAAGTTAGTCTGAATTTGAATATTATGCCAAAGTACATAGACATAGCCTGCCCCTGCGGCATAACTCAACACACTTAAAATCGCAAAAATAATCAGGCTAATAAAGGCATAGATCAAAAAGATATGTTTCATCTTACAACCCCAACACTGCCAAACTATTCAGTTTAGGTACGGGTGCCTGTGAGCTTTGCTTAATGTTGAGTAATTGCTGTTTGATTTTTTGGCTTGCTGCATCTGGCAGCAATTCAAGCTGTTGAATCGCCTGGTTCAGCATGGCTTTATATTCTACGTTCTGACCTTTAATCAACAATTGCTGTGCCAGCAACAGTCTCAACTGGGTTTCTTTTAAAATAAAGCGGCGATTGCTCAGTTCTGGTGCATCGGTATTGAGCACATCAACTTTGAACCATTTCTCCCAAAAATGAGCGCGCTGACTGGTGTTTAATTTGAGTTGATTATTTTTCAACTCTGCATTTAAACTTTGATCAACCTGTTTAATCAAGCTATCCAACTGATCTTGCTGCGCATTTCTTTCAATCACAAACTGTTGGATATTCTGCATATCTTGAGCAATGGTTTGATGCAGACTTTGCTTGACTGCTTCTGCCACGGCATACTGATCTAACGATTGGTTAATTTGGGTTAAATGCTCCAGAGCATAGACAAATTGCTGTTGTTGTATCGCAAATTGAACCAGCTCTAGTTGTTGTTTAATCAACACACTTGGGTTGATTCCAGTACTGGGTTCTTTAAATACAGGGGTTTGCTTGCTCGCTTCTTGACTCGGTTCATCCGCCTGTCTTTTTACTGCCACCAATTGATCGTTCAAACTGGCATTTTTTTGTTCACTTTTATGTAGTGTTTGTTGGATCTCATTCAACTGTTGTGAAACATGATAGAAGTCATAACTCAACTTAATGAGCCATCCTAAAGCGATCAACAATAAGATATAAATAAACTTCTTCATAATTTCCTTTGCAACTGCACGATGCTGTGTAAAATTGCTTCTGGTTCCAGTGTTAAAATTTCAGTGATATTAAAACATTTTTGAGTAGCATTTTTATCATGCATTAATAATTGATACAAACGCTCACCCAAAACCAAATAATGACAGGCATCGACCAAATGAGGATGCTTTTTTGTCAACGCCAACCAATTTCGCCAGCTTGCCTCACTACTGATGCAAATCCAATAAGGTGGCTCAAACTGATCAATTTGATCAAGCAAAGCAGCAAACCGTTTATGGGTTTCAGGTGGACATAGACGCTCATACAAAACAAAGTTTAAAACATCAATATGACGTTCTTGGCACTGCTGCATCATAAACTGACGACCACCTTCACCACGCCAAAATGCTATTCTCTGAATATTTTCTATGCTGTTAAATATCGGTAAACTCAGCATGCCTTCGGAGCTTTCTACTTCTGGGACATGGCTTTGAATACCAAACTCAGACAAATGTTGTGCGGTTTTCCTGCCTACGGCAATCCACTGTATATGTTGTATTTGCGCAAGTGACAGCCCAGACTGCTGAAGATATTGCATTCCCATCCGCACAGCCGTCGGGCTGACCACAACAATACACTGAGTTGTTAAAAGTTCTGCATACAGTGCAGATAAGCTATCGTCATATGGGCGGGGCTTTAACACCAATAAAGGCAGATCAACCACAGTAAAACCGGATTGACGCAAGCATGCTGTTAAAGGCTCAGCTCGATCAATCGGACGTGTATTGATAAACAGCATTGCAACCAAATTACTGTGTTTGATACAGTGCTTTGAGTAACTCTCCAGCACCCAGTTGTAATAAATCTTGTGCGAGTTGTACGCCCAACTGTTCTGCTTGATCGACTGTACCGAGAACTGTGCTACATAGCAAAGTCTGACCGTCGGTACTTCCAACACGCCCCTCTAAAGACAATATTTGATTGTTCAATGTTGCAAAACCGGCAATCGGTACCTGACAGCCCCCCTCCAGATAAGCATTGAAGGCACGTTCAGCACGTACACAGGCATTGGTTTCATTGTGCATCAAAGGCAGAATCAAATTTAAAGTTTCAGGGTCATTTGAGCGACACTCCAAACCCAATGCCCCTTGTCCCACAGCAGGTAAACTGAGCTCTGCTGAAAGCGTATGACGTATACGTTCTGCAAGTCCCAAGCGTTTTAACCCGGCACTGGCAAGGATAATTGCATCGTACTGACCTGCATCAAGTTTAGACAAACGTGTACCGACATTCCCACGTAAATCAATCACTTCCAAATCAGGGCGTTGTTTTAGAATTTGACATTTACGGCGCAGACTAGACGTCCCAAGCTTTGCGCCTTGCGGTAAGTCTTCAAACTTTGCATAGTGATTTGAAACAAAAGCATCAAATGGATCTTCACGCTCACAAATCACTGCCAGCTCTAAACCTTCCGGCAACTGCATGGGTACATCTTTCATAGAATGTACGGCTAAATCTGCACGTCCATCCATCAATGCTGCTTCAAGTTCTTTGACAAATAACCCCTTTCCGCCAATCTTGGCCAAGGGTGTATCTAAAATTTTGTCACCTTGAGTGACAAAAGTCACCAACTCTACTTTGATATGCGGATGCAATTGTTCCAAACGATCACGAATATGTTCTGCCTGCCACAATGCAAGCGGGCTTTGTCGAGTTGCGATTTTCAAGGTTTTCATCATTTCAGTTTTGCCAAACTTTTAAACACTCTAAACTTACCCTGCAATCTTAAAAATGCAAGTAAATTATCAAAATGATTTATCTTTCACACAAAGCTATAAATTCTGCATGCGTTCCCTAAGCAATGGTAAATGACGACGGCTCACGGCCAGACGTTCCTCTAGCTCACGACATCGCGCTTGATACTGTCCTGAAGCAACCATTTCCAGACCATCTAAATAATCTAAAGAAATGAGCGCATTACGATGTATTCGTATAAAACGATCTGAAAATTCAGTTTCCAGATCCTTTAACGTTTCATCAATCAAGACACTGCCATTTTTATGGCGAACGGTGACATATTTCTGATCTGCTAAAAAATAGTAAATATTTTCAACAGGGATTAATTCCAAACCACGATAGGTTTTTGCAGCAATCTGCTGCCTTTGCACTTTTTCTTCCATGAGTTCTTTTTTTTCTATCTGAGTTAATTGAGCTTGTGTCAGTTTAGTCACATTCCCTAAAACTGTTTCCAATTCATCCTTGGCAATTGGCTTTAACAAATATCCTTTTGCTTGAGATTGAATCGCTTGTAAAGCGTGCTCGTCAAACGCTGTACAAAATACGATTGCAGGCATCGGGTTAAAATGCGCCAAATGTTGCGCACAACTTAAGCCATCCATTTCTGGCATCTGAATATCCAGCAACACAACATCAGGCTCGAACTGTTGAACCATCTCCAACGCTTGCTTTCCATGTTGTGCTGTGGCAATAACCTGATGCCCAAGTTGCGACACCAGCCGTGATAAGCGTTCCACTGCAAGCGGTTCATCATCACAAATCAGGATGTCCATTGCTCCTCCTTACCCAAATACTTACATTATTTATTTTTAATACATGTTCCAATCATCTATTTTTATACTGATATTGAATGACCATTGTAAATAATCCATTCCCTGCATAATTCCGAAAATAAACAGAATCGCCAAAATGTGCTTTTAAACGCTGTTTTACATTTTCTAAAGCAATTCCATGCCCTTGTCTTACTTTTATTCTATCTTGTAAAAATGGGTTGGTAATGACTATATTGACTTGATTTTGCAATATTTCAACCAGTATACCGATCTTGGCCTCTTTCATTTGGTTTTCGACCCCATAAAAAATACTGTTTTCAATTAAGGGCTGTAATGTTAATAATGGAATTTGCACATATTCCAATAATCTAGGCTGTGGAATATTCCACTCAACATTCAAACGCTCGCCCAAACGGATTTGTTCAATTGCAATATATTGTTTCGATAATTGTATTTCTTCTTTTAAGGTCACCAATTTTAATTCTTGAAAGCTCGCTCTAAACAGTTTCGACAAATCAATCAGCATTTGTTCTGCTTTATCTGGATCAATTGCAATTAAACTCACCACACTGTTTAAACTGTTAAATAAAAAATGAGGATGAATTCGCGCCTGCATTGCTTGAACCCGCGCATTTAATTCACTGTGCTGCTGCAAAACAGCTTGCTCGCGAATATACATATAACGCAGGCAAAATGCGCCGAGTAATACGCCATAACTTAAATGCAAAATAAGATTATGACTGATCTCACTTACCGAAATATTTTGTAAAGAAAAATGCACAGCCCAATAGTACACAATATTCAGCACCACAGTAGTGCACATGACGATGATCTGTAAAAGTATAAAACTGAAAATCATCACCGATAAATAAGTATATTGCGCTAATCTTTTGGCAAATAAATCCTGAAAAGCAGCAAATGCCAATAATATCCAGTTAATATATAAAATATATTCTAAAACATGCCAAACATTCAGATTGCTCCACGACTGCGCCTCTGCCAAAGCCAGTAAAAAAGCCAGCACATTACTGGAAATAAATAATTCCAATAAATACTGACGACGCCCCATTTTGCTTAAAAAATACGAGGGCTGAAAATGCGATGCAGATTTTCTTGATGAATGATTGTGCTTTACTTCGGCAAGTGAGGTTGAATTTGTTATACTGCGTTTAGTTCTACTGCTTTTTTTCCTACTGAGCCGATATGACCACATCTTCTAATTCCTCTAATCCGTCACAAGCCCAAACTTCAGGCATGTGGGGCGGTCGTTTCTCTGAAGCTACTGATGCTTTTGTTGCTGAATTTACTGCTTCTGTCCAGTTTGACCAACGCTTTTATAAACAAGATATTGCAGGCTCTATTGCGCATGCAACTATGTTAGCAAAAGTTGGGGTACTTACAGAACAAGAACGTGATGACATTATCAATGGTTTGAACACAATTAAAACTGAAATTGAAGCAGGTCAATTCGAATGGCGCATCGATCTTGAAGATGTGCACATGAATATCGAATCTCGCTTGACTCAGCGTATTGGTATCACAGGTAAAAAACTCCATACCGGACGTAGCCGTAATGACCAGGTTGCAACAGACATCCGTCTCTATGTCCGCGATGAAATTGATGCAATTTTAAAATTACTGGAAAAACTACAAAAAGGTATTCTCAGTTTAGCCAGCAACAATACCCAAACCATCATGCCTGGGTTCACGCATTTGCAAACAGCACAGCCAGTGACTTTTGGTCATCATTTAATGGCATGGTTTGAAATGTTGCTACGTGACTCGGAGCGTCTGATTGACTGTCGTAAACGTGTTAACCGTATGCCTTTGGGTTCAGCAGCTTTGGCAGGAACAACCTACCCGATTGACCGCGCATTGACTGCGGAGCTATTAGGATTTGAAGCAGTTGCTGAAAACTCATTAGATGCTGTTTCAGACCGTGACTTTGCCATCGAATTCAACGCAGCAGCCTCACTGATCATGATGCATTTATCGCGTATGTCAGAGGAATTGATTCTTTGGACATCTGCACAATTTAAATTTGTGAACATTCCAGATCGTTTCTGTACTGGCTCTTCGATCATGCCTCAAAAGAAAAACCCGGATGTTCCTGAACTGGTCCGTGGTAAAACAGGTCGTGTCTATGGCGACCTTATGAGTCTGTTAACCTTAATGAAAGGTCAACCTTTGGCCTATAACAAAGACAATCAAGAAGACAAGGAACCTTTATTCGATGCGATTGATACCATTCGTGGTTCATTGATGGCTTTTGCCGATATGATCCCAGCACTGGTACCCAATGTTGATGTAATGCGTGAAGCAGCACTGCGTGGCTTCTCTACCGCAACAGATTTGGCTGATTATCTGGTTAAAAATGGGGTCGCTTTCCGTGATGCCCATGAAATCGTAGGTAAAGCAGTTGCATTGGGTGTGCAGGAATCTAAAGACCTTTCAGAATTAACGCTTGAACAATTACAGCAATTCTCTGATTTAATTCAGGCAGATGTATTTGAAAAGGCACTTACATTAGAAGCTTCAGTCAATGCCCGTAACCATATTGGTGGAACTGCACCTGCTCAAGTGGCTGCTGCGATTGAACGCGCTCATACACGTTTAGAAAAACTTTATGCATAAGGAGTTTTGATATGACTCGACAAGTATTTTGCCGTAAATATCAAAAAGAGTTAGAAGGTTTAGACTTTGCCCCCTTCCCGGGCGCAAAAGGACAGGAACTATTTGATACCGTGTCTAAACAAGCTTGGCAAGAATGGTTAAAGCATCAAACCACATTGATTAACGAAAAACGTTTAAATGTATTTGAAGCAGATGCAAAGAAGTTTTTAGAAGAACAACGTGAAAAATTCTTCAACAATGATGAATCGTTGGAAAAAGCAGAAGGCCTAAAACCAGAGTAATTTTCAAAGATTTATAAAATACTCATTGAAAACAACCTGTATATTGGTACTTCACAGAGAAATCCCCTACTGGGGATTTTTTTATGCTATCTCTCTGATCGACAGAGGAAAGTACCTCAGACATTTCAATGATCAATGCGCCAATCAGTTCAATATAAAGTCCATCTGTTGAAAAACGCATACCCAGCAAATGTAATTTTTCTTGATCCATACAATCAATCTGTTGCTGAAGGATATAAAGCCGTCATTGCTACACTTTACATCGAAAGCTTGAATAAATTTGCGTAGGCAATGCCCCGGCACTTCTTAAAAATAAAAACATGACAAAATTCTCTCGTTAAGCGAGGGTACAACCTAAACTCCCACTCAACAATGCTGATCGTACTCTATGGGAAGTCCGATTTTATGTTTTTCCAGACATAAAAAAAGGAGTCTTGGAGACTCCTATAAACTTGATAAACCACAGCTATTTGAAATATCAAACATATCTTGATGCTAGCCAGTATAATCATGAAAAAATGTTATACATTGACCAAACATACATATTTTATGACAAATTACGACAATCGAACTGATCATTTGCGCTTTCAGATCAACGGGGGTAAAAATAGCGCTCAAAACCAATCAGATTGATCGACGCTCAACTTCAATGAAATACAAATTCAGGCGACCGAATCCACACGGCTATCCAAATTTTGTTCAATCACTTGTGGCTTTTTCTCGACCCATTTGGCTGGGAAATACTTTTCAACGGTTTTTGAAACCCAACCTGCAATCGGCTGAGGCAGCGTGATCCCCAATGGATTCTGCTCTTTTAAATCTGCGGATGAGATCACCCGTGTGCCCATCAGATAGTCAAACCACGGTTTGGTCACACACCAGTTTGCATCTTGATTGGCATTCATATGATGATCATAATGCCAAGGAATTTTTTTCATTGCCCACTCAGGCTCTAAATGTGCACGGCGATGAATATAATAATAATTGCAGGCACTATATAACGATGCAGCCACCATGCCTTTTGAAATAGGATAAAAAATTAAACTCGCAGCACCCGCAACCACGGCCAATGAAACGATTTCATTTTTGGTGCGCCAATTCGATATGCCTTGCACATAGCCATCATCATGAAAATCCTGCTTACGGACTTCGCGATGATGTTCCCAGTGTGATTTCATACTTCTTGGCACAGGGCTAAAACGCGGTTTTCCAGGACGGTGTTGACCGTGCAAAATATAATTATGTGCAACCCACTCAAAGCCGTTCGCAAAGACCAGTCCAACTAAAAAGCCTTTTAACATCTTTTTTTCTCCTCTGCTTATTTTTTAATATAAAACGCTGCTGAAAAAAGATATTGACATAGAAAAGGCTTTTCATTGACAAATCACGACATAATCCATAGAGAAAATCCATGTCCAAGCGTATAAAATGCGACTTGTTTGCAGGAATTAAACTCGCTTAAAATAGCACCAAGTTTGATCTTACATGATGTAAATCACACAACCACAAGATGTGTTAATGATGCTATTAAAGGATTATGCAGGCTCCGTTTATGGAGGGCTTGGGCAATTACTCTATACCTTTAGCGAAGCTAAGGGCTTAAACATTTCACCCAAGCTGCAACACATTCAAAATCTTGAACGCTTTGACTATACCGTTTGGCGTGAAATTTTGGATGATATACAGTCACAGGTACACAGCCCTGCTTTGGGTTTGGAAATTGCCAATTTTGTCCAACCCAAACATATCGGCATCATTGCCTATATCGCACAATCCTGTGACAGCCTAGGTGAAGCGCTCACCCGTTATCATGATTTTCATCGCTTAATTTATGATGGCAGTCCACTTAAGATTGAGTATGTGGATGAAAAGTACATTTCGATCCGTTGGGAGAATCTACCTTTTCACCTAACCACGCAAATCACCAATGAAATCGCCATTGCAATGATGGTTCAATTTTTGCGCTTGTCGATTTCTTCCAACGATATTCGACCTCACCAAGTCAATTTTGTTCACCCTAAACCTAAAAACAGTAGGGTATATGAAAAATTTTTTGATTGTCCTGTAAAGTTTCAACAAGACAAAGTTGAGTTGATCTTTCCAACCAGCGCACTTACTATCCCCCTTAAACAAAGTGACCAAACCTTACAAAAGTTGCTTATGCAACAAGCGCAAGCTTTACTGGACAGCTTGCCGAATACCACCCAACTGGATGAGCGCTTACAACAAAGTATTTTATTGGGACTGCAAAAAAATAATTATCAAATTGAAGAAATTGCCAAGCAGCTCAATATGTCTACACGACAATTACAACGTCATTTACAAAGTCAAAATACCACCTATCAGCAACGTGTTCAGGACGTCCGGAAATTACTGGCTTTTCAATATTTGCAAGATCGCTATTTAGGACTGCATGAAATTGCTTTGCTTTTGAGCTACTCTGAACAAAGTGCTTTCCAACGCGCTTTTAAGCATTGGACTGGACTTACGCCGCAGCAATGGCGAATTCAAAACCCAAATACCTAAACCTCATCAAGCCTGATTTGAACGGATAAATATCCAGTAAATTTCGCATGTTATTGCCGTATTTAGATCATACTTTGGGCAAATCCAGATAGTTTTTTCCACAATTAAATCAGAACATTAAGTGATAGTATTAGCAATTTTTTTTATTTGTGATTCAATTTTCATATTTTTAAACTATGATAATGATGCTGAAAATATAAAGTTGTACCTCATCGAAAGGTTATCAACTATTTTAAAAATAGCGACATAACCCATTCCGTTCAAAAAAATAAATAGGAATCAATATGAATAAATATCTTGCAGAATTTATCGGAACCTTTTGGCTCGTCTTTGGAGGATGTGGTAGTGCCGTGCTTGCTGCGGCTTTTCCAGAGTTGGGTATCGGTTTTGCAGGTGTAGCACTCGCATTCGGTCTTACAGTCCTTACAGGTGCTTATGCACTCGGTCATATCTCAGGTGGTCATTTCAATCCTGCGGTCAGCGTCGGTTTATGGGTGGGTGGGCGTTTTGATGCCAAAGACCTCGTTCCATATATCATTGCTCAAGTTGTCGGCGGTATCCTTGCTGCTTTTATTTTATATTTAATTGTTCAAGGACAAGCTGGATTCGCTGGAACAGGTGGGTTTGCAACCAACGGTTATGGAGATTTGTCTCCTGGAAAGTATTCTTTGGTTTCAGCACTGATCATTGAAATTGTCTTAACCGCTGTGTTCTTGATTGTCATTTTGGGGGCAACAGATAAACGCGCACCTGCTGGTTTTGCGCCGATTGCCATTGGTTTAGCACTCACCCTGATTCATCTCATCAGCATTCCAGTGACCAATACCTCAGTGAATCCTGCACGTAGTACCGCTGTGGCATTATTTGCGGAAACGGCTGCACTGAGTCAGTTATGGCTGTTCTGGGTTGCACCGATCGTAGGTGCGGTTATTGGTGCAATTATTTATAAAGTAGTGGGCAATGAATCACACCATTAAGTCGTATTGATTCAACAACACGGTTGAGTCATTTAAATTAAAAAACCTGCTGCGGCAGGTTTTTTATTACAGCAGTATTGAGCGTATATTTAAAGAAATGGGTTTTCTATTTCACCTTCACTTTGCCGAACAATCTGCTCTGGCAGATCACTTTGCTTCTCCAAAGTTGCCACAATATCATTCAGATAACTTTGTAAAAGTTTGGCTGCCTTCAAACCTGCCTGATCCTTGGTAATCTGTAAGTTGCCATAGACATTGACACAATCCAGTTGATTTTCTAAGGTCAAATCATGAATTGCATGCGATTCCGTATCATTTTCAAAAGCTTTAAACATTTTAATTTTCTCTATTTTTAACGTTATAACCAAAAACCTGCTTGTATACGCCCTTTTTAGCATCTTCATTCAACTTTAAAGCACCGCCCTCATCGCCTGAGTCAAGGGAGTAGCCAGCTTAAATATCAATATGCTTTAGGCTGCATCAGTATTTCTTGATGAATAAAACAGTTCCAGTATAGATAGATTCTCTCCTGATCCTGCTTTAATTATTTCAAAATTTGTAAAATATAATGTAACAAAGCTTCCGCCAATTGTTTTACCAAAGCATCTTTGGTTTCTTCATCGACTTTAGGCACACCAATAGTGCTGTTCGATGTAGAACGGCTGCCAGGCTGGAATTGCTTTTGTACTGCTGTGATCTGATCTTGTGGCACAGCTTCGGCACATTGACTTTCTGCATCCCAATGAGAATATTCGATTTCCTTATTGGCTTTCACCTGATTGGCATTTAAAGGCAATTTATAGGTATTGCGCTTTTGTTCTTCAGTGAGCTGTGGAAATAAGTTGATCCCTAGCTGTTCCTCCAAATAACATACGCTGACGACTTTGACCTGCAATGAATTATTATTCGGTGCGTAATAAGCACCGATAATGCCATGTTTAGGCAAATAGATGGCTTTAAATACAGCGGTTGGAACGATCACTCCACGCCCAATCGTTTTGAGCTTTTTGCCACTAAACAATGGTCCAGTCACCACATAAACATCTTTTTTTTGCTTGGTCACAATTGCACGAGTGGCTTCTTCCAGTTCACGCCAGACTTGCTGATTATTTTTAGGCGCTTGCGGCACCATATTCGCCAAAGAAAAGCTATCGAATTGAGAAACTTTTGTCGACATATCGGCATTGGGTGACATATGCCCTCGGTCATAACCAGAGCCACGATAATCAGACAATAGCGCGCGATGCTGGCTGCTGATTCGCTCCTCTTCATGGAAGCTGTCTTCGCGCTTAATCTTTTGGCTTAAACGCTGTGGCGATAAATACTCTGCTGTCCAAAGTGGTGTTTTGGAAACACCCGAATACATCACATTAAAGCCATTAAAACACAGAGGATAACTGTTCTTTTTTAAACTGTCTTTCATCAAGATCGGCGGTTGATCTCGATAGAATTGATTTAAGCATTCAGCATTCAGAGAGCCGCCCTGCGTAAAAGGCAACAATTGCATAATTTTTTCTTGACCAAATGCGATCGCAAAGCTTCCAGTAGCCACAAGACCCAACACCAATTTAACTACTGAATTTTTCAACAAAAACCATCCCAAACAACATGAAGAACAATACATTCAAGTCAAACCCTATTCAGTTTTGACTTGAATGAAACAGCTTAACAAGCTCAGGCAATGAAAGATATTATGTGAATATTCAACTGAATAAAGCTTCTACAGATTTAACTCAATAAAACAATTCTGCTGTTCACAATAGAGGTTCTTAAAAAAACCAAGAAATTAAATCACTTCCCTGCTCTTGCTTGCACTTATGCTTTAGATTATGTCATGTTGATTCAATATCTTCGACAGCCTTGCGACATAATCTGTCGTATGATTTATATTTATCTATCCTATTTGCGGAATCACAGAGCATGCAAATATGCCGACGATTCAAACTCCACGCCAGATATGGAATGCTGCTGATCTTTACTTTGCTGCATTGCACTGCTTTTGCTGTTTCATCAACATCACATCAGCGTGTTGAAAAGCAATCCCCAGCCACAATAAAACCTCGTTTAGCGGATAAAAGCCAACATCATCAGCACTTAAAAACAACAGGGCTTCCCCCAGTTAAGCCTGCTCCACGTATGTTGGAAGTCATTCCAAAAGATCCTAACTCGACTGAGCCACGCCGAATTATCGATATTGCCCCTGTTCCGCGACACAAAGATCCCTCGCAGAATCCATCGTCCGCACCCACCTCAATACAGACAAGGGATTGAAACAAAAAAAGCCAGAATTACTTCTGGCTTTTGCGAGGTTGAGCGTTTTAGATCTCGATTTGACTGCCCATTTCCACCACACGGTTCGGTGGGATTTGGTAGAAATCACTGACAGGACTGGTATTACGTTGCATTGAAATAAACAGCTTTTCACGCCATGGCGCCATACCCTCACCCACAGTATGAATTAAACGATCACGTGAAATAAAGAAGCTGATATGCATCATATCGAACTCAACTTCAAGTTGCTTATATGCCAGCTCAAGTGCATTCGGAATATCCGGCTGATCTTTAAAACCATAATAAACAAAGACACGTTGAAAGCGATCATCAAGAACTTCAACACGAATCCGTTCTTGGTCAGGTACATAAGGCACATCACGGGTAATCACCGTCACCATGATATTGCGTTCATGCAGCACTTTATTATGCTTAATATTATGCAGCATCGCATGCGGTACGATATTTGGGTTACCTGTTAAGAATATCGCTTGTCCGGGTACAAACTGAGTTTCATCACTCAAGCTCACACTTTTAATAAACAGGTCCAGTGGCAAAGCATCTTTTTCCAAACGGTTAAAGACAATTTCACGTCCAGTTTTCCATGTCATCAAAATGGTAAATACGATTGCACCGATCAAAATCGGCACCCAACCACCAGATATAATTTTCAATGAGGTTGAGCCAATAAAAACACTGTCTATCACTAAAAATGGCACTGCAAATAATGCCACTTTCCACTTTGGCCAACGCCAGAAACCATAGGCCAAAATTGCGATTAAAATCGTGTCACACAGCATGGTCATGGTGACTGCCACACCATAAGCATTGGCAAGATTGGCACTGTTTTGGAAAATTACGATCAGCAGCAGGATTGAAACAAATAAAATCCAGTTAATAAACGGTAAGTAAATCTGTCCCTGCTCGACATCAGAGGTGTGATGAACCGTTAAGCGAGGTAAGTAGCGCAGTTGGATGGCTTGGTTTGCCATTGAGAATACGCCCGTAATCACCGCTTGTGAGGCAATCACTGCCGCTGCTGTTGCCAAGGCAATCATCGGGTACAGGCCCCACTCAGGCACGAGTAGGTAGAACGGGTTTTCGATCGCACTTGGATCACGCAGTAACAGCGCCCCTTGTCCTGCATAATTCAGTAAAAGACAAGGCAATACGATAATAAACCAGCCTAAACGAATCGGTAGTCGCCCAAAATGCCCCATATCTGCATAAAGTGCTTCCCCACCTGTTACGGTCAGAATCACCGCACCCATGGTTAAGAAAGCAACAAAAGGCTGATGAAAAATAAAGTTTAATGCCCAGTGTGGACTCAGCATGCTGAGTACATAAGGTGTTTGGCTAATACTGTGAATCCCGATCAAACCGATGGAGGCAAACCAAGTCAGGGTGATTGGACCAAAGAATTTCCCCATGGTCCCTGTACCGTGTCGTTGCACAAGGAACAATGCGGTGAGAATCCCAATCGCCAAGGGCATTAACCATTTGTTAAACATTGGTGTGGCAATACTTAAGCCCTCAATGGCAGAAAGCACTGAAATGGCGGGGGTAATGATCCCGTCACCAAAAAACAGCGATGCCCCGATAAAACCTAAAGCAATCAGGAAAATTTTTCGATTATCTGGAATTCGGTTGGAACGTAAGTTGAGTGCCAGCAAAGACATGATCCCGCCTTCACCATTGTTGTCTGCCCGCATGATGACAGTGACATATTTAAAGCTGATGGTGAGCATCATGCACCAGAAGATCAGCGATAGTATCCCCAGCACTGTTGCTTCAGTGATGGCGATGTGTGCAGTGAGAAAACATTGGCGTAGGGCGTACAAGGGACTGGTTCCGATGTCTCCAAATACCACCCCTAGTGCTGCGAGTGTGATCGCAGGTAACGCGGCTTTTTTTGCAGTACTTTGCATAGATTCGTCTTCAAAAATTAGACACTATTTTTGCGCAATCATATCACTGTGAAATTTTTTTTGCTCTAACTCAATTGTTGCTTGGCAGAATTCTTTTTTTTGGTTATCATCCTTCGCCTTGGTGAAGTGTCCGAGTGGCTGAAGGAGCACGCCTGGAAAGTGTGTATACGTTTATAGCGTATCGAGGGTTCGAATCCCTCTTTCACCGCCATTTTCAATTCTTACAATATCTCATGATGTCTTTAAAAGCTTAAACCTAAAGGGTTTAGGCTTTTTTTATGTCTGATATGATCTACTTTATCTGTTGCAAGCTTGATGTGATTGGGGGTATAACTGGGGGTATACTAAATTACCCCCAAAATTATACCCCCAAATTCTGTGGAAACATTACAATGCTTACAGATGCTCAAATCAGAAAAATAAAGCCATTAGAAAAGAAAACTAAATACGCTGATGAAAAAGGCATGTATCTAGAGGTGACCCCTTCTGGAGGAATGCATTGGCGTATGAAGTTTCGTTTGAATGGAAAAGAGAATATCTTCAGTATTGGTACATACCCAGAAACGACACTCGCCCAAGCTCGCCGTGCCAGAGATGAAGCTCGATTGAAATTGAAAGATGGGATTAACCCTAACGAAGCAAAAAAGCAAAAAAGATTACAAGCAGATGAAAATACACTTTTTAAAGCACTTGCTATGGAGTGGATGGAAGATCGTAAAACCGTCATAAAAGAAACCACTTACTTACGAGATCTGTCTGTATTTGAAAAAGATCTCTTCCCTGCTTTAGGTCACATGCCAATTGATCAAATTAAAGGTAAAGATGTACTTGCATGTGCTAAAAAAATTGAGGCTCGTGGTGCTCAGGAAATGGCAAAACGTTCAATTCCTTTAGCTGGACGTATTTTCCGTTTTGCAATCCGTAAAGGGTTGATTGAGAATGATCCAACTCCACATCTTCAAGAAGCGCTAAAGCCTCGAAAAGTGAAGCATATGGCTCGACTGGATATCTCTGAGTTCCCACCTTTTCTTGAGCGTATGGATCGTTATCATGGCAATCCTATGATCAAGACCGCAATACAGTTAATGACATTAACATTTGTGCGTACTGCTGAACTGAGAATGATGGAATGGAATGAGATTGATTTTGATAATCATTTATGGAGAATTCCTGCTGATAAAATGAAGATGGCTCAACCTCATATTGTTCCATTATCTCGACAGGCAATTGAACTGATTGAAGGATTACACCCACTGACGGGAAATAAACAGTACGTTTTTTATAATCACAGCACAGCCAAACCAATGAGTAGTAATGCCTTACTCTGTGTAATTCGAACAATGGGTTATAACGGAAAAATGACTGGACATGGTTTTCGTGGACTTGCATCAACGACATTACATGAAAAAGGCTATATGCATGATGCAATTGAAATTCAGTTAGCGCATAGAGTTGGTAATGCTGTGTCTCAGGCGTATAACCATGCACAGCATTTAGAGTATAGAATTAAAATGATGCAGGATTGGTCAGATTTTATTGATGAGTTGAGAAAAAAAACTATTTAAATCCGAGAACTAACTTATTGTATTGATACTCTATTGGATAAAATAACTCACCATCATCAGGTGAGTTATTTTTTATCATTTTTATAGGTCCATATACCAAATGGTTAGACCCCAAGCATTATTCGGAATCTCTGGCATAACTTCACCTTGGTTAAAATGACGCTTTTCCATATTGTTCGCAGGACTATACCACTCACCCGATTGTGGGCAGACTTCACCTGCAACGCAACGTAGACGACTTAAACCATCTTCAGGATTCCCTTGTTGGTCTAAAGGTGTGTATTGACTTCTGGCATAATCAACCAAGTCTTTTGGATAATAAGGTTTATCTCGATAACTACTGTCATCTACACGTAAAATAATTGTAACTGCTGCTGCTTCAAGTGACCAATAGCCTGGGAAAAAACTACTTTTATGACGGCCATGATACGGCTCTCGTTTGCTTGCACCATACCATTCATCCATATACTGAGACATTAGCTTCGGTCGATCTTCTTCTTTTGCTGCAAATACTTTATCTAGTTTTCTATAGGGCAATTGTCTTAAATAAATATTAGAAATATCTCTGTCTGGTAACCAAGGTGAGACTAACTTATCTAATAAAGCATCCTGTTCATCATTTTCGTAAGCCAAAATATCCATAATAGTTGATAGATGTTCAGGCTGGGCGAATAAGATGGAAAAGCAGACTAGTTGCAATGCTTCCCAATACTCATCGGTTGTCAATTCTAAATGAGGGACTAAGTGACCATCACATTCACTACTTTTATGAAAGTTGATATGGTGTTTAGCTAGAATTTGAAATGATTCAACAACTTTAGGGAAATATTTAGCAAGGTCTACAACATCTATTCCCGCGGAATAACTATATATAATTAGTTCCAAACTCTCTTTGAATAAAACATTTGATGCATTCATTAACCCTCCATAGTGATAGCCATCTACAGATAAATTTTCATCATTAAGAGATTTAATTGTCTCAGGAATACCATCTAATGCAGATGAAACAACCATTTGGTAATCTTTATATTTTTGATATGGTTCTCTCTTTTGTATTTTCCAACTACTTTCGTTAAGTAATGTGATCATTAGAACTATTCCATTAAAGCTGTATCAGGTAGTAAAATAACAGGTTGTTGAATGTTGTGTAATTTTCCTTTGGAACGATCATGCTGTTCATATTGCTTACCAGTTACCATATAAATTTCACGAAAATAAATTGTAATTGGACGCCTTGATCTTTGAGCATTCCTGTATTCAAGGATTATTTGATTTTTATACCCTGAGGATATTGAATCATCAACCATTATCGATGCATTAATCCATTTATGACTCATCTGGCGACCTTTAGTCTTTGTACCACCTAAACCAGCCTTGCCTTTACTGCCTTCCAAAGCACCCTCATTCTGAATAGAAGTTTCTGCACTGGTTGATCTTTTTCCTAAACCTGAGTGTTCATCATATTCCGTCTTATCATCAAATATTTTGCCAATCTCAGTACGATTGCCCTCAATAGCTTTGGCATCTGATTGTGCCATACCAGCTAAAAAAGAAAAATGACCAAAAATACTTCCCTTCGTTTCACCCACTAAATACTTCCGACCTTTATGACTTCCAAACCACAAATGATCTATACCAGTTTGGTTAATGTCTTGTTTACGTATGCGGTCACCATTCGCATTACGCTTTAAACGATCATATTCTTCAATCAGACGACCATGATCATTAACTTTTCTTAAGGTTTTACGTTTTTCTTTAGAGTAATAATCTACAATATGTTCAGCAGGAACGCCTGTAGACCAACGCTTTTTCTTTGCTTGGCGTATTTCATTACTTTTTTTAGGTTTTGGTTTTGCTGAACTTTGCGCTGTCGGTGCCTTATCCTTAACTTGTTTAGGTGCACCACCTCGCTGTGGATTTGAAGGTCGTTGAGATGGTGATGGTGTTGTCGTTCCTTTACCACCTCCACTCCCCTTACCAGATCCAGTCGGCACTACTGGTCTTGCTGGGACTTGGTGACTTGCTTTTCCAACAGCAGTCGAAGGTAATGGTGGATGCATATTCAGCATTTGATTTACTGTTTTTTGGATTTCAGCAAATGCAGAGTTAATATATTTAGGAGCATCCTTTTTGACCTGTGTCATCATCTGGACAACTTCTTTAACTTTTGCTCCACCCATAACTTGTTTTGCTAACCAAGAATCAAGTATATCTATAAACTCATCTAACATCTTGTTTAATAATGTAAGACACTCATTTTTCAGTTTATTCCAATCCATTTCTTTGAGTGCTTTTTTGGGATCAATCTTGGCATATTTACGCATTGCATCAAATACACGCTCTGCATTCTGGCCATTTTTTGCTAGCTTAAATCCTGCTTTGAACGCATCACCAAAACCCGGAATACATCCAATAAGCGTAATCACTAAATCTACCCACCCCATAACATTTGCTGGGGTTGCAGAAACAATAATAATGCCTTTAATGAGATCTCGCAGGTCAAATAGCTGTCCTACGACAGGAACGCAACCTAAGATTGCCGTCACAATAATCTGGCTTGGTCCGGTACCACTACCATCAACCAATCCTAAAAACCAAGTACCAACATCATCATCAGCTTTTTTTAGTTGTTGTTGAGAGACATGCGGTGGAATACTTCGAGTTGCATTTGCAGGTACAGAAGGTAAATTAGCCATTAAATATCACCTTCTTGAAAATTACGCTCTGTTTCATCCTCATCATCTGTTAATTCTTGGGAATGAGTTTCTGTGTAAGATTTAGTTTCAGGATTAAATTCATTTTCTAAAATATAGTCATCATAATGATCATGTGTAATGTCACCGCCATTCTGCATTTCTTCAATCTCATCATCGAAAAAATTATCAGTTAAAAATGACTGATATGAATCCGCAAATGAAGCCCTAACAGTTGAAACCTCACTCTCAGACCTAACTTTCTGATTTAATATTGGGTTTTCTAGGAGTTCGATGAAATGTTCAGGTTTAGTTCTTATATCTTCCCCATATAAAATTTTTGCTTTTTTTCCAAGCTCTATATTTTCAATTTTTGCATAACCATTTTCATCTAGTTGTCCCTTTTTGCTTGTGCCATCTTCAAACAGTAGCTCATAAGTTGCTTGTTTAACTGGTGACAAGTCTTCATAGACATAATTAAGTTCGATGAACCCCGTATTTTCTCCTATGACTGGTAAATAAGGTAATTCAGCACTAACACTTGCACCACTAGTAAATTTTTGCTGTCCAGATTTCACTTCAAACAATCCACCAGTCGTCGCAAACACACCTGAACCATTGATTTTTACTTCAGAGGTATCCGCAATCAATCTAATTTCTTTAGGACTCGTAATATAGATAGCGTCTTCTGTCGATATGATTTGAACCCCTTTACGTGCGATCAAATCAGCACCATCACCCTGAGCTTGAATTTCTAGCTTGCCTTTGCCTGCAAATAATCTTGCTCCTTCCTGAGCTGCGAATAGGCTGATCTTATTTTGTGCATGTGCAACTATGTTCTTTTGCGTACTGAAATTGATACTATTGCCCGCACTGTGATTAATTTGTCCGTCTGCTGAAAGATGAACATCTTCATTACTTGCTAAGCCAATAGAGTTCGGTGAAGTTAAAATCATTAGTGCTTGTTTAAAGGCTTTTGCTTTTGTCTCACTTTCTTGTTCGATTTGTTCAATAAACTGTTTTAGACCATCCAACATTTCTAAAGGATCAGTTTGTTGGTTTTTCGCAACTTCACTTAAAGCTTTTGAACTATTTAAGCTCGATTCTAACTGCGATTTTGTTTCAGCCGCATCCAGATGATTGCCCGATGCTGAATCTTGAGCAAAAGTAGAAAGCAATAAGCCTTTTTTCGCTCTTACTGCACCCCATTGATCAGTTCTTAGTTCAAAGCCTTCGCCACGACCTTCACTGGTCTCGGTTTCTTTAGGATGACTGAGATTACCTAAATTGAGTTGGCTTACGCCATGACTACTGTGCAACTGACTGCTGATCTGATTGGTCGTATCGTCAAATCTCAGTTGGTTGTAGCCACTACCCTGATATTCTTTACTTTTAATGCCTGAAAGTTTTTTGGTCTCTGGTAGTTTGCCTTTGTCATCAAACTTAGTCGGATGGCGGTGTCCTTCATGGATACGTCCCACCACGAATGGTCTATCAAGGTTACCATCAAAGAAATCTATAACGACCACCTCTCCAGCTCTCGGTAGGAACCGTGCCCCATAGCCTTCACCTGCCCAAGGGGTGAGTACATCGACCCAAGCTGAATCTGTGTCATTGTCGTTAGAACCTGCACCACCATCATGGCTATGATCTTCACTGCGAGTAAATAGGAAGCGAACTTTAATCCGTCCCCATTCATCAACATGAATTTCTTCCCCACTTAAGCCAACAACTCTGGCACGCATTGGATGGGCAGTTGGTCTTTGGGTTAGGGGATTATATTCAGGAACAATCTTAATATTACGTCGTTGTAGAACCAATTCATTGGCTTGGCGTTCTTCACTGTTGCTTGTGATGATATTGGTGGTCTGCCAATCACTTTGTTTCAGCAAAGTTTCAACTTGGTGGGCCAAGTCTTTCGGTAAATTATTCTGATTATAAAAGCGCTTCGCTATGATCAGAAACTGCTTATTTTGAGACTCGAGTTGAGATATGGTCGGATGTTCATCTAGCTCAAAAAAATAACCAACATGTGCATCTCGTACAGTGGAAGTAGCTGTAAATTGTTTGGCTTGTGAGTCGTAGTAATTACCCAAGTTTTCATTGAACTTTTCAATCTGACTGTTGCCTGATTTGGTTGCACCATCTTCACCATTCAAGTCTTGTATCCATGCTGGGCTAAAGTGCCAAGCTTGTTCTAAACCTAAACTGGTGTTGTCGTAGTTTTCACTGTGCTGATGGTTACTTTGAACAGAGCCTGCACCCTCTTCTGTTTCCAATGCATCTGCTTGCCATCGTTGGATATGCACTGCCGTCGGTTGAAGTGTACGTTGTCCTGTAATATTGATGATCGAATCAGAAGCTTCTACAGCAGAACTGCGATGAAAACGGATGTTACGTCGATCCAATGCTTGGTACTGATCATTGCTGTCAACAAGTCGTAGTTTTTGGGGTTGGATTTGTTCACTTGAACTGGACACTTTAAGCTGTGCTTCATCGATTAAAGTTGTAATCCCTTCCTCAGAAAGAAGCCTTTGAATGAATTCGGCATCTAATTCATTATTCTGCATAATGAATGGTCGGACATCATAGTCCTTGGTTAAGCCGCTTTTATCCAGTGTAAGACTGGTTGCAAACAAGGAACTTCGTTGTTGCCACTCAGAAAAAATGCATTGAACGATGTCCACAACAGATTTCGCCATGAACACTCTCGAATTTCTACGATATTTCCACAGCGCTGTCGGATCTTCTACAGTTAAACGATAAATTGTAAGGGCACCATCAGAGGCACCGACATCTGCTTTGGTCACAATGCCTGAAATTCGATTGAGTTCGGATTGATCGTTGACAATATCAATGGCGACTTGAGAACCAATGAAGGTCTTTAAAGGCAATTGAGCATTGGTTGAAAGGCAGATCAGCTGTAAGTGAATTCCGTCATTGAGGGCATGTGTGCCATCAATACGCTGAAGGAAGACTTGATCGTTGAGCATATCATTGCTGAACTTTAAGTGTATCGCACGTTGTTTTGCTGTAAGACCTAATTGCTCCAAAGCAGCATAAATATTGTTAGACATAGTTTATTATTGGATTTTAGATTGTGATCCATTCTACTCAATTACTTAATAATCTGTCTATACAGAACTGTCTATGATCATGTTCAGTACGACAATTTATGTCTCATTTTGTTTCAGCTTCTTAAGTAAATTGCGGCGATAATCCACTTGCCCTTTTGTGATTTGGAATAGCTCTTGTATTTGCTTTCGTTCTAAATTTTCTAACTCAAACTGATGTTGTCTCACCCAATCATAATCAGGTACTTTAGTCTCAACTACGATACCTAATTCTTTTCTGACATAAGCTTTTGCTTTCTGTAATTGAGATTCAGTCATATTTAACTGTAAAGCAAGACTTTTATCAGTTTGCCCTGAATTCAAAAGTAAGTCTTTATTGTCCAAAAACCATTGTTTTCGCTCCTTTCTTCGTTGCGCTCGTTGGATTCCAGTTATAGGTGATTGATTTTCCTCACACATTCTCAAATGTATGTCTCGTGCAATACTAATATGCACATTAAATTGTTCAGCGAGTTCGACAATTGTGTTGCAATGTACAATCTCATCTTTATGTTGTAAAAACATTTTTTCTCGCTCTACAACTTTGTGCAATGATCGACGTTTAAGCGGACCCGCAATGCCTTTACATCGCTGAAGATATCTCGCGTACCATTTCACTTGTTTTTTTGTCAATCCGTATTTTTCAAATAGTGTTTCAAAGCTTTCCGTAAACAACTCATCTTGATGGGCATAGACCCATTCATAATCTGCTTTTTGCTTCTTTCTCTGAATGTTGAGCTCACGCCTAAAACGCGTTAAAACATGCTTAGAAACTCCAAGTTGTCCTGCTAAGTCGTCAAGTTTCATGCTGCTGTTTTGCTTAATATAATCCGCAAGTTCAGACGTAAGTATATTTCCTTGGTTACTTCCATATACCTGCTCACTCATCCGACCTTTATATATCACCACTCCATTAATTAAATGTTTTTCCTCATAAACGTTCCAATCCTCACCCTGCCAATCCTTGATTATCTTTATTGGGTATAAATTATACTTTTTTGCCATAATAACTGAAATTTATTGTGTTGATGAATAACTCTTGTTTTATCAACTTCAGCTTAAAAATTGAAGTGTTTTTAAAAAAATGTAAAGAATTTGAAATTTTTTTGTGATTTAACATCAAAGTTATTTTCATTCAAAGGCTTGATCAACCTAGAATTAACGAAATTTAGAAAACTCTATTTAATCAATTGGTATTACTGTTTATGGATGAGCTTTCAATTAAATACATTGGCGGTGTACTTTACGGGCTCAGCCATGTATCCAATGTCGATGAGTTCAGCTATAAATATACCATGACAGGAAATGCCACTAAATATACAAAAAATAATGCAAGGGCAAATGTTTTTTTGTGGCTAATACAATCAATTAAAAGTTTGTCTCCCACAATTTCATTACAATTCAATTATTTTAAAACATAAAGTTGTGCACTCTTGATTTCTATTTTTTTCAATTAGCACATCATAGTTATTAGTCACAACAATGTCATAATGTAAATTTAGACTTAGACTTATTCAAGAGTAGTGGAATGACATCTTATTAGAATATTTTTTCCATTACGCATTTTTTATAAATCGTATTCAGCTTTTATCCCTTTCACTTTTATTTCATAAATTTTACTTAGGTTACTGTTATGGATTCAAACACCGCTGAACCACAACAAACTACTGAACTAGACAAGCCTATATTAGCGGCATGTTATGTCCGCATGTCTACAGATCACCAACAATACTCAACGTTAAACCAATCCGATAAGATTCAAGAATATGCAACCGCTCACAATATAAAAATCATCAAAACTTATTCTGATGATGGAAAAAGTGGACTAAGTCTAAATGGACGTTCTGGACTCCAACAATTAATACTAGATGTTGAATCACAAAAAGTTGATTTTAAAATTATCTTGGTTTATGACATAAGTCGTTGGGGTCGTTTTCAAGATGCTGACGAAAGTGCCTACTACGAATACATTTGTAAGCGTGCAGGCATTAATATCATTTATTGCGCTGAACAATTTGCCAATGATGGAACAAACTTTTCCAATGTCATGAAAAGCTTTAAACGAACAATGGCGGGAGAATATAGCCGTGAATTATCAAACAAAGTTTTTATTGGCCAATGCCGTTTAATTGAAATGGGTTTTAGGCAAGGCGGAACTGCTGGCTATGGCTTAAGACGAGCTTTGATTGATCAACATGGTAATTTAAAGACATTACTCAGAATGGGAGAACACAAAAGCTTTCAAATGGATCGAGTCATACTTGTAGCAGGACCAAAAGAAGAAATAGAAATTATCCATAAAATTTATGAATGGTTTATCCAGCATAATCTGACTGAATCTCAAATCGCAGAAAAATTGAATTCAGATAATATAAAAACTGACTTTGACCGTGCATGGACTCGAAATACAGTACATGAAGTGCTTACCAACGAAAAATATATAGGTAACAACGTTTTCAATAGAAAATCATTCAAACTCAAAAGGGTTCATATATCTAATCCTGAAGAACAATGGATTAGAAAAGATCAAGCATTTGAAGCAATTGTCCCTTTAGAAATGTTTTATACGGCACAAGGTATCATTCGAGAAAGGTCACGCAAATACACAGATGAAGAATTACTCGATTTATTAAAAAGCTTATATCAAAAACATGGTTTTTTATCTGGCATAATCATCAATGAATCTGAAAGTACTCCTAAGACAGGCGTTTATTCCAACCGTTTTGGAAGCCTGCTTCGAGCTTATGAGTTAATCGGGTTTCAACCTGAACGAGACTATCGTTATATTGAAATCAATAAATTTTTAAGGAAATTGCACCCTGAAATTACACAACATGTTATCAGTGAAATGGCTAAGTTAAATGGAGCGAACATTCAAAAAGATCCATTTAACGATCTCATTTTCATCAATGACGAGGTCAGTATTTCACTCGTTCTTACTCGTTGCCACCAACTTGGTAGTGGAAATTATCGCTGGAAAGTTCGTTTCGATACAATCCTGAATCCTGATATATCTGTTGTTGTACGCTTAGATTCAACAAATACAGCGATTAAAGATTATTACCTTTTACCTAGACTAGATTTTATGTGTGACAAAATTAACATTGGGGAGTTCAATTCAGTGGAGTTAGAAAGTTTTAGATTCGATAATTTAAACTATTTAATTGGAATGGCGGAGCGTGTCAAATGGAAAAGCGCGAGTTAACACAGTTAAGAGAAACCTCGATTCAACTTATTAAAATAGAGCAAATTGAAATTCTAAATCCGAGGGATCGAAATCCAAAAATCTTTGCAGAAATTATTGAAAGTATTCGTAAAGTGGGCTTAAAAAAACCCATTACAGTAACTCAGCGTATAAATAGTACCTTTCAATATCAACTTATTTGTGGCGAAGGAAGGATACAAGCTTTCAAAACTTTAGGAGAAATTGAAATTCCCGCTAGAATTATTGATGTTGATCAAGAAGATGCTCTGATTATGAGCCTGGTTGAAAATATTGCAAGAAAGCAACATAGGGCTTTAGATCTACTAAGTAGTATTGAAAGGCTATCTGATTTAGGCTATGACAAATTTACGATAGCCCAAAAAACGGGGCTTGTCCCTGAATATATCCAAGGAATTCTTACCTTGTTAAAAAATGGGGAAGAGCGTTTATTGTATGCTGTTGAACAAAAACGTATCCCATTGAGTATTGCTTTGACTATTGCAAAAACAGCAAATAATAATCCTGAAATGCAACTGGTTTTACAAGAGGCTTATGAGATGGGAAATTTAAAAGGAAATCAACTTTTACAAGCAAAGAGAATAATTGAACGTCGACAATTTTCAGGAAAAAGTCTGGGGTATGGTCAATATCAAATCAACAATAAAATTACGGCAAATGACATTGTTAAGACTTATCAAAAAGAAGTTGAGCGACAACAAATTGCTGTGAAAAAAGCTGAACAAACTAAACAAAAGCTAAGTTTTATTATAGGTGCTCTAACCCATCTAAAAGCTGATGAACTATTCAGTACACTATTAAGAGCAGAGAATTTAGATACTATGCCAAAATACTTAAATGAACAAATAAACTAGGGTGGTGATAAAAATGAAACAAACCAAAATATCATTCTATTTTCAGCCTTTATATCTCCGCCCAGAACAAATATTAGTCACTAGAAAATTAGGACCACATATTCCATATACCAGAAAATACAAGCAAATCAAAGCGTCCATTCTTGAGATAGGAGTTATTGAACCATTATCTATTTCAGAAATAAAAGGTGATAAAAATTTATTTTCGCTACTTGATGGACATCTGCGGCTTGAAATTTTAAAAGAATTAGACCATGCCGAAATTCCATGTTTACTTTCAACAGACGATGAAAATTATACGCACAATAAGCAAATTAATCGCCTTGCAACAATTCAAGAACATTTTATGATTCAACGAGCTATTGAACGAGGTGTAAGTGAAGAGCGGCTAGCAAAAGCTCTCCATATGGATATCAAATATATTAAATCAAAAATGAACTTACTCAATGGCATTTGTCCAGAAGTTGTTGAGCTATTAAAAAACAGAGAAATTTCACATCAGGTTTTTCCTTTTTTAAGAAAAATGAAGCCATTAAGACAAATTGAATGTACAGAACTTATGTTATCTGTGAATAACATAACGATGACATATGCAAAGGCATTACTTGCAGCAACTGATATCAATATGTTAGTTTCGCCTCCAAAAATAAAAAAAAATAGCCCTTCAGTTGATGCCATCAAAAAAATTGAAAATGACATCTCTAGTTTACACTTACAATATAAAGCAATCGAACAAAGCTACGCGCAAGATACGCTTAACCTTGTTATTGCTATTGGCTATATTAACAAAATCGTATCCAATGAAAATATTAAAAATCATTTAGTAAAATATCAGCCAGATATTTTATCTGGCTTCGACACATTAATTAATTCAAATGTGGTTAAGTAGCTTAACTAAAATTCAAATTATTCCATTAATTTTCAAAACCTTATCGCACCACAATATTAAATATAATATAAATTAACGTCAAAACATTCAAACGTCCTATATTTTCACGGATCTATGTAATCAAATGAATATTTTTGTATGTGATGGTATAAGGTAGTTGGTATTTCATATTAATGACCATCCATCCTAGTCGACATTTGAATTTTTCAAAACAAACTCTTTTAAAAAGGCTGCAACTTTCACATTGACTTTGAAAGGTGGTATCGCCTTTCCTTCTTCCTGCTCAAAATGTTGCTTTGCCTTTGTCTTATCCACAGTATTCAATAATGTATCAAAACGTGCAAATTCATTGATATTATTTTCATTGACATGCGCGCTGATCAACTGTCTTAGTTTTGACTCGTCTAGACCAAAAGAAGTCGCAATAGCATGTATTTCGTCCTCTTTGGCTTTAAATTGATACTCCGTAATATAATCTCTAAACGATTTATCTTCTTGTAATTTCACATCACCACGTTGTAAGTCATGCAAAAAGATATTGGCAATTCTTTGTTCATTATGCGTCAAAGCCGCAAAACTCTTATGTAACTCATTTAATGCGGCTTCAAGTGATATAGCTTTTTCACCATCATACAATGCTTTCAAATATTTGGTAAATCGACTGTTCATGTAATCTGAATCAATCTTATCAGTATCAATTTCAGTTAAATATCCCTCAACTTCAAATGGAACACTACCGCCACCACCACCGCTTCCAACTTCAGAAAATAACTCTTTGTATCGTAAAGCTAAAATTAAATAAGTCTGTTGGTCTATACAAACCTCAAATGGTGGCTCATTTGATTGTTTATCATCAAAGCAATAGGTAAGTTGCTTCCAATTAAAACCTTGAATTTTTGCAGCCTCAAGATGCTCATTGAACTGCTTAAATAGTTTTGCAAACTGACCACAATCATCTTTGTCTTCAGGTAACTTTTCAAAGTTTTCGATACCCGCACTTTTAAACAGTTGTTCTATATCAGTAAAAATCGCGTTTAATTTATTTAGGTTATCTTGCAGTTTATCTACAAATAAAGCCAAAGGCTTATCGCCTGAATACAACTTAACTGCTGCATCAATATTACGTTTCATCGTATGCGGACGTCGGTAATATCGAATGATACCGAATGGTTTATCTTTACCAAATAAGCGGTTGGTACGTGAGAATGCTTGAATCAAGTTTGCATACTCAAGCATCTTATCCAAATACAAAGTATTAACCCATTTAGAGTCAAAACCTGTCAGCATTTGATCAACAACAATCAATAGCTCAAGCTGTTTTTCAGGGGTATGTTCTACACGCTTATATAATTCTTTATGGGCTAAACGGTCAGCAATATCACGCTTCATTTTGGCGTGGGTGGCTAAACTGAACTCCATGCCATAACGATTATTATAGTCGCTTATGATCTCAACCAAGCCATCTTCTTTGAATTTAGCATTTTCATTATTATCAATATTTGGATCAAACAATGCCGTAATTTTTAGCTCAGGTTTTAATTTTTTAAATAAACGATAATATTCAATTGCTTCGGCAATACTACTGGTGGCAAACATGCCATGAAATTTATTATTTTGGCTATATTGAATCCAGTTCTCTAAAATATCTTCAACCACTTTATTTTGATGCTCAGGACGACGATACTGCTCTGTTGGCAAGTAATCTTCAATTCCTCTGATATAGTTGTTGGCTTTATCCCAATGACCTGCCATAGCAACCTGACTTTTATCCATAAAGCGTAAATAAATTTCTTTCTTTTTAGGATCAGCCATAGCCTCTCGAACAGTATTGGCTTTTGCTTCATCCAAAGCCACAGCTTCTCGTAATTTTGAATCTTTATAAGTTGAAATCAGGTAAGGATCAAAACCGAGTACGTTTTTATCTCGAATACCATCTGCAATACTGTAACGGTGCAACTCATGACCGAATACTGTTGCGGTGGTATTCATATTCTTTTCATTTTCGTCTTGAATCGGCGTCCCTGTAAAACCAAAGAAGACTGCCTGAGGAAAGGTTTCTTTAATGGTAATGAGCATATCGCCAAAGGTTGAACGGTGTGCTTCATCTACAATAATGACGATGCGCTTTTTCTGCATCTGCTCAATATCATGGGCTTTTAGACCACCCTCTTCTTGCTTGATATTACTCATTTTTTGAATTGAGCTAACAATCAGGACTTCGTTCGGATTGGTACTTTTGAGTTTGCTAATCAACGCATAAGTATTTTCAGTAGATTGTACAAAGTCGTCCGTGTCTGCAAAGTTATTGTATTGCTCTAATGACTGCGTGCCGAGCTCAATACGATCCATCAAGAAAATCACTTTATCTGCATCTTTAGAGGTTGCAATCAGATAAGCCGATTTAAAGCTGGTCATGGTTTTACCTGAACCAGTGGTATGCCAAATATAACCACCTAAACGATCTCGCCCGTCCCACTCGATACGCGCTACACGGTCAGAAATAGCACGAACTGCAAAATACTGGTAACTGCGCATGACCTTTAAAACGCCATCGGTTTTATCTGCTACGGTGTAAAATCCAATGAGCTGATGTGCCATCGGAATAGACAGCAAATGCGCAGCAATGTATTTCCAATAATTGATTGGTTCGTTGTTAAAATCTGCCCAGTTAAAATAGTAATCTGAGTTAAATGATCCATCTGGACCGGGATTGGCAAAGTATTTAGTTTCTTCTGGATTCATCGCTACAAAGATTTGTACCAATGAAAATAGCCCTGAAAAAATACCTGAACGGGCATAGTTTTCGATTTGATGTGCTGCCTGACTGACAGGGACGCCTGAGCGTTTCAATTCAATATGAAACAATGGCATACCATTGATCAGCAACATAATGTCGCCTTGTCGATCATTTAAAATCGTTGAAGACGTTGGGAATTTGGGTTGTTGTACGATTTGGTAACGGCTTTCCCCAGCTGCGATTTGCTGGCGGTCATAAATACTAAGGCTTATTTCTTTACCTAAGTGTGCTGGATCATTTGGGTTGTCTCGCTTGATAGAAACAGTTTTGCCATTAATAAAGCCATTGAGTGCCAACGGTGTACGCAAAGTTTTAATTTGTTCGAGTATTTGCGCCATTTCGGAGTCAGTCAGTGGCTGACCATTCAGCCGATCTATACCGCTGTTATTTTCAAATAAAATTTTTGCCCAGTTGTTAATTAAATCCTGTTCCGTTGGATTTTTTAGAACTGTGCTTTCCCACCCTTTGTTAAAAAGAGTTTCGATAAATGCCTGTTCAAATTCTTTTTCGCTTTTAAATGTCATGGTCGATTTGCTTTTATCAAGTCAATTTATAAAAAGTCTCCCTTTTACAAAGGGAGACTTAGAGGGATTAATATAAATTCAAACAAACATCTTTTCTAAAAAAGCCTGTTTTAGTTTTTTTAAGGTTTGAAGCTGTTGCTGTTGTAATACTAGAGTTTCATCGAGCTCTTTGAAAAAACTCGCAATAGCTTTTTGCTCATCATATTCAGGCACATCACAAACAAAAGCCAAAATTTTATTTGGGGAAGTATGTTTTACGGTTGTACCTGTGGCAGATAAAACAATATATTTATGATACGACTCAGTTTGTAACAAATAGAAAAGAAAACCTTTGTCTAATTCATCGTTCTCAAAAGTTATTAATCCTAACCGTTGATTATGGAGTAATATTTTTCCTCGAATTAAAGGAACCAAAGCAGGTAAACCCAAAGTGTCACTTTCTTTACTCAAATCAGTCATCGTTACTAACAGATCATTTTCTTGAAGTATATAATTTTTAGGTACTGCACCATTATAGTAAATGAACTTCTCAGCTTTGAAGCCACCACCAATCATAAAATTGCCAGGAGTCAATAAACATAAATTTGTCTCAGTTTCACTGAAATATGTCCCATCAAATGCAAAGCCATGTTTAATCGAAATAAAATTGGATAATTGAAAATTCCTCCACTTCTCACTAAACCCTTTTAAACGAATCTCAGGTTGCGTACTTCCTGCTTTTGGAAACATTTTTTCCAGCATGGCTTTTTTAAGATTTTGTGTTTGAGTCAGTTTCTTTTCGTGTAAGGCAATAGATTGGTCTAGATTTCGGAAAAAATTACCGATTTGGGTTTGTTCACCTGATTCAACTGATGGGGCAAAAAACTCCATTTGAGCAAGCTGATTTCTTGAAATTTCTAAAAAAGTAGACCCTGAAGCTTTACTCAAGGCAAACTTCTTGATTTTAGCTCCCATCGAATAGAGGAAATAAACATCAATACTATTGGCAATAAAAGATTGAAATCCTTGATTCGTTGCAGCTGGTTTACCCAATATTGCCATATCGCCAATGCCAGCTCTTGAACTGAATAACACTGTTTTCTTTGCAGGCAATACTTTTGCAGAACTATTTTTTAACCCTGATGCCGTGATCTTTTTTAGACTTCCATTAACATAAACATTCTCACCAATTTCAGTAGGCGAATACCAATCTATATCACCATTCCAAAATTCAGGCACGTTAGTATCAGGTGTTCCACCGCCTACAATATCAACAACTTCTCCTAATGTTGTTTCATTCCAATCATTTTTATACTGACTAAAACGAAGCTCAGGACACGTTTGCTTTTCCAAATTAAGCCCCTTTTAACAATGCTTGAAACTGTGCCAAACCTTGCATATCAAAATCATCACCTGTTAAATCATCTATCAAGTCAGCAAGACTATGCTCCGCTTCAATCAACTTTTGCGTGGTTTCAGTATAGGTTACGGCATACTTATCTGCCAAAGCCTGTACCACATCAGCCAAATGCTCAATCACTTCATTCGGCAACGCCAAAATTACAGATAGAATTGGTTGTACCCACTTCGCTTCCAACAACTCTAAAATTTGTGAATTTTCTAGTGCTTCAATCGTAGTTTTGGTCAACAAATGCAAGGTATTGGCATCGGCTTTAATCTCGGTTTTCAGCTCTTTTTCCTGTGCAAGCAAATCTTCCACTTGGAACAACTTCGCTTCCAGAGAGTCTTCCGCAAAAGTAAAATTAGCTTGTAACGTTTTTAAATACGCTTTCACTTTTCCTACTGCATAAGTACCGTTTTTATTGGCTTCAATCTTCGCCCACTGTACTTCAGGATGTGCCTGAACAAACTGTTCCTGTTCTGGCTTTTTCGCTTTATTGGCAAGCAATTCTAATAATTCATTAATCGCACGGATTTCTGGCGTTTCAATATATTCGAATGCCTGTTTCAATGCTTTAGAAATTTCTGCTGTAACAAACGCATCATTGGCATCGTTCAACAAAGTATCTTTATCTTCCTCAGACAACGAGTCCATGATCGCTTCAATTTCAGCACTGGCTTCAGTTAAAGCACGTTCTTTATTTTGCAACGCAGTGAGTTCATCAATAAGTAAATGTTGTTGTACCAAATCAAATGGCAACACATAACCCACCCAACCGTCTTGAACTTCCTGCTCTTTACCATCTTTCTTTTTTAAGACCATGTTAGGATTTACGACTTTGACTTTGTTCAAACCTTCTGTTTGGATAATTTCCAAATCTCCTATAATGGTTTGCCATTGATCATCCAAGGCTTGATAGGCTTGATATTTGTCAACTAAAGCAATATTTTCCAAACGCTTGAAAATATCCTGACTTAAAACATTTTCCTGCTGTGCAATATGCAAAGACTGCATCTTACCAATGAGTTCAGCTTTTAAATAATCATGGAAATTGGCAAAAGCCGTATTAAATTGCGTTTTAAATGTTTGAACATTGGCATGCTGATGAATAGCGTTACTGATTTCTGTCGTGGCTAAATCGACATAAGGTGTATCGCTGTCAGTAAATAAGTCTTGGCGTAACTGAGGGAACGCCTTCCAATACTCGGCATAAGCATCAATTTCTTTCTTTGGAATACCGCCAAACATGGTGGCATAAATATCCCAAGTTTCTGCTGTTGCAGACGAGTCTACATAACGAGGAATATTTAAGTTATAACCTTGCTCACGGATTTCTTCCAAGCTGACCAATTTAGAAAATTGCTCAATGTCTTCACGCTGTACAACGGCATCAACAATTTTCTTAATGTTGGATGCTTGTAGATGGTTATTTTTACCAACCTTGATAAAGCCTTTCGATGCATCAACAAAAAGCACATCACTGCTTTGTCGACGTTGTTTTAAAATTATGATTACAGTTGGAATACCTGTACCAAAGAAAATATTGGCAGGTAATCCAATGATTGCATCTATATGTTTATTTTCAAGCAAGTTTTTACGAATACGTTCTTCTTCACCACCACGGAACAATACGCCGTGTGGCAAAACAATCGCCATGATGCCATCAGGTTTTAAATGATATAGATCATGTAGTAGAAACGCATAGTCCGCCTTGGTTTTTGGTGCTAAACCAAAACGAGCATAACGTGGATCAGATTCTTTATTCGCTGAATCCCATGCTTGAGAATAAGGCGGATTAGACACCACAGCATCGACATACAACGGTGTATAAGTACTGATTGGATCATGGTCTTCAAAATACGGCCAATCATCCTCTAAAGTATCGGCATTTCGAGCCACAATGTTCGCAGGCAAAATACCACGCATCACCAAATTCATACGGGTTAAGTTATAGGTATTTTCCTTTAACTCTTGTGCGTAATATTTGATTTTATTTTCATCGTTGACGTGCTTGGCAACTGAACTACCAATATTTATCAATAGCGACCCAGAACCACTGGTTGGATCGTAAATTTTGATTTCTTGCTGATCTTTTAAGTGATGCGCAATGATTTCAGACATCAACACAGATACTTCATGTGGAGTATAGAACTCACCTGCTTTTTTACCTGCATTAGCAGCAAATGAGCCAATCAAATATTCATAAATAAAACCAAGTACATCGTAGTCTTGCTTGTTATTCATCGGAATAACTTTGATCAATTGCAATAAATCACTGATAGCTTTGGTTTGACTGTTTGAGTTGTCACCAAGTTTACTCAAACCTGTTTCTAGTGTTTTAAAAATACCATCGAATACTTTTTTATGTGATGGACTAATTAAACGAGAAAAGGCAGACAATGCATCACGAACATTGGCAACGTTGAAGTCATTGCCTTTTTTCAGCCATGTCGAAAACAGATTGTCATAAGCAATAAAATAGCCTATACCATCTTTAATAAATTCAACCGTTTCTGGGTCTTCTTCAGTGAGTGCTTCAATATCTGCTTGACTAAAATCTTTCGCTTCTAAAAAGGCTTGTTCTTTGTCAGATAAAAACTTGTAGAACATGAACCCTAAGATATAGTCTTTATATTCATTTGCCTCAATCTTTGAGCGCATTTTGTTTGCTGAGTCCCAAATTTTGGAAGCGAGTTGTTGCTTGTTCATAGGTTGTCTACAATGCTTAAAATTGGTTTAAAGCTCTCCTAAATATTCAAGAAAGCTAGAATTGCTTGTATTCTCACTAATTTGAGTACGGTTCTCAACCTATTGTTTCATTCTGGATTAAAAAATCTAATCAAAGAAATCTATACGCAAGATTTTGCATATATTGAATACAGCAATTTATTAACTATGCGAGAAAACACTTACTACCAAAGAAAACACTAAACTCCTTGTTATTACTTTTAATATTTTATACTATTTTCAATAACATATTTTAAAACAAACAATAATGAGGCAACATGACAGCAAGTTCACGTAAAGTAGTTCATGATATAGCGTGTGCATTTTATAAAATTAGTTTTAAAAATGAAAAACTACCAAAGCAACCTCGTGGGAAATTTACTCACTTTTTTAGTGTAGAACAGGTTTTTAATTTTATTGCGAAAAACAACCATAAAGATTTAACAGTTTCATCCGTAAAAGGTCGCTATGTTTACTCAATCACTGAAATTACTAAAAAGGATAATACTTTATATTTATTGATTGAACGATCTGATAAAGAAAGCGAAGATGTAAGAATATTTAATAGACCAAAAGCAGAAACGAAATTAGTTCCATTTGAAGATGGAGACGAATTGCAAAAATTTTTCCATGTAGTCATCCAATTGGATCCAAAAAATAAAAATTCTGCATTGATGGTGCTTGAACAATATGCAGGTGGCACAGGGTTTACTTTGGGCTATATCATCACAAATATTTTACATAATTTACGCGAATCAAATATCCAACCTGATTTTTTTAAAGCTCCATATGGAGGTGGCGGAACAAATGAAGATGGTACTCCGCGTATGGTTGAGTTTGCCACAAAAGCTGAAGTAGATAATGTTTGTGGTTTATCAATTCTTGACAGAGCAGCACAAGGAAATTTACTTAGTATTAGTGCAATTGAAGAAAAAACACAAAAACAAATTGAAAATGATCCGTTGTTAACTATTGCAAAAAAAGAATTTAAATATATTCCAGATCGTGCAATCTTTTTAGATCAAAATGGGCAAGAACTAGAAAAAGGCTTACTTAGTGTAGCTTTTAATAGTGTCTTAAATAAAATTAAAAACGATGCATCTTTAGGTGAAAACTTATTCTACAGAGTTCGCTGTAAGGAAAAATCTCGCACTATGAGTATTGATATTAAGGGTGATTTTACTGAATCTGATTTTGGCGTAAAAATTGAATTTATTGAAAGCTTTGAACGTCAACCTGTGACGCAAAATGCAACTTCTGACCAAAAACTTTTTAGCAGAATGAATACAATATTATCTCGTCACAAAGGCTTGGACATATTACCTAATGATGGAACTAATTCTTAAGCCATTAGCGTATTTATATATTAAATGGGCGATTGATGACTTAAATGGACGAAATAAAAAGCCAATTTTTGATTGGCTTCTACCTATTTTATTCTCAATTCTCGTAACAATTTTTCTGTATCTAACATTAGATCTCAATTCATCTAAATTTAAAATTTTTTTTGAATCAAAGGGTTTTGAAGTTCTTGGTAACTTTATATTAGCGCTACCTGGCTTTTTATTCGCAGCATTGACAGCCGTAGTATCATTTGGCAACAAAGAGCTTGATATTACTGCAAAAGTTAATCCACCCATTAATAAAGATGGTCATGAAATTTCAAGAAGGCGGTATCTATCCAATGCCTTTTCATATCTAACTTTTTTGAGTCTAGCATTACTAATTGCCACAGTTTTCATAAATTACGCCTATAGCTCAAACATTTTAGATTTTGGATTTACCTATTATAAATGGGGTTATTTGTTAACTTCTTTAATCTATTTTACTTTTGTTTTTCAAATGCTTTTTATTCTTATAATTACACTGTATTACATTGGTGATAAAGTACATCAACCATCCAGTTATTAACAAAAAAATAAGGGAGCTTTCGCTCCCACAATTATCGGCTTTCTATTTTACCTTCAATCCATTGATTAACCTCCCAAGCCACCCAACCAATACGTGAATCACTTAAACGTACTGGTTTCGGGAATGTTGGATCATAATACTTAGAACTAGCATTGATCATTTCATAGATTTTTGCTCGGCTGATACTTGTGAACTGAATCACTTCTTTAATGTTAATTATTTGATTCATTTGAAAAGTTTGACCTGTGAACGCATTCATGATGTTTACTCCTGATCATTGATGCGAGCGCTACTGCTCAAATAACCCCAAGATCTGTAATTTTTTAAACTTTGAGCTCATTCAGTTCACCGCCCTCACACTTCCCTGCAATCCCTGCTGAATATACTGCACAAACCCATCCCCCTGATTGAGCTTAGGCTTAACTTTAGATTTTGACTCAGGTTGTGCTTGTTCAGACTCAGTAACTTCATCCGTATAAAACTCCTCCACCAAATCCAGACCCTCTTCAGAATTCACCTCAAATCGTGCATTACTAAAACACTGTCGAGCCATCTGATCTAAAGCATTTTGATTAAATCCAGATGCTTTACTTTGCTGATCAATCTCTTTTGCCATTTGAATGGCTTGTTGAAGATTGACACCATCTCGTAGAGTTAAGTCCACGTAATACACAGGTGTTCGATAGCTTTGTGTGGTGGACTTACCTCGTAGCGTCAATTGCAAAGGCAAACATGAAAGTAAACCATTCGATGCCGCATGGTAATAAGACAAGCGTGCTGCCAAAGTACGGATACTATTGAATCCTGTAGTCCTAAAAATAAACGTACCGAGTTCATCCGATTCATCTAAGTTGACATGCAATCTACCAAAAGGCTTACAGTTCCCTCCTTGTGCCAATGGGCATAAATCAGGGGATGGACATGGATGTTGTTCTACGCCTTGATTGGTTTGTCTTTGGCAAGTCTCACCATTGCCAATACATACGGGTCGTCCTGTTTGGCGATCAAATAAGGTGTACTCAGCTCTGAGATTAAGCTCAGGATCATTGAAGATCATTCGGACTGGAATTATTCTAAGTTTTTGGTTTTGATTTGGTGCTTTGGCTCGAAGTTGTTCATCCAGTGGATGTTTAATCCAGCCATCTTTTCCTTGGATTTGGCTGGTAATGGTAAATTGGTCATCCTTTTCAGGGAGTCGTTTACCATTCTTTTCAACAATTTTACCAATGCTGATTCTACCGAGTATGGGTGGTGTAATCGCTAAACCTTTAATCATGATATTTCTCTCTTTTGAATAAATTAATGAGACATAAAAAAATCCCATACACTCTGGCATGGGACTTTTAATTGTTTATTTCACTTCAAATTACTTAGGCTAAATTCCTTTAATCATCGTTTGTATAGATGTTGAAACGCCTAGAACCTTGTTTGTTTTGTGGAAATTGATTGAGATATTCAGGGTACTGTTTGAGTAATGCCTTGCTATCTAAGCTGATTGAGTCTTTAGACTTTTTCCACGTCACTGAACCTGTTTTAAAGGTCGCTCGTTCAGCCTGTTGCATCTTGACTTGTAGTTGATGTTTCATCAGATCGAATGTCTCTTGACCAGTTTCAATTTGATGGCGTGCTTGAATCAATTGCTCAAACTGTTGATTGGCTTGTTCATCTTCGGATAGGTCAGTGGTACTGAGTGGCACATGTTCAGGATAAAGCTGTTGTAAGGCTTTGGCTGCTGATTCAGATGCATCAGCATCAGGTGGCGTATCTTTTTCCACATATTCCCAGAAATGTCGTTCTGCATTGATGATATGTTGGATCACTGATTCTGAACGAGTCACTTTAAAGATTCGGGTTTCATGTCCACAAATCAGTACACAGATATGTGCTGCTTTCTTGCCTGTCACTGCCAGTTGATGTTGCACTTGGCAAAGTACATATAGCGGTACACCATCTCGCCAAAGCTTAGCACCATGTTCTCCAGCGGTTTTACATTCCAAGATTTGTACATCTGCGTCACCAACAACGGAGTAATCTAAGTTGGCTAACATAAAGTGTTTATCAGCTTCAGGATGTTGCAATACCGCATTGACTCGACGCACTTTGTAGTTGGTATGCATGCTGTAATATTCAGCCACCAACGGCTCGAGTCGTTTGCCCCAATAGAGAGGTGCATGCCCTTCACTTTCATCCTCAATATTCTGTTGGATGCGTCCTGTTTTAATCATCCACAGTTCCAACATCGACATATAAGGATTGAGTCCACAGGCTGCTGCACAATCGCTACTGCCAATACCTTGTTTTCTTACTTCAAGCCATTCGGCTTGGCTCATGTGTTTGGTATTCACTAAGCGTTTAGCGGAAAAGAATTTAGGGGCATTAAATGTTGTGGAGGTTGTTGATGGAAGTAATTGAGCAGATTGAGTCGTGATATTGACATGGTTATTCATATCTACATTCCTATTGAATTATATTTTGGGCATAAAAAAACCATATCCGTAGATATGGTTAAGTTTTGTTAGATGATGGATATGGAAGGCTTTTAATCAGAGCGTAAAAAATCAGGCATAAAAAAAACCACACTTGGCGTGTGGCTATAAAATAGGTATGTGCAACCGAGGGGTATTCGCACATACTCAGCATGTTTGATAAGATTATTATTCAATCTTAAACTTAAATGAAGCTTAAGCTAGCATTTTTAATGCTTGTTCCAAACCTCGCTGTTTTAAGCCTGCGCCTGCACCAAACCATGCTGAATCGAGCCGATGATCCTGACTCATTGCACGACGTTCATGATCACAAAATTCTGTAATAGAACACAATAAGCCATAAGCCGTATCTTTGGCTGAAGATAGTGTTGCTCCTCGCCCATGCCCATTAAACATGGTCATGACCTTAGACATTGCTCTTCGGTTCGGTTCAGTTTTATTCGCCTCTGCTTGATTAGCAACATTGCGATAGAACTGAATGATGCTTTCATCCTGTTCGGCAATACTCAAACTCGTATTATTAAATACCGCATCAAAGTAAGCAGCCGCTTCTTGTTGAGTCACTTTTCGTTGACTGAGTTGTTTCATTTCATACATGTGTTCATCCCATGCACGGATTGAAATACCTAATTGTTGCTTGACCTTTTCAGCATCAAACTTGGTACTGTGTGGGACTTTGACTACACCATGGCTTGAATCTTGTCCTTTCAGTGCAATGGCTAAGGTATTGTTACATACCACACGAATGGAAGTAAATTGTGCAGTAGTAGCGAGTGTTCCATCACAAGCCGTAGCTAATAGAATATAGCCATTGCTGACATCTTTACCTTTAAGTGCATTCGTTTGTCCAGTTCTCGCCAAAGCCCAGAATTTCTTACCACCTTTTAGTACGCCTGCTGTTTCCAGTTCAAAGCCAGATTGTTCTGTTAAGTCTTTGTAGAAATGTAGAATCTCTTGAGGTTGTACTTCCTGAAAGCGTTGACTAACCACAGACAAAGGTGCATGGGTATCTGAACGATAAAGTACCCGTTGTTCTTCAAATGGCATGATGATACTTTGCCCACGATCATTCTGTGCCATATAACTGACATTTGAAGATTCAATTCGCCAATCCATACCTGCCTGTTGTGCCCAAACCGCTATGGGTTGGTTCTGCGTCAGTTGGTTGCCTAAACCATGCCAAGGCGTTTGTCCAACATATGCCATTTGTTCAATTTGATGTGCCATAAGAATTTTCCTATTCGTCATTTAATTGTTTAGATCCTCTATCCAAATTTGGGCATAAAAAAGGCTTGCGCAAAGAGCAAGCCGAAATTGTGATTCACCATATTTAGATTCAAATCAATTGATTCACTTAGATGATATATATTTGAAATTATTTGAAATAATCTTAAACCAGTTCTGCTATTTGTATTTTAGTGTTGGGTTTAAAAATCTTATTTTACAACTGATTAAAAAATAATCTTTTTGGTGATTTTAAGGGCAATATCGATTTTTTAGGTAAATAATAATGTGCTTGTCAAATACTCAATACATAAGGAGAGAATGATGACAAAGACAGCAAATGATCAACGTTCAACAGTAAAAAATCCGAATAATGATCAATTTAAACAAGCTCAAGATAATCGTGCTAATCAACTCAATCCAAATCATCGACCAACAAAATCAAATAGAGGATAAAGAAATGAGTAAAGCGGGTTTTCCGAGCACTACAGGCAATCCATCAGGCGGCGGACGTGATAACAATCCCCCACGAAGTAAATAGTCAATTTTAGCAATCCTGCGATATCAATTCGGAAGGCCAGATATGTTTGCCTTCCGAAGGGTATTGATTTAAAAAAGCGCCCCATATCATTATAAACTCTTCCGATAAGGCTAAATCACTTACACTAGCTGTCTTTTTAATGTGCTCGTAATAAAAATTTTGCCAATAATAAATTAACCATAAACCACTAATTGCATTGATACTTTCAAACCATTTTTCTTCTGGGAGCTCATTTTTTAGAAATAAGTGGTTTTCCCAACATACTTGCTCATAAATTTCATCGTTATGAAATTCACCATAGGGTAGCCCTATGAACTTATATACTTCATCCAAATAACATTGCCTTTGGTTTTCTCTCATTTTTTTTAAAAGTGTTCTAAATTTTTTGACTTGTTGATCATCTGTTTCTGGATCTAACCATTGATCAAACTTTCGAAGTTCAGGAATTTTTTTTAAGATGTCTACTTTTTGCCCCTTATTCGCTTCAAATTTAGCATTGATTTCACGAATAAATACCAAAAGATCAGTAAATGTTTTGGATGGGTAATAAGGTTTTCCCTTTTTAAACTTAAATTTCAATGCTTGGTTCATACAAATGGATTTGAATGTCCATTTTCTTGATATTAAATGATCTAGGTGAAGTAAAATTAAGAGGATATTGATACCAGGATTTCTCAGCATCGGAATAGAGATAAACTCTTTTAAAACTTCATTAAAATTGAAATTATCTATAAAAAAAATCTTTAATTTATTTGCATATTCCTCTGAAAATCCATTTCTTTCTAATTGTGAGAATAAATTAATGTGCTCATTCCAATAAGAAAAGTCTTCATTTTTAATTGGATATAGCCCTAAAATTTTTAAACAATATGAAAAAGGATAATAGCTCTCCTCCAATACTAATGCTGTGGCTGAATTAATTACAGTTTTTCCTGTTTGTGAACCTTGATGTTGTTTAGGGGGAATAATTTTTTCAGCAAATTCAGATTTAATTTTGATTATTGCAATTTCTTCATTTTTAAAACTTAACTTGGCAAACTTTTTTTCAATCGACACTATTTTTTTAGCTAGGTCCTTATCTAAATTTTTAATGATTGAATAGTTGAACGACAATAAGTCCATAAAAGACCCTATCTTTTAAATGCCAAGAGTAATTTAAAAAGCTTACCCATATTTTTTTTACTTCACCACTCCGGATGATTCATATTGATTTAACTCGCTTTTCAATTATGATTGATTGACTAAGTCTATCCTTAATTCTATCATTCAACTGCTGACCTACATTGTCAGTCGGTTTTAGCAGACCGTTTACCCAAAGCACGCTAAAAAGTTTAACTTTTTGGTGGGCTACCCTGCGTCTCCCCCTCTGCGGCGGAACGGGAGGGGGACACCTTCGGGTGTGCTGATCTTTTTGGGTATCAGTCTGCTAACCCCTTTTCGTTTCGCCACCATTATTTAGCAGTAATTTGGTGAAACTTCTTTATACCCAAAGGAGTCATTACCATGACTAAATCTTATCTATCTTTACTCTTTTCTCTAAAGCTCTATCGGCTATTGCCCTGCCTTTGGTATAACAGCTAGTTTTTCATTCAACAGACATTCAATCTAAAGACTTATTTGTCCTTGGAATAGGACACCTTTGTCTTTGCATTTTGTCATGCTGTTGAAATGATCAATTCCAAAATAAGCAATAACAATAAATTAGGGGGGAATGATGAAAATTCAAACTTCAATTTTAATCATTGGTTGTTCACTCATAACACTCGGTTGTGCCAGTAAAGCTGAACGAGAGTTTCTTGGAGGTTGCCAATCTACAGGGATGGAGCGATCCGCCTGCAAATGTGTCTATCAAAAACTAGAGGCTAAGTACGGAGAGGAAGGTTTTAAAAATAATCTTTACACCCTCAGCCAGACTGAAGCCTTTCAAAACGATATGGTGCAAACCAGTTTGCAATGTATGAGAGAGTAAGCGATGAGAGTTATTGCTGGAATCATCTGTATTGTTGCAGTCATTTGCTTTCTGGGTCTGCCATTCATCGGCATGATGATTGTTTTTGGTTTGTTTTACTTACTTGCTCAATATGCATTTGGTGGAAATAAATGAATACATCTATTACTTCTTGGTTAATCCGTTCTTATTTGATTATCGGTTTACTGTTTGCAATTTATCAAAACTTTTGGGGTCAACATAGCTATAAATCATTTGCCTATCACTTAGGGCAAGGCGTGATTTGGCCAGCAGTCATGTTCCCATCTGTGGGTAAATTCATTGGTGGAATACTTATTCTTGTAATCATCGGTGGCTTAGTGCTTCGCTCTAAATAAATTCTAATCTAAAAATATTCAAAGGATCTTCTCATGAAAAAATTCACATTAATGGCATTCATACTGTGCATGTATTCCACATCTCAAGCAGCACCTAACGTCTGGCAAAATGGATTTGCACAAGGGTTTAGCTATTATTTACTCAAAAATAGTCAAAATCAGAAATTGACTATTTCATGTAATACGGGTGCAGGACCAGACACCGAGCACTCTGTACAGCTTGAAACCGGAAATAAAGCGTATGCAAGCTTTAATAAGCGATCATCTTTTAGCTTTATCATTGATGGAAAGGCATTTGATGCACCTTCTGAAACACGAACTAGGCTTAACGGCAATGATTGGGATAAATTTATCGCTCACGTAGGAAAAGCCAAAAAAGTTGAGGTTTTTATAAACAATAAAAAAATGGCTGCTTTCATGCCTAAAAATGCAAATAGAGCGTTTTCTAAAGAGTTGATTGAGGCATGTACTTCACTGCAATTCTCGAATTTCTAATCGTTGCGCTCGTTCCATTACTACTTAGATACATGATCAAAAAAATAAACATGCCTAGGCTTAAAAACCTAGGTTCCACTTTCCAATAAAGGTAAAGAATCATCCAAGCTAAAGCCTTCGATAGCGTGAAGCATAAAACGACTTAGTAACATTAGCATGGTAATGAAATGTTTATTTTATTCATGATCTATAGCGGATTATTTTTAATCTAAATCAGTGGTATCGATGCGCATAGTTAACAAAATATCAAAAGGATAATTACATGAAAAATCATCTGCAACTTATCTTCAATGTGATCATTATTATTGCCCTAGCTGGAATAGCTTATCTTGTATGGAATCAATCTAAGCAATCACCAATCAGCAGCAACGTTCCATCAGATATTAATCCTGATCAAATACACGCTTCGCAAGCTGGAACAATGACTGCCCACCAACCAGACATGCCAGAAGATACTCATGAGGATTCTCTAAATCAACCAGAAATGACTGAGAATATTCAACCCAATACAAACTCACCAATAAAAGTTCAATCTTGTGGTGCAGATGAATACAGTGCTGATTGTGAGAATCGAAAGGTACCTCGTCTTTATTTCATGTACAGCATGAGCCCTAAAAATCCTGCATGGGTCGAATTTATCACTTTAGGTAAACCTATTGGATATCCAGATATCTTGATTGAGGAAGTACAAATAACATCTAAAGATGGTCATTCCTGTATGGTCGATTCATGGGGGCCAGAAGGTGAAACTATAACTGACAGCGACATAAACGTTTTAATCACCCCTGCTTGTCCTGAAAAGCAAATTAAACATGTTGACTTAAAAATTGATGGGAAACTCTATCGATTCGTTTAATTTTAAAATCAAAAAATCAAGATTTCTACTAAAATAAACCGATGTTTCGAAAAACATCGGTTTTTTTTGATTCTCTTCATCAATCGTTTTTACTTTAGAAAATAAGAACAAAGCTCAAATATATGCATGATAAACTGATAGTCATCTATCAAATCTATTTAAAAGCCATGACGATCATCTGCCAAATTCATGTATTAAAACTGCGATGGCAAGATTCACAATAGAACTTTATTACAATTCCAGATTCTGAAGTACTATGTTTCAATTCAAGTAAATAATTAATCAAGCCACTTAATATCACCTCTGCCAATTTCAACATCCAAGGCGATAACGGTGAACCAGATGAAAGCCGCTTCATGATCATGGTTGCTAAGCCAAGCTTTGAGATGGATGTCTTATTTGAAAATAAATGAATGACTTGCTGCTGATGAGAAACAAATATTCGGTGTACTTGAGTAGACTGGCAATATGGACAACATGTTGGCATACAAAACATCTCCAATGAAAAATATGAAAGGGTTTATTTCTATAAACCCTCATTTACAATCACATAGATCGTGATCTTCATGTAGATGATGTATGACTCAGTTTTCTTTTATTATCCGAATGTACGCATACGTTTTTTACACTTCACACGTAGATGCTGGTTTTCTTTTTCAGGTCGAACTAAATATTTGATCGTGTTTAACATATTATTCACTTGATCTTGATCTTTACGATAAATCATCCCTATACCTAAAGTATCTCGATCAGAGAATTGCTGAAGATACTTAGGATCATGACAATTAAAATAATTCCCTTTACCGCTGGTGATATTTCCCCATATGTCACCTACTCGTTTGGCGATACCATAAGCTTTCTGACGCTCATGTCCTTTGTAGACCAATAATAAATGGCAGTGGTAGCCTTTATCCTTACCCTGTTCTAATGCCCATGCATATTCAATTAAACCCTCAAATATTCTATCTTTATCACGTAATCTAGTACGTAATACTCGCATATCCTCATTAAATTCTTGAATACCAACTTGGTCTTGATGTTTAAGAGGATAAGCTAAATCTACACGAACCACTAAAATACGTGAATAATGATCAGTAACCCTCTCCATACGTTCAACTAAATTCTTCGTATTTACAGATTCACTATATTGATGATCACGTAATTGACGTAAATGCCTGCGATGGTGCTTTTTAAATCTTTCTTTAATTCCAGTAAAAGAAACTCGTTTTAATTGATCATATAAAGACTGCCAGTTATTTAGATCTCTATCAAAATCGATCAGCAATTCAATTAAAGCATCCACACAAGTAGAGTAATAGAAATCAGGATTATATATTTTATCGAGTTGAAAAATTAAATCAGTGAGTTTTCTGAAGAACTGGCGCGGTTCTCGGGATCTATTTACGACATCATCCACAAAGTCTTCGATTTCGATAAGGGTCCTAGATTCATTAACTTGATTATTCATGTTACACCTATGAGAATTTAATTCATAGGAATACACAGAGTGTATTTTTTATCTAGTAATGATAATAAAAATTCTATTTAACTAGCTTTATTAATTTAAATAATATTAAAAACCCTCAAGAAATAAATATTAAAAGCTATAAGGGCATTAGAAAAATTTAAAAAAATAAAGCAATAATTATCCCAATAAAAAAATAAATTCTCATCTTATTAAAATCTAACCAAAAGTTAAAATAAATATACTTACAATTAAAAACTTCCACCCCATAAAAAGCAATAATTTGAAATGTGTACATTAAAAAACATTAAATATTTAATTTAATCAGAATAAATTAGAACTCTTGCACAATTAGGTTTTTTTGATCATCTTTACCTTATGTAACACCTTATAAATCAAAGATCATTTTTGATCAAATTTCAATCTTTACAAGAGTTCTATTGTGGCAACTGAAATTCTATAAGCTGAAATGTCTAAAAACATAAGAAAAATTATGGAAATTGAATAGATTTAAGATAAAGCTTATATATATTTCAATACCTATCATACGATATAACTCAATATTCAACACTTAAAAAACACTGAAAATATGTATATAATCACTACATAATTTCTACTACTTTTACTACACAAGGAATCGCAGATGCCTGGCTTTGATGAGGATATTCATGAAGTTCAAAAAACAGACGTTAATGTAAATAATAGTCTAGATACTGTTGAAGAAATATTAGATGAAGAATTTCTAAAATCATTTGAAATCACTCTAGAAGGATATTCAGATGAAGACCTTATCTGGATTTCCATAGATTTTTTAAATTTTAAAGAGAACCTTAAACATGGACTAAAAAAAAATTATCATGAAATTAATGATTTGAGACATTTTTCAAATTTCTCAGATTTAAAAAACAATCTAATAGACCAAATAAAAAAATTAAAATCAAAAGAAAATATTAATAACTTCCTTAAAGAAATTAAGAATAGTAAAAATAGAGTCTCACAAACATTAATAGAAATAAAAGAAAATAAAAGATTGTGTATTTTTATATTCAATTACATAAAAAACTCGAATTCTGATTTTTTAAAATTTGAATACTACCCAAACATATATCTCTATCTAGTACATTGGTATTTCACAGATAGAAACAATGAATACAGGAAAAATCATAAGATTAATAATGCTATAAAATATTTTACTGATAATATTATTTTAAAAGGAGAAAAATACTCCAAAAAAGTCAAAGATAATAATTTCGTTGATTGGGTATATTTATACTTAAAAAGAATTGACGATAATTTTAAAAGGGTAAATTACATACCAACATGTGAAAATAATTATCAATTATTAATAACAACGTATCTAGACTATTTATACTTCCATAATAAGGTTCAACATGAAAATGCAATCAATAAACTTAATAAGGCATGGAGTCAGAAAAAATTTAGGGATGGGGGAAAAGTAAAAACACCCCACCATCTCCCTCTCACAAAAAAGACAAAAGAAAAACTTAAAAAGCTATCGGCTTTCAAAGATATGTCAGAATCTGATATGTTAGAAGAGATAATAGACCAAATTTTTCTTAAAGAAATGTGCGATGAAAATGGAAAGCTAAAGTACTAGTGTTCATATTTTTTTGTATTAATTTTTTTGGGGGTATAATTGGGGGTAAGGATAAAAATTCCTATATATTTTTATAAATTATTTCAATAATATAAATTAAAAAGATGGCTCCCTCTTTCACCGCCATTTTCAATTCTTACAATATCTCATGATGTCTTTAAAAGCTTAAATCCAAAGGGTTTAGGCTTTTTTATGTTTAAAAAAAGATTTTAATGATGTGTCTCTATAAAAATATTGAGCAACTTCTAAATGCTTTTTTCCCCAAATAAAATTATATCTTAATTATTCAAAATTATAGATTTTTACTTATTTATACTCCATCATTCACTCTACCACTGATAAAAAGAAATGATAAACTATGTTTCAAACTAAAAATTATTATCACATTGAGTATTTAGGAGAGGTTGGTATAACACAAACCTGCTTGTTGAGCCTTTATAACCTACTACAAACTCATTCTGATCTTTCCTATGCTTTACTTCTGACTTCTGATCAAACCCACGCATTAATCCTCAAGGATCAGTTTGAAAGTTATTATATTATCCGTTCAGGATTTACATCTGGTTACTCAGGCGAAGGACCAAAAGGATTAGCGACAGCTTTAACTATATTAAATAAACATGAAGTCGAAACTGAGGAAATTCTAATTTCATCAAAAATAATGAATAAACTGAATAGTTCAACGCTCAGTGATGAAGATATTGATTTAATTTTTAAGCAAAGAATTATTCGTCCTATACGATTACACGACTATATCTATCCTTTTAGCAATGAGGTTTCAACAACTTTTAACCTAAAGCGTTATTATCCTCTTGAACTACCCTACTCAATCATTGATGACAGAATTTTTGATTTAGCTTTGCTTTTTAAAAACGATCCCGATTCTGCACTGATAAAAGCATATAAGCGCTTAGAAGATATTGTAAGAACAAGAACAGGACTAAATGAACACAGTAGTAAATTATTCTCTCAAGCTTTTGCAGCACCTAATGCCCCTCTTACTTGGGATTTACCAGACAAATCTGAAATCATAGGTCGTGCAAACTTGTTTATTGGTGCATACCAAGCTTTTAGAAATGCACGTACACACAGAGAAAAACCTCAAGAAAATTTAGTCCATCAATATCGTGAATTTTTATTGATTAATGAACTGTATCTGCTCGAAACAGAAGCAAAAAATATATAGCTCGAATAAATAAAAGGTCTTTTGAATGAAATTCTTTCAGGTAATGATGGTTTTAGAAATCATGTGTGCTTAATTATGTGAATATTAAAAAAATTAAACGATCCAAATACTCAGAAGTATTTACTTAACTCCGAAAATCAAGATAGATTAATATTTCTTGTGAACTAAATGATCGAGTAAACAGATTAATTTCATCAATATATAGAAGTAACAAAGATTCTATGAGATTTACAGTCTATAGAATCCTATTTTTTTATACGAGACTGAAAAACTGAGTGAAGTTTAAATATTTACCCCCACTCCTTTAAATTTTTCGACCAATGTAGCAATTTTTTTGAAAATGCTTTGCTTTTTGATCAAATACTGAGGATTCAATGGGCTCATCTTCGGTAGAATCGCATTTAGTTCAGTACCATTCTCACTTGCAAATTCTTTCTTCAACGAATTTGCGATATAGCGTTTAGCAGCATCCTCATTCAAGTTTTCATCACTTATTAATGCCTGCACTTCACGCTGTTGTTCTACTTGAGCGAAAGTATAAAAGGTATCCATCACACTCGCTTTATCATCAATCTTATCTAGATCAGTTTGATTAATAAAATCAACGATTAAACTTTCTTTAGATCGATTACCTAGGCTAGCACGAATCACTCGACGCATATCCTCAACCAAAGTTGCCTTATCTTTCACTTTTTTATTATTTTCAAAAATTAGCTCTAAAATGTAATCTAGATTGATCTCTTGTGATTTCAATAAATCAACTTCAAAAACTACATCATCCCAATCAATGATCGACTTTTCTTTTTGTTCAGCAGTTTTTTCTCTACGCAACCAATCACGTATATCATTATAACTAGACCGATAATCTTGAATTTTCCGTTCAGCTGGTATTTGAATCGATTGCAGTTTAAATAAATCTTCATCACTTAAATAATACTTATGCTTAAATGCTTCTACTGCCTCAGCATCATTCATATCCACCGTTTCAAGTTCTTTTAAACTTGCAAACTCATCGTAGTTTTGAAGAACATTTTCAACACGTAAATATTCACCAAATAATTTTGCAAAAGCTTTTTTATCTGATTCTTTAAAAATCTCATCAGGATTTGGGAAATGTTGCTCTAAATCTCTTACAATATCAACAAATCCTCGCCGTGCCTCACCAGTCAATACATCGGTGAAGCCCTCCATATATTCCTTATAGCTTTTTTCCAATACTACATTTTTGGTATTGTTATCACCAAACAAGGTAATAGCATCAATAGTTGCTTGTTCTAAATCACGGAAGGTAACAATATTACCAAATGTTTTAGTTGCATCAAAAATACGGTTTGTACGTGAATAAGCTTGCATTAAACCGTGGTAGCGTAAGTTTTTATCTACAAACAAAGTGTTGAGTGTAGGTGCATCAAAACCAGTGAGAAACATACCTACTACGATTAGAAGATCGACTGTTTCATTAACAGGTAGCCTTTTCCCATGAGAATCTTCACCTTTTACACGCATTGCTAAGTCACGGTAATAGTTTTGGAATCCTTTATTATCAACACTAAAGTTAGTTTTAAATAATGTGTTATAGTCTAAAATTGCCGAACTTAAAAACTCTTTTGCACTGCTATTCATGGCTGAAACATCAAAACTTTCATCCTGAATATCACCTACAGCATCTTGTTCCTCATTCGCTGTAAATGAAAAAATAGTCGCTATTTTTAAAGGCTTATCAATGCTTTCCTGCAAATTTTTAAGTGCTTCATAGTATAACTTTGCAGCATCGACACTACTTACCGCAAACATAGCATTGAAGCCCTTACTATTCGCCTGTAGTCGATGAGTTTTTTGTCGAAAATTATTTAAGATGTACTGACTAATCTCACGAATACGATCAGGATGTAATAAAGCTTGTTTGTTTTCATACGCACTCAGCTTTTTCTCATCTCGCTCGGTTTCAATTGATTTAAATTGTGGACGCACATCGTTATAGTCCACCTTAAACTTCAACACTTTCTCATCTCTAATTGCATCTGTAATCACATACGAATGCAACTCTCGACCAAATACACTAGCCGTATCTTCTGCACCTAAAGCATTCTTTCCAGCAAAAATTGGAGTACCAGTAAAACCAAATTGGTAAAACTTTTTGAATTTTTTCTTTAAGTTTTTTTGTGCTTCACCAAACTGACTGCGATGGCACTCATCAAATATAAAGACCACTTGCTTATTGTAAATTAACAAGTCACTTTCTGTTTTCATTAAGTTGTTTAATTTTTGAATCGTCGTAACAATAATTTTATTATCATCTTTATCCAAATTTCGTTTTAAGCCCGCAGTACTGTCAGAACCATTAACACTATCAGGGGAAAAACGTTGATACTCTTTCATAGTCTGATAGTCGAGATCTTTACGATCCACGACAAAGAATACTTTATCAATATAATCCAACTCGGTTGCCAAACGTGCGGCTTTAAAACTAGTCAAAGTTTTACCTGAACCTGTTGTATGCCAAATAAAGCCACCGCTTTCGGTTTTGCTCCAGTTTTTAGCTTCAAATGAGCTTTTAACTTTCCACAAGATACGTTCAGTTGCTGCGATCTGATAAGGACGCATCACGAGTAAATTATCGCTCACATCAAATACAGAATAATTGAGCAATACATTTAGTAGAGTATTTTTTTGGAAGAAAGTTGCTGTAAAGTCTTTTAAATCTTTGATGAGCTTGTTATCTGACTTCGCCCAGTTCATTGTAAAATCAAAAGTATTTTTATTACGTGCTGTTGTATTGGCAAAATATCGTGTATCAGTTCCATTAGAAATAACAAAAAGCTGTAAATACTTATAAAGCGAGTTATCACTGTTGAAACTTTCTTTACTATAACGATGTACCTGATTAAAGGCTTCTCGTATAGCGATACCACGTTTTTTTAACTCAATCTGCACTAAAGGTAAGCCATTGACCAAAATAGTCACGTCATAACGATTAGCATGACTACCCTTTTGTTCAAACTGCTTTATCACCTGTACTTTATTACGAGCAATGTTTTTTTTATCTAAGAGGTAAATGTTTTGAATACGCCCATCGTCAAAGACAAAATCATGGATATAGTCATCGTGAATTTTTCGTGTTTTATCTACAATGCTGTCGCTTGATTTATCTAAATAAGTTTCAACAAAACGTGACCACTCACTGTCTAAGAATTTTAAATTATTCAATACTTGTAATTGCTCTCGCACATTATTCAACATGGCTTGAGCATTATTTAAAGTGGGTAAAAATTCATAGCCCTGATTCACTAAATCCTGAATAAGCTCATGCTCTAAATCGCTTTCACTTTGGTAGCCATCTGCGATCTGCCGACCTTTACTGTATTTATCTAAAACAATAAAGCTATTTGATTCTGCAATAGTTTTTTTTTGCTCTAACATTCTATTTTTTCTCCCCCATAAAACCATACGTTGTAGTCAAAAACTTAACCAACTCGGTAAGCTTATCTTTATCTTTATCTTCTATATCAGTCATCTCTTCACCAGAATGAGCAGAGTGACTTGAGAGATTTAGAATTCTGTTTGCAAATGGATCTGGATTCCCATCATCTGTTTTCTGAAGAAGGTATTCCCAATGGGTATATCCTAGAAATGTTGCTGTTTTCTCTAAAATATTCCTTAGAAAATTAAAATGATATTTCTTGATTTGCTTTTCACTTATGGACTTTCTAAGTTCATCTAATAAGAATAAATGATAAGAAAAAGGATGGTCATTAGATGTGATTAGCTCAAAAGTCTCATCAGCCATTTTATTTAGTCTGTATTTTTGTGATTGTCCACGCTTATAAAGCCAAGTTGGCGTTCCATTCTCAATCGGATTTTTAAGATCGTTATTTAATTCATTATATAAAACATTATAAAAGAGTGGGCTATGTGTCGTAATAATAAACTTTAGTCCCTTACCCTCTGTATAATCACTATTTTTTATTAATTTCGCCAAATCAACAGCTAATTCAATCAGGTGAGAATCATCTAGAGAACTCACTGGATCATCAATAAATATATATTCCAACTGATTAAATTTATCAGTAATTCTATTTGTTATATCACGCTCATTAAGTGTTGATATCGCCTGCTCTAAAAGAGTGTACATAACACTCCAAACGAAGTTGCTCTCCTCGCCTTTAGAGATTTTTATCCTTTCATATTGCCCTTCAACTACTGCATGATCATCAACTATAGCAATAGCATTTATTTCTTTTGGCTTAACCGCTATATTAAAAAAAACTTCAGAATATGCAGGAACAGTGATTTCTATTAATTTTCCGCTATGATCTTTATGTTTATATTTATACTCCTCATTAAATTCTGGTGTAATCTTCTTACCGTTGTATCGTTGAAAATTGGTAACTATATTACCCTCTTCCCCCAAGTCCTTAAGCAATAAAATTAACCAATTAGTAAATGTATTCGGTTGGATTTTCAACTTGAGCTCAACATCGCCTTCCAAATCATTATCCCAATAAAATAGGTCTTCAGTAAAGGCGTTGTAGTATAAAATTTTATTTCGTGGAAGCTCATACTCTTCACTCTCCGCACTTTTAGGGGCAATCAACTCTTTAAATTCCCTTGAAAGGCGTGTTTTCCCCGTGCCATTAAAAGCATAAATTAACTGCACTTTTTTATCATTATTTCTTAGTTCATGAGCGATTTCCATAAGTGACTTGCTCATTTTATACAACTACCTCTGTATGGTTTTTTGGAAAACTCAACAATAAATCACGATAATATTCATATTGCTGTTGGCGAAGCTCAATTTCACCCAGTAATCCCTCGCTAGTAGAGTTTATTAACGCATCAAACTTATCAAGAATAGTAACAATTCGTTTTTTTTCATTAAGTGATGGATTTGGAATACGGATACTCTCTAAATTCTTTTTATTAAGCTTAGGTTGAGCAGCACCCGATATATATGGCGTTAGATCAATACTATTCAAATAATACTCAACATACCTACGTTCAGCATAAGTATCAAATTTAAGTACATGAGCATGATTATTCACCCATGTCTTACCACTAATGCTAAATGCAATAGGTGTATTTCGAGCTAATAAATTTGCACCATCTTCAGAAACCAGTAGAAAATCTCCATCAAAAATATAGTTTTTAACGTAGTCAACAATCCCAGATGCTCCATAATAAGGAATATCTCCTACATCCCTTAAACCACTCGTTATTGGCTTTCTTTTGGAATCAAGATTTTCTGCTAACTCCCCCAATACCTTCCACTCAACCTGCCCATATTCAAAATTTAACAAATGGTCACGATAATAGTTGTATTGTTTTTTTCTTATGTTTAGCTCGGCGGTCAACTCAGCGGTTATAGCACTAAATGCATCTAAAATTCGAACAATTTCAGCCTGAATTTCAAGAGATTTTTTAGGATTTTCAGGACATGGAATGGCTATTTTAAATTTCCTAAAACCATCCATATCTACAGAAGCAAAACTCGACATGGTTGTATTTTTTTTGCACCAATCTGCCAATAAGAAACAGTAGTAAAAAATAAACTTCATATCAAAAACTTTTGCATAACTATCTTTCAAACTTAAGTTAGTAAACCTTTGATTCGCCAAATATGGAACAGTAATTAAAGCATGTTCACCAATGGTTGCCGATGTTGAAATTATGATGGAATTAGCAGGAAATAATTTGCCACTCTTCACAGCACTTTCTGAGATCTTTTGTAATGAGTCATCAAGGATTTGACCCTTCTCCCGGATGTCATCCATCCTAAACCAAGGAATAGAGCCATTTTCCCAAAGTTCTTTTTTCGATGTAGATGGCGTATAGCCATTTTTTAAATGAAATATTTCTGAAACTGCCTTCCATTCAACCTCAACACCATCTAACAAGTTCTCTAAAAAATTCATGCCACATCCCCACCTTCAATTTCGGCCACAATTGCATCAATCTCTTTACGAAGCTGATCAATTTTAGTGACGATAGTTTTTATCTCGCTATTCAGCTGGGTAATATTCACGACTTCACGGTTGTCTTTGGCTTCTACATAACTACTAACTGATAGATTATATTCTTTCTCATTTACTATTTCTTCGTATGCTACAGATTTAGCAAAATGCTTTACATCCGCTTTGCTGTCAAACACATGCATAATCTGTTCAATGTGTTTGTCAGTCAAAATGTTACTGTTAGTTTCTTTCTTAAATAAACCACTCGCATCAATAAACTGAGTCGTATTGTCAGTTTTATGTTTAGATAGCACCAAAATATTCACAGCAATCGTTGTTCCATAAAACAGATTCGGTGCAAGTGAAATTACAGTTTCTACATAGTTATTATCGACTAAATATTGACGAATTTTTTGCTCAGCACCTCCACGATAAAAAATCCCAGGGAAGCAGACAATCGCTGCACGACCTTTACTTGAAAGATAACTTAAAGCATGTAATACAAAAGCAAAATCAGCTTTTGACTTAGGTGCAAGTACTCCTGCTGGAGCAAAACGATCATCATTAATTAAAGTCGGATCATCTGTACCAATCCATTTCACCGAATAAGGTGGATTAGAGACAATTGCATCAAAAGGCTTGCCATCACCAAAATGTGGAGCAGTTAAAGTATTGCCGAGTTGTATATTAAACTTATCATAGTTAATGTTATGCAAAAACATGTTCATACGTGCCAAGTTATAGGTTGTATGATTGATTTCTTGACCAAAAAAACCATCTTCAATAACATGTTGATCAAAATGCTTTTTGGCTTGAAGGAGCAATGAACCCGAACCACAAGCAGGATCATAAATTTTATTTACTTTAGTTTGTTTATGCATTGCAAGTTGTGCAATTAACTTAGATACATGCTGCGGTGTAAAAAATTCACCACCTGATTTACCTGCGTTTGCGGCATAGTTAGAAATCAAAAACTCATAAGCATCACCAAACAAATCAATTTGGCTATCTTGAAAATCATCACTAAAATCCAATTCAGCTACACCTTTGAGTACAGCAGCTAAACGTATATTTTTATCTTTGACTGTATTACCTAAACGATTACTAGTAGTATCAAAGTCAGCAAATAAACCTTTGATATCTTTCTCAGATGGGTAGCCATTTGCAGAACTTTCAATAGCAGAGAAAATAGCTGCTAAATCTGTATTCAGGTTTTCATTATTATTAGAATTTTTTTCGATATTGTTAAACAGTTGACTTGGAGCAATGAAATAACCTTTTGTTTTTATTGCATCATCTTTAATTTCAGCTGTGATAACACTATCAGGTAACTCAGCATATTTGATGCTATCATCACCACCCTCAATATAATTAGCAAAGTTTTCGCTGATGAAACGGTAGAACAATGTACCCAGTACATATTGTTTAAAATCCCAGCCATCAACTGCACCACGTACATCGTTGGCGATCTGCCATATTTGGCGTTGCAATGCTGCACGTTGTTGGGTACTGGTCATTTATAAATCCAAAAATAATCTTCAAAGTTAAATCGAATATTACCTTAAATTGAGTTAAGTAAACACAATAAGCACTGCTATCACCACCTATTCTCCAATTCTAATTCCTAATCAAAATAAAAAAACTTTCGCTCCCACAATTATCGGCTTTCTATTTTACCTTCAATCCATTGATGAACTTCCTAAGCCACCCAACCAATACGTGATTCACTTAAACGTACTGTTTTCAGGAATGTTGGATCATAATACTTAGAACTAGCATTAAGCATTTCATAAATTTTTGCTCAACTAATGCTTGTGAATTGAATAACCTCTTTGATGTTAATAATTTGATACATCTAAAATATTAGACATGTGAATCCATTAATGAAGTTTAATCTGAATCGTTTTTTAAGTAGTTAAGCGATAAGGGCAAGTGTAATCCATTCAGATTGCCGACTTCACTTATTACCCTTATCATCTTAATCTTTAATATTTATGCATCTACTATATCTTTGTGTCCTACTAAAAATTGATATTGATCAAGTCGCTGATCATTAAATCGCCACACATCTAACGCAAGATCTAACATGATCTGTTGACGAGCCGTAATCGCTTGTTTTGACCAACTTTCAAACATGTAGTTTTTGCTATTTTTAAAACGAGTAATTGCCGTCTGTTTACCAATATTATATTGGTGATCTAACAAATTAACAGTCAACAAATTAGATTTTGCATATTCTTGCTGTTTCTGCTCAAACCAATTGGTTGTTAGGTCATTCATTTTATTTATGGCTTGGTTAATAACACTTTCAAGTAAAGTCACGTTGCCTAACTTATAAATGGTATTGTTGTATTCAGCCTTATCCAAGAACTCTTCTGGCAACATATTATCTTTTGGTGTTTGTGGGAAAATGTGCTCTATTTCTAATTGCCCGATTTGCTTAAAGTTAAACTCGGATAGTCCTGCTTGAGTACGTGCCTGATTTTCTAACAAACCTAAAATAAAACGCTGACGATACTGAGGATTATAACCATCATGACGGATATTTAAGAATTTGAATTTCAGGCTCTCTAAGCGATCTAGTACATACGGTACAATGGTTTTTTCTACAGCTTGTTGAATTTCTTCTATGGTTGTTTTGCCACGGAATGAAACCACCCAATTGGCAAATGAGTGTTCATTACTTTTACCTAAAATGCCCACTGTATTCGTGACAAAGTAAAAGCTTTCTATTTGCTGAGCCAAATAATCAATCGCTTGTTTATCTGCTTTTTTTGATAAAGCCAGCAATATCACTAAATGTTGTCTAGATTTATATTTATTTAAAAAACCAATATTTGTGACATGTGGATAGTCACTACCGTCAGCTAATCTTTTGGTTGCATTCACTAAGCCCGAATAACGCTGTGCCATAAATTCAATTTCTTGAACCAATGCAATAGGTTGTTGTTCATATTTCAAAATTGCTTTACCAGGAGCTGAGATAATCCATTTATAAATATCATCTTCTCGCAGAATCCCATTATGATAACGTGCCATCATGAAGTAACGGAGGAACCGTAATGGATTTTCATCTTCCCCACAGCTTTGTAAAGCATCATTAATCTTTTTCCATGTTTCTTTAATGGTATTAAATTGGCTTTCATTGGCTTGACTAAATAATAGATTTTTTACCAAATCCATTGCATTTAAGCTTGCACCACGTTGGTTGATAGTTTCAAAAATTTTTAATGCACTTCCGACATCTTCAGATTCAATTAATACTAGATCAATTTTACTCATAAAATAGCGTGCAAATTTGGTTAAAGCAGGCACACCTTTTTGCAAAATATTTTGAAGGTAAGTGTAAATTTGATTATAAGCAGCACGCATTTTTTGAATGGATGCAGTATTTTCACCCTCATATTTTTCTTTCAGAATGAGTGTATCTAGAAAATTCTTACTTTCTTCGTATTGTAGTTCAAGGCGAAGTAGATGCTTTTCAGTGTCTAAATCAAAACTATACAGCAAGTTGTTTACAGTGCTTAAATGGTTTTTTTGTAACTCAGTTAGCTCTTGATTGGATAGTAAATCTCGAATTGCACACAAGGTTAGTGTGATAGTTGTCAGACGCTGCTGACCATCAATTACGTCATACTTATTTTTATTTTTAACAATGATTATTGACCCAATAAAATAGCTTTCTTGTTGCTCAACATCTTCATCATATTCATTATCAATATCTGTTAAAAATTGTTCAACCTGATCATCAGCTTTCCAAACATATTCACGTTGATAATCAGGTACCAAAAAAAAATAGTCCTTTAATTTTTCAATCGATTTTACTTGTGCATCAATTTTCATATTCACCCCAAAATATTTTAACCACATCTTAAACGTACTAGTTAACACCAAACTTTGGATGTTAAAGTTTATTAATATCATTCATCCACTTTCTTAATCCTCTCCACAGTAATATACTCATTTGGAATTACGATCTGCTTTTCAATATTTTTAACTTTATAAGAAATCAAAGTATTTTTACCAATACCTTGAAATAAGACTTTGATATCTTTAAAAATAAATATTTGATCTTGGTTAAGCTCTTTGGTTGTCGTTTTAGGTAAATCAATTAAATTCGCATAAGGAGCTTTGATATAGAGTGTCGCTTTTTCGGTACTGACACCTGTTTTTTGCATTGTATAATCCAAAAATAACTTACCAATATCTCCAATCAAAAACATCGGAACAAGCGGTGTCAGAACAATAAAAAACGTCATTTGTATACTGTCTTTAATATGTATTTCTAATCTTTTAAGTTTGGTCGTTGCAAAGGTTTTAAGGTTATCACTCGCATTTGGATCATCAATTATTTCTTTTAAGTTTTCAAATTTATTACTAAATTCTTTTATTTTCAGCCGATTTATATAAAAAGGATAATAAAATAATGCAATGAGAGCAGATGTAAGTGCTACATATAGGCTAATTTTCCAATGTAATAACAGCAAACCTCGAGTGACATATAAAAAGTAAATTGATATAAACAATGTAGTTATACTAATCTTTGGAAAAGGGAGCTTTTTTCCTATTCTTATATGAGGTGGTAAATATTTATCAACTGTACTGAAAATTAGATATACCAATGGGGTGAGAGATATACCAAAGAAAAATAATACCATGCTCAATCCACCATAGACGAGGGAACATGCCACAAAAATCAGTAAAAAAACAAGGGTATCACCAAAGCTAATTTCCGATGGTATGTAACCAATGCTTACTAGATACGCAACTAAACACATTATTCCAATCGCAATAATAGCCTTAATGCTTGTCAGTATAAGTTCATGCCACTGATGAAAATTATTTAAAAGTCTTAATGCTAATTCATACATAAGTTATTGAACCAATTCTAATAATGATATTTATAATTTCTCTAATTTAACTGCCTTTATCTTTAATTATATATCTTTTTTTTAACTTGCCTTTCCTCCCAATCCTTATAACTTGTTTTTGGTTCGCCTAAAAGTTTCCATACAGTAGGTCCTGCTGTTGGGCGACCAAACAACATCGCTGCAGGTGTTGACGTACTGGTAAAAGCAACATCTTGGGTAAACTCTATTTTCTCATCATCGATTCGAATCATTCCCTTATCTATTAAAGATTGACGTTGATTAATAATATAATTGTGTTGAGATTGAGTTTGTTGTTTCTTTCCAATAGATCCTTGGCGAACATAAAAAACTCCATCCTTGATATAAGCCTGCCCCGCTACTTTATGATCACGGCTTGAAATCATAAACTCTACATCACCTCGCTCTTTTAAAGCTAATATAGAATTACTTTGATGATCAGGAATAGAAGTAATAGGTGTAAGAACATTGACACCTAAAGCAGGTAAAACAAAACTTAAATTATCAAAGAACGTTTCCATATCCGAAATATCGGCATCAGATAGCTTTCCTGCATAGTTTTTAAGTTCTTGCTTGTTTTCTAATTGGTACAAGGTTTTTTCTTTAATGAATTGATAAGTTCGATACTCTAAATAAGCACAATGTGTTTTGGTTAAAGTCGTATCCTTACACTGAACGAGAATCACTGTATCCCAAAAATCTTTATTATAGTCATGGTGTTGCATTCTTAGGATACCATTAACAGTTTCCCCAATATAGACACTGTACTTTCCTTCAAGCTCTTGGGCTTTACTTATCAAAAAGTAAATTCCTGAGCCGTGCGCATCTTCTTTTTCAATGAGTTGCTTTAAACTTGCTCTTGGTGCTGCATAAACATAGCCCGTCCAATTCATAAGCTCAGCTCTTACGATACCGTTATGCTGTCCATCTACATAAAACAGACGAATTTGACGACCACGCTTTTGCATTTTTTACCCTTAGAATAAATTGTCTTAAAACCAAAGCACAAACAAATTTTTATAGGTTAATTTTATCTATCAAAAGCATATCATTAATTTAATAGTCACTTGCAAAAATATCTTTTCTAATCATTATTAAAAACCCTACACATTTAGTTCGACTTTTTAAATCACGATATTATTATCGTAAATCAATTTATATATTACATCCCCTCCCTAAAACCTCCCCCACACCCATTTGACTAAACCCACCCTAAAACTTATCATTCAACTGCTGGCCTACATTGCCAGTCGGTTTTGACAGACCGTTTCCTAAGAGCACTAAAAGAGTTCATCTTTTGGTGTGAGTTCTCGTGCTCCCTCTGCGGTAGAACGGGAGGGGGACACCTTCGGGTGTGCTGATTCTTAGGTTCAGTCTGTCAACCCCCTTTCGTTCTGCCACCATAATCAATTGACAGTGATTCGGCAGGACTTCTTTAACCTAAGGAGTAGTCGATCATGACTCAACATTTCTTATTTTTATTTCTTTCTCAAAAACGTTTTAGGCATATCCCCTGCCTTCGGCAAACGTCATAGATTTATTTCAGCTTAGATTGATCTAAAGGCATAACTGCACTTTGGACAGGCAAACTACGCCTTGAATTCGATCAAATCGCTGAATCTAAATTTAAAAAATAATCACAACAATAAATGAGAGAGAATCATGAACATTCAGACTTCAATTTTAATCATCACCTGTTCACTCCTGACGCTCGGTTGCGCCAGCAAATCAAAACGTGAGTTTATCTGGCGTACTAATTCTTTTGATCGTCGGTGGATTGCTGCTTAAATCCAAATAGGCTTTGACCATCATCACCTTTTATAAAAAATAAAAAGGAGAATGACATGAAACTTCAGCTACAAATCATTATCATTGCCATCTTGATGGTTGCCCTTGCAGGGATTGTGTATATTTTATTGACCCATTCCCAACAAGCCCAACGAGAGAACTATGCTAAAGCAATGCTTCAGCCTGATCAGCCCCAAAGCTCGGCATCAGAAGCCACTGTCACAAACACCTCACAACATGATTCTTTACGCCTTTCTACACCACCTTTAACAACAAAAGCAGTAAAAGCATCATCAAAATCAGCGATGAACATGCAGCATTGTGGTTCAAATGAATACAGCGTTGATTGTAACAATCCTACATACCCGCTGATCTGGTTCATGTACACCGCAGATCCAAGACCCCATATAGATCAGATTATTAGTATTGAATTTATGAAAGCCCATCAATTCAGGGATCTGTGGATAGATGAGTTAAAGATTGCAACAAAAGATGGTCGATCTTGTGAAATTGTGACTTGGGGAGCGGATGGTGAAAACCTGACGGATGAGGGTTTGAGTATTATTCTAGATCACTGCCCAACCAAACAGATCAAATATGTTGAACTTGAAATAGAAGGTCAGCTTTATCGGTTCACTTAAGTCCGGGTATGGTCTATCGAAAACATCAAACACAGATATGATGTAACTTTGACTGAAACCGATTTGTATTGGACACCTCGGTTTCTATTCCAATCCGATTGAATGGAACAATCAGAAACTGTCTCACTTCTACCCACTTGTTAGCTTGATCGAAAAATAAGAGCTATCTCGTTTCAGTCGGCATCACTACATCTGCTGACTGACACACCTCTTGCCACTTGAGTTTAAAATCATCAATGGCTTTTTGCCGGGTTAAAGGAATTTGATAAATCGGAACATCCTTTGCATCGTCAATCATACCTTTTAACAATACCTGTTCTTTGGGAGACAAGGCTTCAGGATTAAAGTCCACATCATCCAACGACAAACCACGTTGACGTAACTGCATTAACATTTCGGAGGTCTCTTCAACCAACTGACATTCATTCGGAACTTCAGCATGTGCGACCGAAACCAAAAATAATAAAATACTGAATCTTTTCATTCTCAATTGTTCTGATTTTAACTTCATTGAGTTATACGATATTTAACCGACTTTTTGAAGCAAATAGATACATATCCACTCAATGAATCAGACAATTCCCTATTTCAATTCATACTTTCTTGAATTAGTATCAAGTGAAAAGAACTTCTCGTGACATGCATAGGAGGTGAAATACAAAATAAAAATCATATAGATGTAATATTCTCTTTAGATAATGATGATGCAGTAACTCTTAGCGATTCAAACAAGTTTATGACATAAAACTGCTATTCGGGAGCCATAATGAATAACAGCGCCAATTATGTAAGACAAGTCAAAAATGCTAAACGTGGTGGATACACCCCAACAATTGCCAAAGATGTAAATAAACATAAAATTCAGAAAGCTATCCAGTTGATTGAGCAATGGAGAAAACTCGCAAACGAATTGAAACCCCAAATGCAATTTGATATGGCAATCACTCTAGAAGAATGCGCACAAGATTTAGATCATATTTTGAGGAGAAAATAAGTCTATATTTTTAATATCGGATAAAGATTTATTCAAATTCACTTAAAACCATAAGGCTTACATTACCGTAAGCCTTTTTGCCAGCATACAGCGTTCACCTGTATTGCTTTCATTTACTTTAGGTCAGTTTAGGCTGAATAATGTATATGCTCAGATTGTTCCAGAAGATGTTTGACATCAATCCACACCATTGACAGAAAGATAAGATCACTCACGATCAATTTTTTATGGTTTGGTTTTAAAAATACTTAAAAAATAATATGTTTTTTTGAAATAATAAATACTTCACTATTTACATATCAAATCAACTTTGATACAAATAATGCATATTATTTCACATTAAAAAATAAATACCATGAAAAATTTCCAGATCATTTTATTTGCAATTTTACTGCTTGCCAACAGTGTGGTTTTTTCAATGACAATTTTTGGCTAAACCTCTGAAACCATCAAAATTTTAACATTACACGCTAGATCGCTTTATACACCCATCTATGTTTTATCTATCATGATTTAATTTTTTAATTTCCTTTAATCAATCTTTCGGTATCACAGCGCTCGAAAACATATAAAAAGTCTTTGATTTTAAATAAAATTACTCAACCCCAATTAAGTGCTTATTTTTTGGCTTGCATTCTTATCATTTTTCTGTAGAATTCTCGCCACGTTGCCGGCATAGCTCAGTTGGTAGAGCAACTGACTTGTAATCAGTAGGTCCACAGTTCGAATCCGTGTGCCGGCACCATTTTTACTTAGCCTCGCTTTTTAGTGAGGCTTTGTTGTTTTTGGCGGATGCATTCATCATGCGTATTTTAAGTCAATTGAGACGGTTCAATCGAACCGACTATCGTTATATTTTTACCGCATTGACCTGTATATAACGCATAATCCCTTCTGCAAATAAGGTCTTACATAGCTTTGCGGTCATTTGTATTTTAAATTGGTCTAGCCCCCGCCCCATGTCTTTTCTTGAAGCAATATATTGACTGAACCCTGCAAATACCGCAGTGGACAGATCTTGAATATTGATCTGCTCAAAATGATGCTGCGCCAAGGTTTGCTGAATCTGCTGCTCTGTCATTAAAGCGTTGAAGCGTACATCTGCGGCTTTAAGTAAATAACGATATTTGAGTTTTTGTTTTGAATTTAAATGCGCATCTGACAGCATCAGATAATGAAAACCTAAACGTCCTTTTGAATTTAAAAGGGGTGAGACTGAAGCCAAGAAGGAATTTAAATCGCTGTGATAGGCCGCATCGATACACATCACCACATCAAAAAGATCTGAAAATGAATTTCTGTTTAAATTCAAAAATGATTGGCAATGTACTGCTTTAAGTTGCGGTAGCTGTTTTTGAATATGATCGACACACTTTGGCTGTAACTCTACCGCTTCAAGATCTTTGATCTGATGCTGTGCTAACCAATACTTTAAACTCGCACCTTGCCCACAACCCAAATCCAGCACACGATCATGTGGTTGTAGTTGTACCGCTTGCGCAAGCCGTTCTGCCAACTGCTGACAGGCTTGCGGATACGATGCTGTAGTATCGGTCCAAAAACCGAGATTGGTCCAAGCACATTCAGCCGTATCGCCCAACATCTCTGCATTGATTGCATATTTATGTTGGGGAAGCTGCTGCTGAATTGCTTGAATCCATTTCATGGTTAAATGCTCAATCTATCGTGCTTGGTCATACACCATTGGATTGATTTAGTCTTAATAACCCAGTTGTGGTGCAACCTCAACATTAGGCTTTAAGCCTTTAAATGGCAATGGGGCATTAAAAATCTCTGCAATATGCATGGCAGAAGTCACCGCAGACTCTAGAATCGGTAAACCATCACATGACCATGAACCGCAATAAAACACTTTGCGATTTGCCACTTTATGACGTGCTTGTAACTCTTTATTCAAGGCGACCGTTTCCGAATCAACTACAGCACGGGTTAAAGTCACCGTAGAAATCACTTTCTTGGGATCAATGGCTGTCACTGGACGCCATGTCTGAAACACTGGAGATTTGCCGACAAGGCTCGGTTCGATCGAATTCAGCCAGACTGTAAACTGTTGCTTGGTAAATTTACGGTCCATCATATAACTCAGCACTGACCAGTCTTTACGATTGGGCGGCATCACCGTTGCATCGGTATGCATCACCAATTCGCCCTGCTCAAACTTAAACTTTTTCAAAAGTTCAATGTCATCAGCAAACTGTTCAGCATTTAAAAAGCTTTCCAATTTATTGGTCGGTGTAGCCACCACAACACGGTCAAATTGGAATTGCTCACCTTGGGCATTTTTAACCAATACACCTTCGCCCTGTTCTTCAACAAGCCTAATTTCAGAACTGCTGTGTATATCAATGCCTTCAATTAATTTATCGACAAAAGCAGGAGTTCCCCCATGCAAACGCAGTAAAGCATCGCCATCGGTCAATTGCTTTAAAAAGATTAACAGCGGTTTTGCTGGCCATTCACCAATGGTTTTAGGGTCACAGGTACAGATGGTATAGAGCACTGGCATCACTGCTCCATGCCAAAATACTTCTTCGATTTCATTATGATTGATAAAATCAGCGAGGGTAATCTCCTGATTTTTAGATTTAAAAAACTGAGAAATGGCTGTTTTAAGTTGCAACATGCCTTTCACTAAGCGCCATCCGTACTGCTTGATGCCTTTGCGGTTATTGATAATCGGAAAATTACCAATCCGAGTGCGTGATGTGGTCAACCAAGTTTCTGTCTTGTCTTCAAATAACCAACTGCACGCCATAAAAGTGCGGACAGGAAATGTTTTTATACCCAAATGTGTCGCGAGGCTCAGTGTATTTTTCCATAAATGTGGATTCATCACACGTAATGGCGCATCAATTAGACCACCTTCAAACTCAATACTGTGACTATCCATACCACGACCAGGTAATGCTTCAAAGATGGTAATGTGATGACCTGCATCTTTAAGAATTCTTGCGGTAGCTAGGCCAGCCATACCACTACCAATCACTGCAATATCCAAAGTTATTATCCGTGCGTAACCATTTTTTTTATTATGAGCTATAGCGGATTAAATCGCGGTATTAAAAAGTTCCACATTTAACTTTTTTTGTTGGAAATTTTTTAGAAAAAAATGCTCATTTTAAGCTTACCATTCATCGGAATCCTAAACAGTGATCAGGTGTGCGATCTACATGATTTATATTTCATTTTTATTTTCATATATTCAAAAATTCTGTTAAAAACATGAAGATAATTTAACTATTTATTAAAAAATCGTTTACAAACCATATTTTCTTATTTATGATTTACAGCATAAAAATGATAATCAAATCACATTTACAATAAAAACAAATAATTATGACAATACCGACAATAAAAGAAACTACAGCATAAAAAGGATCTCTATAGTGTGGAATAGAGATCCTTTTTTTTCACTTGGAAAAGGGTTTATGGAAAGAAAATTTTGACCTTGCTGTCGCAATATGTATCGATCATTCTTAATGGTCATGATCATAATTTAAACAAATAAGCAAATGTGTGCTTTACTTCACATTTTTTATTAATTATGATGCATGAAATACATTAAAACCACCAGATAAAAATACAGATTCCGAATACAAGAAAACTACAGCGTGAAGAGCTTTTGATTGATGAGATCAAAGCTCTTTTTCTTTTTTAGCTAGTGCTTGTTTCGATTTAAAGTATAAAAAAAGCGGATTTTACAATCCGCCTTCGTTTAAGCTTCAGCTGCAATTTCACCGAATTTACCTTGATTGAAATCGTTAAACGCTTGTACGATTTCTTCTTTGGTATTCATCACAAATGGTCCATAACCTTGAATAGGCTCATTCAATGGTTTTCCTGTCAACACCAAAAACTTAGCGTCTTGCACCGCTTCGAGTTGGATTGCAGCATCGCCATCTTGATCAAACATGACAATCGAACTGTCGAGTACTTTTTGTGTACCGTTGAGCAACATTTCACCTTCAAGAACAACCACCAAGGCATTATGGTCCACTGGAACATGAATAATCTGCTCATGACCTGCTTTTAATTGACCATCCCAGACATTCACAGGACTGAAGGTTGATGCAGCGCCTTGTTGTTCAGCATATTTTCCAGCAATGACACGTAGATGACCTGCATCATCATCAAAATCAATCACTGGAATATCCTGCGCAGCAATGGCCTGATATTTCGGTTGGGTCATTTTATCTGCCGCAGGTAAATTCACCCAAAGCTGAACCATCTCAAAAATTCCGCCTTTTTCAGTAAATTCATGTGAATGGAATTCTTCATGGACCAAACCGGCACCCGCAGTCATCCATTGCACATCGCCTGTTTTAATCGTTCCACCACCACCATGTGAATCTTTATGTGTCACTTCACCTTGGTAGGCAATGGTCACAGTTTCAAAGCCACGATGAGGATGCGAGCCCACACCATGCTGTTCATGACTAGGTGCAAAAGTATACGGTGCAGCATAGTCCAAAAGTAAAAACGGGCTGATTGCCTGACCTAGACGATCATACGAAAACAAGCTTTTTACTGGAAAGCCATCACCCACCCAATGCATATTTTGATTGCGGTATACACCGATAATTCTTTTCATCTCAATACTCCTATCTCTAGGCTCTAATATGATTGTATTTTATGTTTTTTAAAGTGCTGGATATAGGAATCCATCAATACACTGTATCTCAAAAATAGGACATTAGCCCCCAATACTCAGCCTTACATGCCCAATAATAATCTTATATATAGGATTATTTATCTCGTTTTTTAGGCTTATTTGTTCAATATAAACCCCTTAAGATAAAGTTCATACAAAGCAGTTTGTTTTGTTTTTAAGCATAATTTCAACTTTTTTAAAGTCAGGATATAAAAAATGGGAAAACCTTACGTTCGTTTAAATAAAGAAGATGCAGCCGTATTGTTGGTCGATCATCAAACGGGATTACTGTCTTTAGTCCGTGATATCGATCCTGATAAATTTAAAAACAATGTATTGGCACTGGCAGCAGCAGCCAAATATTTTAACCTTCCTACCATTTTAACCACCAGCTTTGAAAATGGTCCCAATGGTCCGCTTGTACCTGAACTAAAACAATTGTTTCCAGATGCACCTTATATCGCTCGTCCAGGTCAAATCAATGCTTGGGACAATGAAGACTTTGTCAAAGCGGTAAAAGCAACGGGCAAGAAACAATTGATTATTGCAGGGGTTGTCACTGAAGTCTGTGTGGCTTTTCCTGCACTTTCTGCACTTGAAGAAGACTTTGAGGTCTTTGTCATAACGGATGCTTCTGGCACATTTAATCCACTTACGCGTGATTCAGCATGGGATCGTATGAGCAGTGCGGGCGCACAGTTAATGACTTGGTTTGGTGCTGCGTGTGAGTTACATCGCGACTGGCGTAATGATATCGAAGGCTTAGGTACATTATTTGGCAACCATATTCCTGACTATCGCAATCTCATCAACAGCTACAACCAGAATACTTCTCAAAAATAAGACAATCCATACTCAAATAGAAATGTAAGCCCTTACATTTCTATTTTGAGTGGATATGATTGAGCATATTTTCCTATCAATGATATGATCTAAAGCGACTTCATTCAGGGATAAAACTGTGCATTCTTTTGATGACTACTATTATTTTTATTTGGTTGTAAAGCACGGCGGATTTAGTGCTGCAAGTGAAGCCAGTAATATTACCAAGTCAAAACTCAGTCGACGCATTCTGGATTTGGAAGCAAAATTTAATGTCACTTTGATTCAACGCTCGACACGTCATTTTAAAGTCACCCCTTTAGGACAGGAGTTTTTTGAAGAGTGTTCAAAAATCATTGAGCAAGCAGATACTGCACAGAATGTACTGTTAAAACAGAAAGTTGAATTACAAGGGTTGATTAAAATTAGTTGCCCACCCGTCATGTTAGAACACCAAGTTCGTCCTATTTTAAATCGGTTTTTAAAGAAATATCCCAAGGTCAATGTTGAATTGGCACTGACCAGTCGACGTATTGATGTGTTACATGATGATATTGATCTGGCGATTCGTACCAATTTCACCATGAATGAAGACTCTAGCATCATTGTTCGCGACATTATTAAAACGACCCATTGTTTAGTCATTAGTCCTGAACTTTTGGGTGATCGTAAAATTCAACATGTGACTGAATTATGTGAATTTCCCAGCATTGTCTTAGGTACCGACAAACAGCACTATCATTGGCATTTACATCATAATGAGCAACAGGAAGAAATTGATATTCCACTACAGCCGCGTATCAAAAGTAATGATCTGATGGGGGCTTATTATGCAGTTTTAGATGGTTTAGGTATTGCCGATTTGCCATATTTAACGGTAGAACAAGATATTCTTTCAGGCCGATTAATCCATCTTTTACCGGAATGGTGTTCCAATATAGGGACTGTACAACTGGTTTATGCCTCAAGAAAAGGACAACGCTTGGTGATGGAAAAACTCATTGAAGACCTTGTTGAAGGCATCCGTGCTTATGCACCTCAACATGAGGGTTATCTACTATAAAACCCATTTAAAAATAAAAACCAGAAGTAATACTTCTGGTTTTTTGATTCTAAAAAAAGATTGAACAATTAGATTTTACCAATCAGATCAATCGATGGTGCAAGTGTCGCATCGCCTTCTTTCCATTTAGCAGGGCAAACTTCACCCGGGTGTGCATGTACATATTGTGCAGCTTTGACCTTACGCAATAACTCTTGTGCATCACGACCAATACCGCCAGCATTGATTTCAATGATTTGAATCTTGCCTTCCGGATCGATCACAAAGGTACCACGGTCTGCAAGACCTTCAGCTTCGATCAGCACTTCAAAGTTTTTTGCCAGTGCCCAAGTTGGATCACCGATCATTGGGTATTGGATCTTTTTGATTTCGTCTGAATTGTCATGCCAAGCTTTATGGGTAAAGTGTGTATCGGTCGATACTGAATAAATTTCTACTCCCATTTTCTGGAATTCAGCATAATGATCGGCCAGATCACCTAACTCTGTTGGGCAAACAAAGGTAAAGTCTGCAGGGTAGAAAAACACCACTGACCATTTACCCAAAAAATCTTTTTCAGATACTTCAGTAAATTCACCGTTTTTATATGCAGTTGCGTTGAAAGCTTTAACTTCAGTATTAATTAAACTCATTGGGTCTTCCTTCAATAGGTTTCAGGGATTGCTTGTCTGTGAAACCACTATACGAAAAATAATTAAATCGGTAAAACTGTAGTTTTTAATAAAATAAATCGGTTTTATAAATTAACAAACTTTCTCATTCTTCGTGAAAAGCAGCTTGACCTCGCAAGATTTAATCTGTAGATTTTCTTTTTGCGTGGACTTTAAAAATGACGTTCTCAGCTATTTTGGAGCAATTCCAAAACCTTCCTTTTGGTACCGATGCATTTAAACAATTGAAAATAAACTGTGAAGATCAAATTCTTGATTGCGAATCAGATTTTGAGAAAACAGCTTTGTTTATGATTTATGGCTTTGCCAAAAACTATGTTTTACTCTATGAAGATCAAGCCATCACCGCTGAGTTTGCAAGCAAAGCAAAATCACAATTACTTGAGTATATGCATCAGTTCAATACAGCACTTCGCACCAACAGCAGTCAAAAAATTCTCGAAACCTATAATCAAGTGACCAATCACTATATGCACAGCTCGCGCATTTTTTAAATGACCAGTTTTTCACTTAAATGCATTCAACAAGGTTGATCATTCAGCCTTGTTGGGTGAAATCGACATATATTCAATATATTGCCAAAAACGGTTTAAAGCATTCATGTAGTATTCGTTTTAGCAGATACCTGAGCATTGAAATTCTTATTTTTGTTGTGATCATAAAAACTATCCATGATCAGTTCTATATAGCAAAGCCTTGTTTTAGTTTCCGATTTCAGGGTATCGATCATATTTATCGCGACTTTTCTCCTCTTTTCTCATTTGAGACGGAGAATAACCAAAGTGCTTTTTAAAGCGATTGCTAAAATGACTACTTGAGCTGAATCCGTATTGTTCTGAGATGTCCACCAAACTTGCTGTCGTTTGTAGTAAAGCCTGGTGAGCCAATTCTAGACGACGTTGCATCACATATTGATGAGGTGGTATCTGCATGGATTGCTTAAACATATGCGCAAAATGATATTCACTCAGTTGAGCCTGTTGAGCCAAATCAGATAAGGTCAAGCTGTGCTGAATATGCTGATCAATCCATGCCAACAAGTGTTTGAGTGTATAAGGTGACAAGCCTCCCTTGATCTCTGGCGCCTGCCACTGAGCAGCACTGTAATTTTTAATGAGATGATTCAGCAACAGTGTCGTGGCTGTACTCATTTGCAGGTGATTTTCACTCTGCTGCCAAGTCGTATTTAATAAAAAGTGACGATAGATCATGGCAATCTGTGGATCAGCGACAAAAATTTGCGGGTCTAGAATAATTTGACTCGGTTCACGGTCCCATACCTGTTCGGCAACGCGTTGTAGATGTTGCTTGGTATAGTAAAGGTGTACAAAAGTAAGGGAATCACGTAAGTCCCATGTGGACTCAAAATCATGTGGCATCAAACACATACGATCGGGACCACCGCCGTTATGCCAACCTTGTGCCGTCTTTTGATAACTGTGATAACCCCCTTGAATATACATGCTTAAGGTATGGTGGTTACTGCAAACACTGACGCGGTCTTGATCATTTTGCCACATGGCCAATTGCATACCGGAACCCAACTCAACCGAATCAAGCAGTTGCGCTTTATGCTGTTGCAATTGATCGAGAATCTGATATTTCATCGTCTATAGGCAGTATTAAATTTGAATATTTTGAGTAGGACTTCAGGCTTATTTTATCATTGATATAAACATGTGAGTAGAAAAAAACCACAAGATCATGATAGCAATCACAAGGAGGTACAAGAAATAACGGGCTTAAATCAAGCACAATAATGTCGATCGTTTGAGTTTGATTGAAAGAATATGAATGCACTCTTATATGTGTTGGTCGTGGTGATCTGGGGAACGACATGGATTGCAATTAGTCTGCAACAGCAAAGTGGAATATCGGTGAATGTAGCGGTGTTTTGGCGCTTCTTTATTTCAGCAATGTGTCTATTTGCCTTGATTCTTTTGTGTCGAAAAAAGCACAAGTTGGCTTTAAACGACCATTTATTCTGCATGCTGCAAGCTTGCTGTATTTTTGGTTTCAACTTTGTTTGCTTTTACTTTGCAGTTCAATATATCAGTAGTGGTTTAGAAGCTGTCATTTTTTCGATGGCAGTGATTTTTAACACACTCAATGCCAAAATTTTCTTTAAGCAAAAGATTTCTAAAAGTTTTTATCCTGCTGCTCTGCTCGGTGGCTTGGGGATTATTGCCTTGTTTTGGCATGATGTGATGGGAAGCAGCTTAAATCAATATACGTTGATGGGTATAGGTCTTTGCATATTGGGAACCTATGGCTTTTCTCTGGGAAATATGATCAGTACGCGCCATCAAAAAAAAGGACTCGATATTTTTACCACCAATGCTTACGGCATGTTATATGGTTCAATCTTAATGGCATTGATCGCAGTAATGAAGCAGGATGAGTTTTTCCCAAGCATGCAACTCAGTGCAGTCAGCGCTTTATTATATTTGGCTGTGTTTGGCTCAGTGATTGGCTTTACTGCTTATTTCTATTTAGTTGGGCGTATTGGTGCGGGTAAGGCGGCTTATAGTACCTTGTTGTTTCCATTGGTCGCATTGGTCATTTCAACCTTCTGGGAAGGCTATCAATGGCATATCAATGCTGTGATCGGGGTAATTTTGATTTTATGTGGCAATGCGATTTTCTTTATAAAATTGCCGAATTTTAGGCTATCTCAGATACTTAACCGAAGCTAAATAACTAAAGGTTTGATCCCAACACAAAATAAAAATCGCCGCGCCTATTGACCCAATACGCGCGGCGATGTATTTCAGCAAGCTTTTGAGTTTAAATTACTTTGGATAAAATTAATCTCAAACAGCCTAGCCAATCCTTGAGATATATGATTCAAAAGGGATACACACCATAACTTAAAAATAAACATTTATTTTCAATAATTTAATAAAACCATGTAAAGTATTTTGTTAAATTTAATAGCTAAATCTTCAAAAATTTAACATTTATAAAGGATGTACTTTCTAATAATGATTCTGTAATTCACAATATTGGAATCAATCTACAAATATTACATCCATTTGATTCAATAGCGGCTAATCTTTCCTTCTTAAGACTATAGCAGCATCTTCACATATAGATTGATCCCACATAACAATAGGGTTTACTTTTAATCTTTCAACAATTGTAGTTTTAAAACCTTTAACATCTCTTACTGGTCCATCACCAAAATGTGGATGACATATAACACCATCATCTTTTAAAATTTTACTAAAAATAAGATAATGATCATCATAAGAAAAATTAGCATATTCAGAAATACCTCCATAGTCATAAGCATCATTGAATATAAAATCATATTCTTTTTCAGGTAGATCAATTAATCTCCAATCCCCTAAAGTTGCTACTACTCCACTATTCTCTTGAGTAAATGCAAGTAAATCTTTGAAGATATTAGCTTCTATTTCGACTATATGATGTTTCGTAGGTATAAGATGCTTTTGAATTAAACTACCAGAAATTCCAAGACCAAATCCTATTTCTAAAATAGAATCAGTACAAAGATTTAATTTTTCCAGAATGATAAACATTTTCTTAAAATAATCTTCCTCAGTACGAGACATTATGATTTCATTATTCCAAACAAGAAGATCCTTATTTTTTATATCAAATTTCAACTTAAAATTTTTAACTTCCGAATTATCCATTGGAACTTCCTCACATTGATAACAATACTCTTTTTTACATTTTTCTATATATCATTTCATAGTAATATTAAAAACAACCAAATAAAATATATATTTTTCAGTCAGATATACCTTAAGTGTATTTCTATAAAGCTTCTGTATAAATTTGACACAATCTATTTTTTAAAATATTTTTCATTTAATTTCAATAAGTTATATAAATTATAACACTCATTAAAATCTATAACCTATTTATTTTATTTGTTTTTTTCAAATTCTATTTTATAATTAGATCAATAATTAAACGAGTGCACTATCATGCAGCCAACTACACAGTCAACAGTAAATGTTAATAGCATCAAGCAACCAGCTTTAAATAGTGTCGTGTTACAACGACTAATTAAAGAGGTAAAAATGGAAAAAGAACAAATGTCATGCGTTGGCGGTAACTATGACCGAGTTCATAACCGACATAATCGCTAATAATGTTCAATAATTTAGATACTCTGTTAATCAAGGTTGCTAGCAGATGTAACCTTGATTGCAGTTATTGTTATGTATATCAAGGTCAAGATCAAAATTGGGTTAACCAACCTAAAAGAATTAGTAACGAAACAATTGATTCTATTTGCAAAAGTATAGATCAAGTCACCTCATTTCAAAATAATGGTTTCGCGGTTGTACTACATGGTGGTGAGCCATTACTATTAGGTTCTGTAAAATTAAAAGAATTACTTTCAAAATTACGCAGAGTTTTGCCTAATTATGATAAGTATCCAATAGCTATCCAAACAAATGGGATACTATTAAGCGATGAAATAATCGAAATCTGTAGTCATTATAAAACTAGCATTTCTGTAAGTTTAGATGGTGTAAAGAAATCAAATGATATTGCTCGATTCACACATGATGGGCAAAGTTCATTTCAAAAAGTTATAAATGGCATAGATAAGTTAATTGCCCATCCTGAAAATGATTTTTTATTTTCAGGAACATTATCTGTGATTCAGCCAACTACATCACCTGTCGAAAATTATGAATACTTAAAAAGTATAGGTAGTAAAAGTATTGATGTACTTTTACAGGATGGCAACCATACGTACTTACCAAAAGGCAAAGAAAATTTTGAAAGTTTAGAATATGGTAGATGGTTGGGAGAACTATTAGAGCATTATCTGAATGACCCTAATCCAGTTCCAATTCGCTTTTTTGATGATTTAATAAAAATAATTCTTGGAGGAAATCCTGACAAAGAGGGAAAAGGAGAAAACTCTTATGGAATTTTAGTAATTGAGACTAATGGAGACATCCGTAAAAATGACACATTAAGGGCAACTTTTAATGGTGCTGATTACTTTGAGAATAATCCTAATATTAATGTGGCGAATGCCTTATTAAATGTTCTAAGATCTAATGAGTATAAAGAAAGTTCTAAAATTCAAAAGCCTACATGTAAAGATTGTATCAACTGTGAAATAAATTTCATTTGTGGTGGCGGGATGCCTTTATCAAGGTGGAGTAAAGAAAATGAATTCGACAATCCATCTATTTACTGTGAAGATCATAAACACTATATTTATAAACTATTAAGTTTAATGGGGATTAAATGATTAATATTTCAAAAGATATACCTCTAGAGATATATCCTTATAAACATTTTTTTTCTAATTATTCTATAGATGAATGTTTAAAAGAAAGCATACAAAATTGGCTATTAAATGATGCCCAATGGAACTTAGTAGAAGCCAGTTTTTATACACAATATGAGTTTAGTTTAAAAGATACTGAATTACCGAACTTCCTAAAATTTATAATATCAACTGAATATCTTTCAGACTTAAAGGCAAGGATAGAAAAGATTTATGCAGTTGATTTACTTGACAACATTGATGTAGTAGCTCATAAATTAACGAAAGGTCATGTCATAAAAATACATAATGATTTTCTAAATGAAGACTCAATAAAAGAAAGTCACAGACTACTTATGCATTTCAACTCGAACTGGAATGTTGAGAACGGTGGATTATGTATGATCTTCACTAACAATGATGCATCATCGATACATAATATAATAGTTCCTACAGGAAATTTACTACAAAGCTTTGAAATATCAGAAAATTCTCATCATGCTGTAAGTGAGATATATTCAGGAGATCGACTCACTATTATTTTTACTTTTTATTCGAGATAATTTTCATGCATAAATTTTTATATCCGTCTAAAGAGAATATTTTAGATTTATTAGATAGTGATATTCACTATAGAAACTACAATACTTTTGACTATATAAATGACTTAAATAACTTAAATGAAAATTTATGCATATTACAAAAGTTACCAGACTACATGTCTAATATTTGGTCAGATATTGGCATTAATCTTGATCAAACATATGATCTTAAAAATTCAATGCTACAAATTAAAGATACTTTTGAATATATTACCAAATATGATAATGATCATATGGGTTTTTATACAAAGTCATTAATTAAGTCGATTCATTTATTAAAAACAGAAAATGATTATAATGATATTAGTTTTAGCGACCCGAATTTACCTTATACAGTTTTCATAAATTTACCTGATATTAATCTAAAAAATTGGCTTGAAAGGACTGTAGAAAATTTGATTCATGAAACTATGCATTTACTACTATCTTTATTAGAAAAAAAATATGATTTCTATCTTTCGACAAATAAAAAAATATATTCTCCTTGGAAACATGAACCTCGAAATAATAAAGGAATACTGCACGCTGTTTATGTATTTTCGCATCTAAAAAAATTCTGGGAAAAAGTCTATATTTCAGAGAAAACTTCCTTCTCAAAAAAACGCATAGAAGAAATTCAGAAACAATTAAGTCTTCTAAAAGTTGAAAAACTAACAGATTTTTATTCCAAAGATGGCTTAAAACTTTTAAACCTCTGTTTTATTTAATAAAAATTTTAAATTAAAGATTATAGTATAAATTTATTTATCTAATCATATTCATATGTAGAAAAATTTTTTCACCTTTCGTAATGGTAGGCTCAAAAAATCTTTTAGGATATTGAATGCTTTGGTAATCCCCCCTCAAAATAATTGAACTCAAAAGTAGAAAATCGAATAATCCTGTTCAAGGAGATTTTTTATGAAAACATCTAAATATTCAGACAGCTTAATCATGAGCATTTTAAAACAAGCTGAATCAGGAACACCTGTGCCTAACTTATGCCGTGAACATGGTATGAGTTCCGCTACATTTTATAAATGGAAAGCGAAATATGGAGGTATGGATATTTCAATGATGACACGACTTAAAGAATTAGAAGCTGAAAATGCTCGTCTGAAACGTATGTATGCTGACGAACGTCTTAAAGCAGATATTCTTCAGGATGCACTGTCAAAGAAGTTATAAAGCCTGCACAACGTAAATCTCTTGCTCAGCGAGCCGTTGAACAATTTAAGATTTCAGTGAGTAAAGCTTGCTTCATCTTTCAACTTAGTCAAACCTGTTATCGTTATAAAGCTCAATTAGATGAGCAAAATAAGATGATTGCAGACTGGCTACTGAAGCTCACCAACGAGAATAAGACTTGGGGCTTTCAGCTTTGCTTCTTGTACCTACGTAATGTCAAAGGCTATTCATGGAACCATAAACGTGTTTACCGAATTTATAAGGAGCTTGAGCTTAACCTACGAATTAAACCAAACAAACGCATTCAGCGAATAAAGCCTGAACCGCTTACAGTCCCATCAACACCAAATGAATCGTGGTCAATGGACTTTATGCATGACCAACTGAGTGATGGTCGCAGTTACCGAATTCACAATGTTATTGATGATTATAACCGTGAGTCACTGGATATATTGATTGATTTTTCTTTGCCAGCTCAACGAGTGCTGAGGGGATTGGATCAATTAATTGCATGGCGAGGTAAGCCAAAACGTATCCGTAGTGATAATGGACCCGAGTATGTTAGTGATTTGATGGAAGCATAGTGTACTCAACATGGAATTGAGCATGTATTTACTCAACCTGGTCATCCACAACAGAATGCTTATGTAGAACGCTTCAACAGGACGGTTAGATATGAATGTTTGAATCAATATTTATTTAGAGAGCTTGAAGAAGTTGAAGACTATACAACGATATGGCAACACTTTTATAATCATGAACGACCACATATGTCAGTTGATGGTAAACCACCTAAATTTAAACAATGATAAGAACTTTGGCTTTCTACTTATAAAATCAATTAAAAATGGGAGTATTACCCTTTGGTTATAGCTTTTGTATGCAGTGTGCTTTGCTGCACAAACCTATCTCTAAAGGCTTTTCCCACAATATAATTTCCAAATGAATAAGCCTACACCTAAAATTTATCGTACAACCAATTGGTCTTCATACAACCAAGATCTCATTAATCATGGAAATATGCCATGTGGTTTGATCCTAATACTTAGTGTTATGAACAACCGCAAGGAAAACAAGGTAGAAATCAAACATACTCTGACACAGCAATCCAATGTTGCATAATCATTAAATCTTTATTTCGTCTATCTTTAAGTACGGTCACTGGCTTTGCTCAAAGTCTCATTAAACTTTTGGCTTGGAATGGACTAAATATCCAATAATTTTGGACTGCACCCCTATCCTAGACAAATATGATCTATTCTTTTTGCATAGAAGAAAACATTATGAGTGGACAACGTTATACCCCAGAATTTAAAGGTGAAGCTGTAAAATTGATTACTAAGTGCGGATATTCTATCACTCATGTCACAGAACATTTAGGTGTACACACCCCCAACACAGTATTCATAAATAGCTAAAGGCAGTACAGCCTTAACACAATAATACTGAGGAACATGAACTGCCAGAGGCTAAGAAAGAAATCCTTCGCCTTAAAAGTCATCCCAAACAAACTGAAGATGAACGGAGTTTTCTAAAAAGGCAACAAGTTACTTTGCAAGCCTACCTGACTAAAGTATCAGTTTATCCTAAAATACAGCCATCAATTTAAGATTAAAACTATGTGTCGGATTCTAAAGATTGCTCGTTCTGGCTACTATAGTTTGGATGCCTGAACCCGAATCAGGCAGGACCATTGAAAATAAACGGTTATGCCACATTACGCTGGATTTTAAAGAGCTAGGTGAAAGCTGTGGATCTAATCGTGTGCTGAAGATCATGAAACACAATGGTATTGCCGCTGTTCGAGGATACTCAAGTCTTTTTAAATCATATTCTATGCAATTAAACTTCTAACTAGTTGATAAAATCCTAATGAGTTTAGCAACTAGTTGTCTTGTATTCGCTTGCTCCTGACCATCCAGTAAAGACTGAACAAGATTGACTAAAGTATTTGTTGTTATTTCTACATCAGCATTGCTATCACTTACATTTTTATTTTGCATATAAATATTCATACATTGAATTAAAAGTGTACTCGGTGGAGATATAAATCCACTTTCATACTTTGATATTAATGACTGTTTACTGCCTACTCTTTTCGCAAAATCTTTTTGGTTTTCATTAAAATATTCTTTTCTAGCAAATTTTATCAGTGATTTTGCTTGAAGATTATCAGCATTAATTTGCATATAACGAGCCTTTTTGATAATATTCATATATTGAATATTTATGCTATCTATAATTATAGTCAAGGTCAAGAGTAGTTAGCTTTAATAGATGGCTTTTATTAATGATTTAACCTAAAATTTAATTAAGCCAAATAGTTTTGAGGAGATCTCAAATGGCAAGTGCAGAACAATTGAAAGCATTATTAAAATCACACATGGATGGTGATGATGCTCATTTTTATTCAGTTGCAATGCAAGTCGCTGCTCGTGAAGCAAAAATGGGGCATGGTAAGTTAGCTCTTGAACTAAAAAAAATTATCGAAAATGCAAAGAAAAAAAACTCAATAGAAAATACGTTAGAAAAAAATAAAGCTGTTATTCATATCGCTCAGCCTAGAGGAGAAGTAGCAAACTTATTAGAAGTTTCTTTTCCTATTCTTAAAATTAATGACATGATTTTAACTCCACCAGTAGCTAGACAGTTAGATCGAATAATCTTAGAACAAAGAAATGTGCATAAAATTAAAAATCATGGTCTTCATCCTCGTCGAAAACTACTTTTAGTAGGACCTCCTGGGGCTGGGAAAACTATGACAGCATCAATGCTTGCTGGGGAGCTTGGTCTTCCTTTGTTCATTGTCCGCTTAGATGCTCTTATTACAAGATTTATGGGTGAAACCTCAGCAAAACTTCGTCAAATTTTTGATGCTATTAGAGATACTAGAGGGATATATTTTTTTGATGAATTTGATGCTATAGGCTCTCAAAGAAGCTCAACAAATGATGTAGGAGAAATGCGGCGTATTCTTAATAGCTTCTTAATTATGATTGAACAGGATATATCGAATAGCTTAATTATTTCTGCAACAAATCATCCTGAAATTTTAGACTATGCATTATTTAGACGTTTTGATGATATTATTGAATATGAATTACCGGATATTGATCAAATCGCCGATGTCTTAAAAATTAGACTAAATAACTATATGAATAATCGTATTAATTGGAAAAAATTAGCAGTGCATGGCGTTGGTTTGAGTTATGCTGATATCACTCGGGCGTCTCAAGATTCTATTAAAGATGCTGTAATTCGTGATCTTAATAAAGTATCAATTGATGATGTAATCTTTCATTTAAATGAAAGAAAAAGTGCTAATTTCAATAATTTTGTAAAATAAAGAGCATATTTTATGCAAGATAAAGTTAATAAAAAGAACCCCCACTTTTTATTGCAGAATAGAGTACAAAGTAATTCTTATATATCAGCTTTAGATGGAAGATCACGACCTATCAGTCAAAAAGATCGATATTCCCATGGAAACGCTCTTATGCGACAATTATTACAGATTGAAGCAGATGCTCCTGGTCAAATTCTAAATCAGCTTGACAAAGAATCTAATCTGTACAATGAAGGAGTATTGTTGTCAGTTAATGGATTTTCTGGAGAACCATTAAAAGCTGAGGCTTTAGAGTCTTCAAAAACAAAAATTGAATTACGTAATATTAGAAAAAGTTTAGAAAATGACGAATTATCAGCAACCCTTTTTCTTCCAAATGCAGATATACCGTTCATTAAAGAAAAAATTTTAAACTACACAAATGATGTTAAATCAGCTAGCGGTAGAAGACTGTTTAATAATGATCTCTTTAACTCTATACAGAATATGGGACTAGCAACCTTTTATTCTTTGTGGAACGATGATCCTAAAGTCTTACCAATTAATTTTGATGACAAAATCTGGTGGGAGGTGTGGTTACCTGTTGAAGAAGATAGACTTTATGCAGTTGACCAATTCTTAAGAATATGTGAAATATTGAAAACACCAATTTCAAACGCACTTGAATTTCCTGAACGGACGGTATTTCACATTTATTGTAGTAGAAACGAACTTGAAAGCAACTCCAACTTATTAAATGTTATTGCAGAAATTCGTAGGCCAAAAGAAACGACTCATTTTTTTTCAAAAATGTCTTCAATAGATCAAACTGAATGGATCAAAGATTTATCAAGTCGTATAATTAAATCATCAGACACACCTGAAACACCTTATATATGCTTGATTGATGGTGGTGTGAATTTACATCCTTTTCTTAATCCTTTTTTAGATGAAAATGATTTACATACAGTGAATGAGTCGTGGGGATACCATGATGAATATGGTCATGCGACTGGTTTAGCAGGCTTATCATTAATTGGTGACTTCACAGACCATCTGATTCACAACAAATCAGTAAAAATTAACCATAGAATTGAATCAGTTAAGATTATATCAGAAAAAGAAAGTAATAATTCCAAGTTATACGGTAACTTAGTTAGAGAAGCTATAGCAATTCCAGAAATAACTAATCCTTATCGAAAAAGATTGTACAGTATGGCTGTAGCCTCTATGGACGGGCGTGATCGAGGAAGACCATCTTCATGGTCTGCTGCTTTAGATAATGCCATATGCGATAATTTAAACAACTTCAAAAATCCTAAACTTTTTATTGTTTGCGCTGGTAATCTTGAACCAACTCAAGAAAACTATGCTAACTACCCTAGTAGCAATCAAGTGAATGAGATTCATGATCCAGCCCAAGCTTGGAATGCTTTAACAGTTGGAGCTTGCACTCACAAAACTACAATTGATGAATATGGTACTGAATATTGTACCGCAGTTGCAAAGTCTGGATCATTAAGCCCTCATAGCTCAACATCACTTGTATGGATGAATACTCAATGGCCTTATAAACCAGATGTAGTCTTTGAAGGTGGTAATATCTCACATGATAGTAAATTCGGGGCTTTCTTTGACACAGAAAGTTTAAGTCTTCTCACCCTTAATCATGAACCTCATATTGGAAAAAATTTCACTATTACATCTCAGACAAGTGCAGCATCCGCATTATGTGCAAAAATGGCTGCTGAAATTATGGCACATTACCCTAATTACTGGCCAGAAACTATCCGAGCTCTCATTGTCCATTCATCTGAGTGGACGGAAAATATGAAAAAAGACTTCTTAGGGGGAGATGAAAAGAAATCTGACTATGTAAAATTACTACATCACTGTGGATATGGAGAACCTAACTTAAATAAGGCTCTTTGGAGTGCTTCAAATTCACTAAGCCTAGTTTGCCAGGAAAGCCTTAAACCTCTCAAAAGAAATGGAAGTAAAATCGATTTTAATCAAATTAATATCCATAATTTACCTTGGCCAAAAGATGAACTTTTAGATTTAGGCCACACTCCTGTTGAAATGAGAGTAACACTTTCTCATTTTATTGAGGGAAATCCAGGAGCATGTGATGCATCTTTTTCTGGAAGTAAATACCAATATGAATCTTTAGGTTTAAGATTCGAAATAAGACGCCCCGCTGAACAAGTACCAGAGTTTTTAAAACGTATTAACCGCTACGAACGAGAAAAAGGAGTGAAGTTTGAAAGTACAACAACTGATAGTGGATGGTTAATAGGTCCCAAAAAAAGAGTACGTGGATCAATTCACTCCGATATATGGATTGGAACAGCAGCTGAATTAGCGAACCGAGGTATGTTAGCTGTTTTTCCTATAACAGGCTGGTGGAAAAATTCCATAAATAGAGAACGATACAATCAAAGTATTAGGTATTCACTTATCGTAACCATTACTACACCAGAATCAGAAATTGATTTATATGCAGTAGTACAAAATCAAATTTTAAATGAAAAATCAATTGACATTTAAATGTCATTATTTTTAATATAAATATTAGATTTCTAGCGTCAGTCAAAATCTGAGCAGACATGAGATTTGATCTATTAGGTATTATATAAAGCTTATAAATAAGCTGAATGAAATATTAGTATTGGATGGCTTTGTTGCAAAAGATTTACAAGTTAATACTTCACCAAGCAACTCAAATTTAAGGCATAACTTGGATATATGGTCGACTTAATTCCGTAAATCTATTGAGGACTGCTATAAATTCATGAATCTTATTGACTTGGCTTTGAAAGTTTCTCGATCTGAGTTTATCCCCTAATAATTTTATGCAATGCATCTTGGTTTCGACCAAACTTCAGCGATGATAACCAGATCACTTTTCCCAAAAGGCTCTGCCTAAACGTTTGACTATTTTTAATAATTCATTTCTCTCTAAAGATTCTGTTTTGTGATCTTTCCAAGGTTTTGCATTTTTTGGCGGAATAACAACATGTGCTTGCTAATCTTGAGTCATCAAGGAGTTGATTTAGAATCGATCTATCAAGCTTTGTGTCCGATTCATTTTCTACGTACTCTTTAACGTCACTTTCTATGGAAAGGGCGAATTTTTTTAAATCATCCAATGCCCTTTGTGTATTCTGGTCTTTAGTACTTACTCGAACATAAATTCTTGTCGTAATTTATCATTTAACTACTAATTTCAAACTTCAATGCTAATGCTAATGCTATCATTAAATTTTAATAAATAGTCTTATGATAGTCAGATTATCGCTTAATCTGATTCTATTTAAGGTATAGTTCAATGATAGGTTGATTTTAATAAAAATATAAATTGACAATAAAAATTAAATTTACTAGCATCAATATGGATCAATATGTGATATCAAATATCCAAATATGTTGCCTTAATATCGACATATTGATTTAATATTGAAGTCAACCAAAGCTGTATCAAATCATTTTGACGAAGGATTGATACAACCTTGATTAACATTAGTTAACCCTAGACAGGATCAACTGTTATGAATAATAGCATTTCAAACCCTAAAGCTCTATTAGAATGTGATTTAGTCGTACTAGCCCAGTTTTTTGATTTTATTAAAAAGGCTGGTTTTGAAACTTTTGAGGAATATTTTCAGTTTACAATGGATGAAAGTGCTAAAAATGAGCTAATTACTCTAAGTAAAATAGATATTTCTCAAATTATTAATTATTTGAGTGAATATCTATTAGATGCTGATAGCTCATGGATAGACAACTTTAATCCATTTAAATCAACGAATTCCTTTACTTTTGTCTATCTATACAAATCTGCTCAGAAGAATGATGAGAACTTCCCTTTCGCAGATTGGAACTTAATAAGTAGGCACAGTAAAATTACTTTAGGTAAGGAATTCAAAGAGTTCGTTCAGAAAACTGAAGATAGTGCTGAAAAAGGTGAGTGGTATATTAAAAAGGATGGCTTGAATATGAGTAGTGCAGCACTGTACAAGCTTATTCAAAAATAACTCTTAGATCGTACCAAAAAGAAAGCTCTTAGACAGAGCTTTTTTATTACATAAATATCAACTGTATAAGTTATCAATTTTATAGTCAAATAAGATGATTTAATTGCAAACATATAAGGAAGACTTCGTGGAACTTAAAGATAAACTGCAACTTAAACCTGATGAAAAGTTGGTGGAAGTGAGTCATCGTATGAAAGGATCAATGCAAGAAACGGATATTTACAAATATGAAATTATAAACTCTAATGGGGATGTTGTTGGCTATGTTGATTACACTGACCATACTTCAATTAGAGGCTTTAGTAGAACACGGACTGCTACTCAGTATGATGTTAATTATAAGAAGATTGTTGATATTGATTGGTAGGTTATCTTAAATCATACTTTGGATGAGATATCTCAAAATATTTGGCTATATCTCATCTACTCTAAATGGAAGGTCGCATTTAATAAAAATAAAAAGCAAAATTATTCAATTTTTGCTATTATTAGATTAATACTAATTTTGATATTGAGAATTAAATTTTGTTTTAATTCAATAATTTATTTCTATTGGGCTTTGTGAAATGACAGAAATTATTAAAGGTACCAACCAAAAACCTAATGCTAGTAGTGTATTGGTTGAGCTGTTTTCTCAAGCAAATTTGGGGGGTGTTCTATATGTTGGTTATCCTTTGATTTCTACACCTCATGGTAAAGAGGGTATTGATGCTGTTTGGATTTCTGAACAAAAAGGTTTAGTTATCTTCAGTTTGCTTGAGGGGCAAAATCCAATCGAACAAGAAGACTTAGAGCAAGTACAAGATAATAGTGCTATTCTGCTTGAGTCAAAACTGAAGACTAGTGATAAAAGGCTTTCATTTAAACGAAAATTACGCATCCCCATAAATACACTAACTTTTGCGCCTGCATATTCCTTACATATGCTCTCAAATTATTCCGATTCTGAATATGTAATAGCTAATGAAGAAAACTTATTGGAGGAAATATTAGCTGTTGAGGAGTGGACTGATAAAGAAGATAGTATCTATGAGTTAGTGCTATCTTCACTACAGAATATTTCTAATGTAAGAGCAAATGGTAATACACGTCATATAACAAATCAAAATTCTAAAGGCTATAAGCTAAAATCTTTAGAAGATTCGATTGCTACTTTAGACGTAAGGCAAAGTAAAGCAGTTATTGAAACTGTAAATGGGGTTCAGCGAATCAGAGGATTAGCTGGATCAGGAAAAACAGTTATTCTTGCATTGAAAGCAGCATATATTCATGCTCAACACCCTGATTGGAAAATAGCGGTTACTTTTAACACTAGATCCCTGAAAGGACAATTAAAAAAATTAATCCATAACTTTACTATATCTGCTGCTGGTGAAGAGCCAAATTGGGAAAATCTTAAAGTTATTAATGCTTGGGGGGGAGCAGGTAATGCTGATCGCTCTGGCCTATATTATGAATTTGTCTCTAAAAAAGGTTTAGAGTATTTGGATTTTGGTTTAGCTTCTAAAATGTACGGATCGGATTTGGCATTTAGTGGTGTTTGTCAAAAAGCTCTTTCTGATTTGAGTATTAAAGGTAATGACGAGTCTAATTATTTATATGACTTGATATTGGTAGATGAAGCACAAGACTTTCCTCCTGAATTTTTAAAGATGTGTTATTTAGCATTAGGGGAAGAAAAAAGATTGGTCTATGCATATGATGAATTGCAACAACTATCTAGCCATTCATTACCTAGTCCTGAAGAAATTTTTGGTAAAGATGCTAATGGTCAACCTATAGTTTCCTTAGAGCCAAATTCTAATCAAGATATTATTTTGAGTACTTGCTATAGAAACTCTAGACCTGTATTAGCAACCGCTCATGCAATCGGATTTGGTATTTATCGGAAGCCTAATCCCAGAATTGGTACAGGTATTGTTCAGATGTTCCAGAATAAGCAACTGTGGATGGATGTAGGTTATGAGATCCAAAATGGAAGCTTAGATATGGGAGAGCATGTAAGATTACAAAGAACCGATAGAAGCAGTCCAAAATTTTTAGAAGAAAATATTGATTCACCCACAAAATTAATTGAATTTATTAGTTTCCCTACAAAAGAAGAACAAGATTTTTGGGTGGCTGAAGAAATTAAGAAAAATTTAAGTGAAGAAGATTTATTACCTGAAGATATTATTGTAATTAATCCTCATCCATTAACTGCTAAAAATAACTTAGGTCTAATACGCCGAACTTTATTTGATAATAGAATAACAACACATTTTGCTGGTGTAGATACTAGTGCGGATATCTTTTTTAATAAAGGTTCTATTGCTTTTACTGGTATATATAGGGCTAAAGGTAATGAAGCAGGGATGGTGTATATTGTAAATTCTGATGAATGTGTTAGTCCATCCAATCAAGCAACGCTAAGAAATAGGTTATTTACGGCAATTACAAGAAGTAAGGCTTGGGTAAGAGTTCTTGGTGTGGGTGCTAGTATGGATGAACTTAAACATGAATTTGATCAGGTTGTGGCTAATCAGTTTACTTTAGATTTCGTATACCCAACCGAACAGCAAATTAAAGATATTGCGGTTATTCATAGGGAAATGACACGTGTTGTTGAAAACGAAGTTAAGCAAGTAAACCAATCATTAGATGAAGCAATTGAACAACTTAGAAAGCTTCAGCAAGGCGATACTGCTGTAACAAGACAAGATATTGATGAGAAATTGTTTCTTCTTAAAGATTTATTTGAAAGTTTAGATGAAAATGGCAAATCATAATCATATTCTGAATGAAATTGAGCGTATTCAAGGCTTTTTAATTGAGAAAGGCTATGCGTCTAAAGCAAAATTTCTTACTGCGAAGCAGATAGCAAGAGACTCTTATGATATAGAGGTTGATCTTGGTGATAAGTTGTTTTTGAGTGATGCAAATGATTGTTTAAGCTACGAAGAGCTCTACTTTTTTTATTTAGAAAAGGAAGTATATACATGCCAATTTATTGATGGGGCCCTGCTTCAAATTGAATATAGTATAAGAGGTGGAGATTTGTGGTCATATAGGTTAGGTTTTTTTCCTCATCCTAAATTAGCTGCGCAAGAATTCTCACCTGAATTCTATGATTCCGAAGATTTGTTTTTCGTAGATATACTTAATAAGCCCGTAGTTCATCCAGTACTGAGGTTTGATTTTGATAATGACCCTGAAAATTTTAAACCTTGTGTTCATTCACGATCACACTTAACTATTGGGCAATTAGACTCTTGTCGAATAACAGTTAATAGACCTTTAACCCCTTTTTCTTTTTTACATTTTATTCTTAAGAATTTTTACTCTAGTCTATTTAATAAAATCTCCAAAGATTTTTTTGCAAAATGTAAACATCATCAATTGAGTTTTGATGAGTGTATTGAAGTTGAAGAAAAATTGGAACTACATATGGTTTTCCAATAATTTTTTTAATTTTTCTTCATTTAAGAGGGCTTCAGCAAATGCTTTTTTCTCCTGTAATCTAACTCGCTAGATTTAATGTTTCTCAAATTAAAACTTATACTTGGATAAAGCTTTTTTAGTTTTACCTCAAAATGTCTTATGAGTTTCTCAGCTAAAGTCTTATCATGAATAAATTCACATTTTTCCTTTTTTAATCTACCATTTAGGCTGATGTAGACATGGGCTTTTTCCTCATCATTAATACCTTTTTCTTCGAAATGAAGACCATAACTTGGTGACCAACCTTCTCTAAATGTATTAGGTAAATCTCCATAATAAAGAAAAGCTTCAAGAGTATATAATTGTCTTAACTCGTTATCTTTTATGATCGATCTCTAGAATCTTACACTGACTTGATAGTGTAATCTTCACCTAAGTACCTTATTTCCGATTGATTGAAATATTCACTGGAATCCCTAATATCCTCCAATTCCTAATACATCAAAAAGAAGGATAGACATCAATTTAGCTATTCTAATTTTAGAGTATTATTTCAGCTTCGAATAAAACTTACGCTTACTGTCATACTGATAAGGTACAATTTTATTTACTTTAACCATCCGATTTCTGTCATTCAAGTCCGTTCCTTTATAATGAATCTGGAATGGATAAAATGGTTGTCCATTTTGGTTAACTTTGATTGCTGAAGAATAGCCGTACTCTGGTTGTTCTGAAACTTTTCCCTCATCAAACATTTGTTCAACAATATAGCTTTCTTCATTTAACAGAAGCAGTGACCATACGCTTTCCCCATAACCATTACCGTAATAACCATCAATGGTGTAGCTTCCTAGTGTATTGTTTCCAAAAGCTTGTAAATTCCTCTTAAACTCTTGGGCGTTCCATGAGGTTCGACCATATCCCTCGATACTTTCAACTCCCCCCTGGGCTGTTTTTGAAACCATTTGGAATTGTCCATTGCCCAACTTTTTAAAGAGATATAATTCCAAAGTACCTCGTGTAGTATGTGAGGTTTCTATCCTGCCTTCGATTGCTAAAGTCACTTCTACAGGGACTAAATAACGGGTTTCGCCCTGCATATTTTGGTATGTAAAAATAGGGGCTATACTGATCACAGCGTCAGTGAGATCGTCCAAGTCACTAGGCTTATTGACATAATAGTATTTGCCACTTCCCCAATAATCATCTTTTTTTCTTTCTCTGGATGATGTTACTTTATAAAAACTTCGAGCAACGGTATCTGTACTTAGGTTAGGAAGTACCACCTGCTTAAAGTTTTTAGGTTCAAGCTTGGATGTATCATAATATTTAATGGCTGTTGTGGCTGTTTGTACTGATGGCGTATGAACAGCATTGAGCTGTTGTGCTTTAGCCTGCAATGTATTGTATAACTTGACTGCTTCAGGTTGTCCCTGCCGTGCAGCACTTTGTAATAAGGCTATACCTTTTTCTGCATCCTGTGGCACACCATCTCCATTTAAATACATGGCCGATAATACGTACTGGGATGGAGCATAACCATTAGCGGCTGACTTGGAGAACCATTCAGCAGCTTTTTTATGATCTATGGGTACGCCATTTTTACCTAGGTAGTAAAGCATCCCCATATTATGGTTACTTTGGTTGTTATCTCCCTTTGTTGCTACTTGAGACAGAACATAGTTTAACCCTGCTGACAGGTTCACTTTTTTGGTTTCAGCACATACTTTTGAACTAGTTACGACCATACTAATAGTCATAACAAAACTGAGCATTAATTTTTTCATCTGATTCTTATCCTATATATTGTTGTTATTGATAATGATCAGCCGATAGTAACTGACGGATTTCACTTGCCATTTTTGGACTACGCCAAGGGAACAGCACCTTAAGGCTATAGTTAGGTTTAAATTGATCTCGTGTTCCAATATTGACTTGGAACTCACGCTTCATTGGTGTTCGATGTTCACGCTGATTAACATGTGTACCCATCATCGGGTTACTGATCACGGTAGTCGTGGTTCTGAAGCGATCTTCGACCAAGTTGTAATGACCTACAGAGGTAATGTAATCAAAAGGATATTTAACTAAACGTTGATCAGGCTGATCAAAAAGAATGATGGTCTTGTCTTGGCTATCAATCCAGACTCCACGATTTTGATAATTAAAGGTTTCACCCTGACGTTTGAGCTGCTCGGTCATCCCATCAAAGTAGGTATTTCCGTATTGATATAGGTAGTAAATGATCACAAACCAGAATAGGTCAAAGCCAAAGAAGACATAGGCGAAAGCGCCAAAAGAAAAAATCTTGGCAACAATTAAAAAGATCACAATCGGTAAGACTACACACTTTAAAAATAGCTTGGATTTCTTTGGGTAGTTTTCGATTGGAATGATTTTTGGTTTGGTTAATTCAGTCATAGTTATTCCCACACATGTTTAATGCAATAACTCACAATCACAAGGGGGACATAAAAATAGGTATTTTTTATAGGCGTGACTTAGCCACCCACCTTATGAATTGTTCTATTTAAAAATGTTGCTTTTAATACAGCTAATTAAGAATTAGCTCTGTATTCCCCATTGTCTGAAATAACGAGGCTGAGCATGTGGCGAGGCACAGAAGAGAAAAAATGAATGAGACATGGTAAATTCCTATATGCAAATAAAAGTCTACCAAATCACTGCTAAATGATGGTGGTAGAACAAAGAGGGGGTTAGCAGACTGGGCATATAGAACCAGCACGCACGAAGCGTCCCCCTCCCGTTCTACCGCAAAGGGGGAACAAGAAGGTTTCGCACATAATCCATACTTTGATAAGTATGAATCTGGTACGCTATACGCCACGGTCTGCTAAAACCGACTGACAATTTAGGTCAGCAAGGGAATGATAGTTTTTAGCAGCCGTCCAGTCAATTACTTTGATTTTTAGTGGGGTCAGAAAATAGCATTCACTGATCAATTTATCTTATTTATACTTAGAATTAATCCGAACTTTTCTTGCTCATCGGCTCATTCAATTTAGCAATACTTAATCCATATTTATGAGCATTGTATTGCCACACTACGAACTGCTCTAACAACATAGCGTTTTCTTTTTCGAGTCTGGCATTCTTGACTTCCAAAGCCTCAATTCTAGTTTGAGCAATTTTTAAACTAGGAGGTAATTTCTGTGTTGTATTACTCTTAACCTGTGTAGATTTTGGTTTTTTGCATTGATCATAGGCATTCTTAATACGTACATATTTCTGTAATGTTTGACGAGTTGGCGCAGGCACAAACTCTAGCTGTAGCTCAATAGCTTTACATAGGAGTTCCCAAGTCAATTTCTGATCTAAAGGCCAATAATCAAGAAGCTCAACAATATTCTCGATGTCTTTATCGGTTAAATGCTGTGCCATATCAAATCCATAAATCCATTTGCAATGCAGGACTGAGCAAATGTGGTTCATCCTCTATCTTTTTACGTTGAGTATTCTCAATAACGGAGATACGTTTACGACCTGCTTTTTGATACGCTAAATCGAGATGCGTAACATCTTCAGAAGGGGGCAGACTAAAAGGTGTTCCATCAGGAATGTTTGGATCATCCAGTAGAGTAATCATCTGTTCACAACGTTTAATTGTAAGCTCTCTAGTTTGCAACCAAACCGTTGCACCAGTAACATTTTTACTAACAGCCTCCTTATCCTTTGCCCATAAGATTTTTTCTTTTCTAAGTCGATCTTGAAGCCGTTTTTTCTTTTCTGCATCACCTTTAATGCAAACATGTTCCGTACAATTCAAACAGTTTCGATATTTTAAGCAAGGTTCATCAATATAGGAATGTGTACAGAGACCAAACTCGGTAGTGTGCATGGACAATGTTGTTTTGGTATTTAGCTCTTGTAGAGTACGAGGTGTAGCGATCTGAAATGTAAATGCACTATCTGTATTTACTGTACCAACCTCATTTTTCTGCATCTCAATTAAGCCAAAATTACGATCTTCAACCGAAGTATGGTCATATACTCGATTTTGCTTCATATCAGCCCGCCCTGACCATTTAGCGAGTAACATGCTATCCATTCCATTGGTATTTGCTATCGTATTCAATAAATGTCGGAACTGATGGGTAGACATACTATAGTCACCATATCCCCACCGTTGAAAAATAGATTGGACATTTGATAACTCATCTTTTCCTCTTAATTTCTTTTTGGTTGGTGATAAATCTTCATTTAAAGTATCAATATGTGGTATCCATAATTCTGAGAAAATAGTCGCTTTATCACTATGGAATTGGTTTGCGAAACAACAAAATAAGGCTTCTGACCATTTAACCTGAATACCATTACCTGTTTTAAAAGGTATATAAGGAAAACCTTTAGGTAGTCTATTTCGCAGAATAATATTTAAATCATTTAGGCAGACTTCGTAATCACTAATAGGAATACCTCTTGTTTTTAAAAACTTTATACCAGCGTTATTCGAGTTTTCATAAGAAGATATATCCAACCCCATCGCTAATAGTACATCAGAACGCTTTAAGAACTGATCATCAGGCACTTTAGGACAAAGCTCATGTCTTGGAAATTTATCGCTTGTCTCAAGCAAATATGCTAAATGTCTAGGCTTTTCTGACATCTTTTTTAAACGTGCAATTGCCCGTTTGGCCGTCGGAATCATGGCACTCGGAATATATTTAATGTCATACCCAAAATTTTTTTGTGCATACCATCTAATACCGAATACTTTTTCAAGATTAGAACCATCTGCCACAAGCCCTAAACTGCTCTTAGAAAGCGCTTGGACTTCCTCTTCGTGGATACAATTATGCTTTAAGAAAAACAGTTCTGATGCTCGTTCTGGTGCAGATAGAAGCAACCCAACAGCACTGGTGACAAAAATATCTCTATCTGACAACTCAGAATCTTTCCGTGAGAAAATATCAGCTAATGCAAAAATCGCATCCTCATCTGGAAGTTTAGATGCTCTATGTTCCTCGGACTCTGTATCTAATACAATTGATTTATCAGAAGGCTTTTTAATCGGATTTTTCCATTCTGGTAAAGCAACTATTTTTAATTTCCGAATAAAGTCCAATAGAATTTTTAATTGTCTACCTACATGATACGCAGAACTTGCTTTATAGTTTATCTTTGCATTCTCAGCAGCTAAGTCAAAATCTGCAATAACCAATTTAGTTAAATCAACTTCACCATATCGGTCTAAGCATATTTGTTCTATTGCCCGAATTGCAAAAATCGTATCTTGGGTTTTTAACTTATTATTAATTCTTTGATACTTAACATACGCCTTGGCAAATTCTATAATTGAATGATGCAAAAGATTTTCAGGTAATCTATCTTTGGAGGAAATACCCGTTTTGACAAAGTTTACTTCACCTTTCCAATAATTCTCATCAAATCTAATATCTTCATTTAATTCTGATAACTGTTTAACAAAATCAATAAACCGCTTTATTTCGGAGTAAGGAGACTGGATTTTGTCAGATGGAAAATATATTAAATTATCCATGATTGAACTCCTTACAAGCATCAATTACTTGCTGAACGGCAATAATTGTTCGGTCATTCACGGCAGCGACCTCAAGGCTACACCCCATCGTAATTAGATCATCCCGTTCTTTAATTAATTGCTCTAGAACCAGATGATGCGGTGCATTTGCCCAAGGCATAAACTTGCTACACAGATAACATGCTATTGGTGCATAATCGTTACAGTATTGATGTGTACCACATGAGCCGACATCACAATCCTGTTCTACATAAGAAATTCTATTCGCATCTTTAACTTGTGATTGAGCCTCACTCTCATCCTTTACAACTTTTCCCTGAAAAGCATCTGCATATTTGCGTAAACTTTCATCCATGATAGATGATATTTGCTGTGCAATTTCAGGAATACTTTGCACATAGCAATACGCATTCTGGGTGTCATGATGATCTAACAGCTTTGCAATAACATTCACGCCTGCTTTTTGCCTAGCAGCATTTGTACCAAGCGTGTAGCGAAACCGATATGCAGTTATATGTATTGGTTTACCAGTTTCTCTAGAACGGACACCAAGCTTCACCACAGCATCTCTCAATATTTGAGTTAATTCAACAGTAGGTAAATGAATAATTTCCTTTGATAAAATTTCTGAAATTTCATTCTGATTGCCCCAATCCAGATTAGCTAATTTCTCAAAATCATAGAATAGAGGTAACTCTGCAAACTCTTGTTCAGATAACGCTCGCTTTATCTGTTTAGTTAATTTCTGCTTTAAAATTTGAATATGCTCAAATAGAATTTTCGCAATACTTTCACGAATTCCCACTTCACTAAAAGCAAATCGGAATCCACTAGCACCCCTAACTTTAGCTCTCGGAATGTTAAGGATATGAACTGCATTTGCATCATTAAAATTATATTTATCCGACACGTATAGGTCTTTCACCTTTAATCCTGCAATTTGGATTGGTCTTCTACCAGTCGCACAGAAAATACGAATTAAAGCAGCCTCGTAATATGAAATCTTATTTTCTGCTAAATATTCGTTGGTTCTAGTGATAATTGCTTGAAATTCAAATGGACTAAATGGGCCTTCATCTGGATCAAGGGAAAGGACTGCTCCTCCTTTTTCATTGCCACTTAATCTCCATGAATCCATTAAATCGTAAATTTCATCATCTACTGAGGAATAACCTAAATCATATAGTTTCTTCAAAAAGACTCGTAGCATAGCTACTTTGTATTCATCTTTTTTTGCCGAATAAAAATTTTTATAATTTAAAAGACCTTTAATTGAAAAATGATTCTCTCCTGTAATATCAAAATATTTACCAATATATTCGCACATGTTTGCTGTATGTGAACTTGAACTATACTTAGCAAAATGAACCAAAGTCATGACCACATCTGATTGGACAGAAAACTCATAATTTCGTATCCGAGAGATATCTATAGTTTTATTGATATCTAATACCCATTTCTGATCATCGATACTAAATTCATATCCTTTGAATGAGGTAAAGGTATTTTGTAATTCATCGAAAATATCGGTTTGAATTGATTTATTCATTTTCATCCTCAAATTTTCCTTGGATAATTAAGCTAACCTCTACGGCACGCTTATTCTCTGCACGTCTTGAATATCTTCTTGCACTTTGTGAGTTAGGTATCCATCCCATCAGATATGCACGATCATTTTCAACTTGTGATTCTGTAGTTTTGCCTGTTGCCACTAAAATTTGTGACTTCTCAGAAAATTTATCATTCCAAGTATGTCTAAATGCATGTGCATGTACATTGAATTGAACGACTTTAGAGATTTCAGAAAAGACTTTATCTAAGGCATTGATTGATAAAGGCTGTCCTCTTTTTGATAAAATCAAAAAGTCTGTTAGCTCTGCATTAGGTGCTGTTGATCTATAATTTAAAATATAAGTCTCTAATTTTCTCTTTAGATTTTGATTGACTGCAATTGATCGACTTCTAGTTTTAACCAAAGGTTGATATAGCCGAGAATCACTTCCATCATGAGGATTACGCTTAATAGTAAGATACGATGTACCATCTTGAGAAAGGATTATATCTGTAATTTTTATATTTAATAATTCACCTTTACGACATCCAAGATATAAAAACAAATAGATAATTAGCTCATTTCTATAAGTAAGGTAATCTGAAGTCCAGATACGATTCTGATTATCGGGATCAACCGCCTTGAAAATTTTATTTAATTGATCACTATCAAAAGATTTGTATTCAGACTGAGTATCCATGGACTTACGAGGTCTACGAGATTTTAACAAACGTTTTGTACTTGTTATTGCTGATGAATGAAGATGCGTCTCAAACCATCCAATATATTCAGCAAAATTAGTTAACCGCCGATATATTAATTGTTTAGATACATAGTCCTGAGTAACAACCAATTTTGCTCTAGATCGCTCTTTATTATTACTTTTTGGAAAACTTATGATCTTTTTTTTTGAAGCTGCCCCGCCTAATCGACTACGATTGAAACTGGTTAAATTTACTATAGCTTCTATTTCGTTTAGTTTTAAAAAATCTTTACTTTTTATCCTTTGTTCCAAGTCAATTCCTAACTTATCCAACAACTGAAGGAGCAACTTAATATCTTCCAAAAAAGCAGAAATTGTATTGATTGATTGACCACGATTTCTTAAATGAATGATCGTATATAAATTTGGATAAGTCATAGGAACACCATCACTATTCAAAAGAACAGCAAATCTCTCACCACTACTCATTACAAATCTTTTAACAGACATCATAGTTAAATTTAACAAAATATCTAAGTATTAAATATCATAAGATATAAGTAAAAAAATTTACAGAACCATTTCTAGTATCTGTAAATTTTATTTGTAACTAACTGCTAATAAAGAATAATTTTATAAACTTTACAAAACTATATCTCTAGTAGGTGTCAGAACGGAAGATCATCATCTAGATCAGCTGGAGCCGTTGCAGGCGCCTGTTGTGGTTTAGGCGACTGGAAACCCTGATTGACATTGTTTCCACCATTGCCATAACCTCCTTGAGGAGCTGCATTGCCATAGCCACCTTGGTTGCCTTGATTATAACCACCACCTTGGTTGTTGTTAAAACCACCTTGTTGATTGTTATTGAAACGGGGTTGATTATACCCGCCGTTTTCACCCGCTTCACCTTGCTGACGGTTGTTATCCAACATTTGCATTTGCTCACCACGGATTTCCGTTGTGTAGCGTTCTTGACCATTTTGATCTGTCCACTGACGAGTACGTAAAGAACCTTCAATATATACTTTTGAGCCTTTACGTAAGTATTGCTGTGCAATTTCACCTAAGCGGTTATGCAATACAATACGATGCCATTCCGTTTGTTCTTTTCTTTCTCCGGAATTTTTATCTGTCCAAGATTCACTGGTCGCTATTGAAAATTGAGTAAGAGATCCCCCATTTGGGAATGTTTTCGTCTCAGGATCACGACCCAAAGTACCAACTAAAATAACTTTATTTACACCACGCATTAGATGTTATCTTCCTATTCGATTCTATGTTTTACTTTATAAGAGTTATGTTTAAATGGCTACCTCTTTCCCGAACAACTGCGTTAAATGTTGTCGCGCAGCATCATCAATCTGCTGTTTATCAACCTTTATATACGCCACTTGCTGGTCAGACATCACCACGACCTCTTCAATACCACGAATTGACAATAACTGAGAAGTCCAATTATCGGGTTGTTTATCCTCAGGTAATCGCAAAACGATTGATGTCAAATATCGTGGTTGAGCCAGCCCAAAGCTAATGAGCAACCAAAGTATAGCAATAGCTGCTAAAACACTCCAACCCATTGTTGTATTATTAAGCAAAATTAATTGCCCGCCGAGTGTACCACCAAAAAAAGCACCTAAAAATTGAGCACTTGCATTGACACCCATCGCGGTCGCTTTGGACTGAATCGGAGCGGCTTTGGACAACCATGAAGGCAACAAGGCTTCCATCACATTAAAAGCAATAAAGAATAAGCCCAGACCCAACAATAAAATATATTTGGATTCATAACCAAATATAAGAATAACCAGCCCAGCAATAATGCCTGCAATGGCTGTTAGAAAAATACTGCGCATCTTGCGGTATTTTTCAGCAAGAATAATGCTTGGAAAAGCAAAAAATAGGCTAATTACCAACAGCGGCAAATAGACGATGCCATGCTTGGCCAAAGGAATGCCTGCAAAATTAATCAACTGAGAAGGCACATAGATAAACATTGCAGTGAGCAACAAATGTAAAGCGAATACTGAAACATGCAAACGATTCAGATCACCCATTTTTAACACTTGTTTAAGCTGATGGAGATAGCCTTGTTTAAAGTTCTTATGATGGCGAGTGGTTTTGGGTACCAGAAACAACATTGAAATAGCCAACAGTCCCATCACCGTCGTCACCCAAAATAGCCCTGAAATACCGACCAAACTGGTTAGCCAAGGTCCAAGGCTAAACGCAACTACAAAAGATAGACCGATACTCATGCCCATCACGGCCATCGCTTTGGTGCGATTTTCTTCGCGGGTTACATCCGCCAGCAATGCCATGACCACTGCCGATACAGCCCCAGCGCCAGCAATCGCACGCCCAAGAATCACACCATAAATGGTTTCTGACATTGCTGCAATTGCACCACCGAAAGCAAACAGCAGCAAACCAAAAACAATCAACGGTTTTCGACTAAAGCGATCGGCCCATAAACTGAATGGGATTTGCAGAATGGCCTGACTTAAACCGTAGACACCCACCGCCAAACCAATCAAGGCAGGTGTTGCATATTGATAAGTCTGTCCCACCACCGCAAACACAGGGATAATCATGAACAGCCCCAACATGCGTAAAGCAAAAATACTACTTAATGCAAAGGTAGAGCGGCGTTCTAAAGGATTCATCATATCTACTGGCTTATCAAAACTGGCGAGCTAATTTTCCAACACATCATCGCATATTGTGGCAACTTTGTGGAAACATTGAGCATAAAAAAGAGCACTTTCAAAGTGCTCTCCCATTGTAATCTCTTTTCTTAAAAAAGGATTAATGTTGCTGTTCAATTCTCTTGTTATATTGGATTGACGCAATCACCGCCCATACAATAAAGGCAACACCGATCAAGCCTGTGACGACTTCAGGTACATGGAGCCCTGTACCACTTGCAATCATAATGAAAGCCAAAGCACCAATCGCGTAATGCGCGCCATGTTCAAGGTAGACATAAGCATCCAGTGTACCTTTATCAACAAGATAGATCGTCATTGAACGGACGAACATTGCACCGATCGCCAAGCCCAACATGATGATGACTACATCAGAAGTGATGGCAAAAGCGCCGATCACGCCGTCGAAACTGAAAGAAGCATCGAGGACTTCCAAATAAATAAAACCACCGATCCCAGCTTTGATGATACCTGTCGGTGCACCATTGGCGTCATGACCTACTGCATTGCCCTCTTCGTCAACCTCTGGTTCACCGCCCAGTAAATGACTGAGCACTTGCACACCGATATAAATCACGATGCCCCAAATACCCGCCATGGTCACCACAAGGCGTTTTGCTTCTTCAACGTTGGCTGCCATCACCAACAAAGCAATGAGTGCCAGGAAAACCGACATCGCAGGCACATTGGCCAAGTTGGCTAAACGCTTTTCAAGCCACTTAAACCAGTGGGTATCTTTGCCTTCATCCAAGAAGAAGTTTAAGAAAACCAACAATAAGAATGCCCCACCAAACGCAGCAATTTCTGCGTGGTGTGCCAATAATTTTTCTGAATACTGGATCGGGTCATTCAAGGCCATTTTTACCACTTCAAGCATGCCCATGTCCGCGGTAACCGCAACGATCACAACAGGGAAAACCAATCGCATGCCAAAGACAGCAATCAAGATTCCCACCGTTAAAAAGATCATTTTCCAAAAATGATCCCAATTGCGTAACACAGAGGCATTCACCACAGCATTATCAAAAGACAATGAGACTTCCATGACAGCCAAAATCGCGGTAATGGTCATTGCTGACAGCATGGCTTGGACACCTGCATTTGGACCATGGGTAAAACCCCAATATGCAGATATAGCCAAACACACAACCGTAAAAAAAATTGAGAAACCAAAATGTTTCATCATGAGAATACGACCTACGGAGAATAGTTTTTTAATCAGAACACTGAAATAAAAATTGGGTTTTTAATGCGCACATTATGACGACTTTTTCAAGTTTCTCCAAAAGTTCTTTGTCATATTTTTATGCTAACTCAGTTGAATTTTCGGCATTCAAATACCTAAACAGACCTAGAGTTGTTATAGTCTTGCCAGTTAAAAATGACTTTAAACGCTTGAATGATTGTATAGGAAAATAACATGCGCTTTTCTGAACAGCTTTGGCAACGTAATCTTGCCTTATATAACAAAACATTAGCTTTGCCATTTAATCAGGAACTGGCTACAGGCACATTAAACAAAGACGTTTTTTGTCATTATGTAATTCAGGATGCCCATTATTTAGTCGCGTATGGACGCGCATTGGCTGTATGTGGTGCAAAAGCATTTGATGCTGACGATATCATTCAATTCACACAAGGCGCGAAAGAAGCCATTGTGGTTGAACGCAGTTTGCATGATGGATTTATGCAAAACTTCGGTATCAGCAAAGCGGATTTTGAAAACACACCACTGACGCTTGCCTGTCATCACTATACTTCTTTTTTAACTGCAACAGCGTGGTCTGAAAGCTATCCAGTGGTATTGGCATCGCTGCTGCCTTGCTTCTGGATTTATGCTGAAGTCGGTAAAGACATTGTCAACAAATCTGTAGCCAACAATCCTTATCAAGCATGGATCGATACCTATTCAGGTGAAGAGTTTAATCAAGCAGTCAAAAATGTTTTGGCAACCATTGACCGTATTGCTGAACATTGTGATGCCCTGACACTTGAGAAAATGCATCAGGCTTATACCAAAGGTGCCGAGTTAGAATGGTTATTTTGGGATAGTGCCTATCATCAAAGACAGTGGTTAGGTTTAGATCAGTAATGTAACTTTATTGAGAATTGACCAGGTATATAAAGATGAATAATCAATCTACATTATATCTCTCATCTACAACTATCCTTCTGCTTTATGAGGGATAGCTTCAATACTTAATTCATGTATAAAAACATCATTTTAAAAATAAAAAAGAGTGCTTTGGCACTCTTTAAAACGAAGGGATACGTTTAAAATTCTATTTTAAATTAATCTGATAAATTGCTGTACTGCCACTGACCTCATTACCCACGATCAGCATCGGTTTAGCGTTTGGTGAATCCTTGGCAGAAACAAAAGTGAGTCCTTCAGGTCCCAAATCACTTTTTTCAATCAAAATAGATTCACCTTTAGCATTGATATAAGTTTGATCCTGTTTAAAAGTACGGTTATTAAAATACTGTACAAAAACAGGTTTTAGTGGATTGCTAATATCATAAACCATGATCCCACTTTGACGCTCCAAGCCAATAAATGCGAAGGTTTTCTTACCAATCGTTCCTAAAGCCAAACCTTCTGGTTCAGGTCCTTTATTGTCACTGCGGTCATCAAAAACTGCTGCTTCATGATCACTGTTAAAGTAATTCGGGAATAATTCAGCCACTTTACGTTCGAACTCACTGCCTGAGTCCCAAACCAGTTTACCTTGTGTATCCCATATGCTAAATGAACGAGCCCCATAACTATACAGCTTTTTGTAGGTCAATAATCCATTGGCATCCAGTTTTGGAGAACCATCGGTATTGGTCTCATAACCCATATTCCATGCAATATTTAAACGCCCCAATTGATCGTCTTCGCGACATAAACCTGGACCAGTTGCTGTTGCTCCACAGTATGCAAAGACTGTGGCATCCAATTTAGCCCCTTTTACGCCTGCGACAAGATTGCTCAAATGCGCAGGATAGTCACCTTTATTATTGAAACCTTTAACGTTGAATAAATGCTTCATCCGAATTGCTTCAGCAAAACCTTTGCTTTGATCTCCAGCATAATAAGCCGTTGAGTCCTTCAGCCATTCACGTGAGTCACCCTCATTTGCGGTCACTAAATAACTGGTACCATTGGCTTGATAGTGGGCGATTGAATCAGGTTGGTACATTCCCATCAGACCTGGCCAGGCTTGAATATTAATTTTTTTATCTTTATCGCTGACATCCAAAGCATTGTTTGCCAGACCATGATCTTTATAACCCAATGGTAAAATATCAGTGACTTTTTTAGCCACAATATCAATTTTTGCAATCGCATTATTTTCTTGTAAGCTTGCCCAAGCCGTTTTACCGTCTTGGCTCACTGCGATGTACTCGGGTTCCAAGTCCTGAGCAACTGTCGCTTTAGGACCAAAAATTCGTACACCGGATTGAATCAACTCAGCTTTTTTATCATTAAACGCTTTAAAATCAGCAATGGTTGCTGTTGGCTGACGAATATTACTGAGGTCGATAATGCTGATTGAGCCTTCAGGATCAATACTATAATCTTCATTCGGTTCAGCCTCATTGGCAACCAAAACTGTTTTCCCATCAGGCGTAAAGGTCAGCATATCAGGTAAAGCTCCCACTTCAACTTTACTGATCAGTTTTAAATCTTTGGCATCGAAGAACGCTACGATCCCCTTGTCAGTTTTTTGCTTGGCTTGAACAGCAAGCGCAACAATACCATTTTTGATTGCCACAGAATTTACTTCTGACTCTGCCAAAGCTTCACGCGCAGAGAGCTCGCCAATATGTACAGGTGTATCTGGTTTAGATAGATCAAGAACATCGACTAAGCCTTTTTTGGCATTGACCACAAATACCCGTTTGGTGGTTGAATCATATGCAGGAATTTCTGCTGCACTTTCTGCAAAAACACCTGTTTCATAACGTCCCAATAAACTCAGACTAATGCTTTCAGGTGTTGCTTCCTCAACCACGGGGGGTGTGGATGAATCATTGTCATCATTACACGCAACCAACCCCACAGAAAGCATTGCCAAACACAATACAGAAATCTTTACGTTCATGCGTCAATCCATTGCTGTTTAAATTTTCTTCACTATAGAGATAAGGGGTGTAAATTTGATGACCAACAAATGACAGTTTTATTTAAGTTTCTTGACGTTTGAGGTGCCCTCTTTTGCTCAAGCATTCACAGAGGATAATTTTCAAATCGGGTTAGATCTGATCAGCCATGAAACTTTTACGATTGCATGGCAATAAGTACATCAGGACCAATTTTGCAAAGCCTTGATTTTCTTAACGCATGGAAGAAGCCTTATTTATCTCACGGGTTCAACAACGATTTCATACAGATTTAAGCTAAGCATTGTTTTAAACTATTCACAAAATTGACTTATTTCCGTTCTATGACTGCAACGCCATCGCACAGTAAATTACAGCCCAAATTTTATTTATTGGTTTTTTTAGTTTCGATCGGCTTTTTCATGCAAGGCTTGGACACCACGATCATCAATACAGCCTTGCCTGCAATGGCAGAAAGTTTGCAAGAAAATCCATTAAAAATGCATGGCATTGTGATCAGCTATGTACTGGCTGTTGCTGCCTGTATTCCGCTGAGTGGTTGGTTGGCTGATCGCTTTGGTATCCGCAATACTTTTTTTATCGCGATTGTGATTTTTACCTCGGCCTCTTTAGGCTGTGCGCTATCCAACAATTTTAATTTATTGATTGCATTTCGAGTCATTCAGGGCATTGGCGGGGCACTACTGGTGCCAGTCGGTCGTCTCGCCATGTTAAAAATCATTCCTCGTGAGCAGTTTCTTTCGGCGATGAGCCTAATGAGTTTGGCAGGGCTACTTGGACCATTGATGGGTCCTGTTTTGGGTGGATGGTTGGTTGAATATGCCTCTTGGCATTGGATTTTTCTGATCAATTTACCGATCGGCATCTTAGGCACATTTGTCACCTTTAAAGCCATGCCCAATGTCAAAGAAGCTTCCGTGAAATCTTTTGACTTCAGCGGTTTTGTTCTTTTAGCCATTGCGATGGTGGGTATGGCACTCGGTATTGAAAATATTGCCAGTAAAGAAATATCTCGAAACTTCAGCATCAGCTTACTTTTAATCGGTCTAGTGTCAGCATGTATTTACGCTTATCACGCGCATACACATCAGAATGCACTCTTTCGTAGCCGTTTATTTAAAAATAAAATTTATGCTATCGGTGTATTGGGAAATTTCTTTGCCCGTTTTGGTGGCAATGCCGTGCCTTTCATTTTACCGCTGATGCTACAGGTGGCTTTTAAGATGGAACCCTTTATGACGGGAATCATGATGACGCCCATTGTTTTGGGTTCATTGTTTTCCAAACCCATCATCCGCCCTATTTTACAACGCACAGGCTATCGTCCATTTTTATTGGTCAATACCTTATTGATCGGTGCGTGTATTGCCAGCTTTGCCTTACATAGCGTCGACACGCCACTTTGGCTGCGGACTGTCCATTTCTTTATTTTTGGCGTGCTCAATTCATTGCAGTTTGTGACCATGAATACTTTGACGCTGAAAGATTTAACTCAACAAGATGCCAGTAGCGGCAACAGCTTCTTGTCGATGATTATGATGCTTTCAATGAGTATTGGTATTGCCTTAGCAGGTACATTATTAAATACTTTTACGGTATATTTTACCGAGACACATATTACCCAAGCTTTTCACTATACACTGATCTGCTTAGGTGCTATCAATATTATTACCGCTTTAATTTTCTTTCAAATTCCAAAAGACACCCGAGATTAAGCGGAGCAAAATAACACTAAATAAACGATAAGGACGCTGGATATGATTATTCCAAAGTATTGGGCGGAAGCAAAAATAACAACGCAGTACGAAAAACGCCAGATCACCATCAAACGCTTTGGTTGGTCAGATATGAGTATGCAAGATGCATATATGCATGCGGAAACACGGGTTACAGAAGCACTTGAGCAACTTAAATCAGGACAAAACATTCGAAAACTTGACCATAAGATTCCCTATAATGGCAGTGAAGGTTTGCCCATTCGTGAAGAAATTATTCAACAGCACGATGATGTGGTGATCACACGTAATTCTTATGGTGCGCTCTGCCTCAATACGCCCGATGTTTTATTTGCAGATATTGATTTTAATTACGCACCAAACAGCCGACTGTATTTACTCGGTTTTGTATTGCTGTTTTTTATCGGCATTGTCGGTGCCGTATTGTTGAAGTCTTGGTGGGTATTGGCAATAGGCTTATTTTTTTCAATTGTACTTAGTCGACAAACTGCTGAAATATTACTGGGTATTCAACACAAATGGCTGGGCTCACCCGAACAACAAGCTTTAAAATCGATTCGTCAATTTTCTATGCAACATCCATCGTGGCATTTACGCGTTTATCAAACGCCGAAAGGCTATCGCGTTTTGGTCATGCATCAGGTCTTTGAACCACGCAGTGAAGAAACTCAGCAGTTCTTTAGCGCACTGCAAGCCGACCCGAATTATGTACGCATGTGCAAAAACCAAAACTGTTTTCGTGCAAGGATCAGCCCTAAACCGTGGAGAATCGGTGTGGATGCCTTACGTTTAGGGGTTTGGCCAGTTCAAGAAAACCGTATGCTTGACCGAGACAGATGGATTGCTGAATATCAGGCACGTGCCAAAAAATATGCATCATGTAAATTTATTGAACAATTGGGTAGTCAAATGACGCACCCTAAAGCGAAACGCGTACAATCAACACATGATCAGTACTGCAACGCGACGACTAACCTGGAAATCGCATGACATTGGCATCAGGATGATTTTTGTGAGACATCAACCTAAATATCGTTCTATCATCACCCGTATCGGATGTATCAGTTTATTGAGTACGATCGGCTACTTGGCATTGTTCCATCCGCAGAATGCAGGTGCTCAAGATTATGCCATTCAAGGATTTGATGTTTCACACCATCAAGGAGAAATTGATTGGAAAAAAATCTCTCCTCAGCAATACCAGTTTGTTTATCTCAAAGCCACTGAAGGTGGAGATTATCAAGATGATAAGTTTCAGGACTATTGGTTAGAAGCACGTGAACGTGGCATGCGTGTAGGGGCCTACCATTTCTTCCGCTTATGTCGTGATGGTGAAATCCAAGCACAAAACTTTATCAAGACAGTACCCAATAAAAGCAATGCCTTACCCCCTGTCATCGACTTGGAGTATGACAGTGCCTGCATCAACACCTATACCAAAGAGCAGTTACTAAAACAAATCAAAATCATCTATGATCAATTGCATCAACATTATGCCAAACAACCAATTTTCTATACGTCCAAAGTCTTTTATAACATGGTACTTACCGGTGAGTTTAAAGATACACCGATCTGGATTCGTGAATATAAAGATCAACCCGATTTAAAAGATGGTCGGAAATGGACGTTTTGGCAAAAAACCAATCAAGGCCATATTCAAGGCATTGCTAAAAATGTCGATTTAAATGTTTTTTATGGTGATACTGAGCAGTGGAAACAGTTTTTACAGCAGAATAATTTAAATTAGCCCACCCAACATCATAATCCACTCGACTTTGGTGCTACCGCTTATTCATCTGTATGGATCGTCGATCATAGTCAAACCACCTAAATATCCATAGAGATAATTAATGGGAATTTAAGATTCTTTGTATTTTTGATTCACAGATGGTCTTGCTATCGTGAGGCGACATGGATGTCGCCATGTTGAGCGGGGGGATATGAGCAAAAACAAAGCACTGCTTTGTTTGCAGCGCAAGAACCCTGTTAAACGAAAGATTTTTGTCATCTTTTCATCTCTGAAAAGTGAGGCATCGCCTACGTAAATCTATTTTAAAATTTAGCTGTAAAGCGTGGCAATGAAAGCTTTAGATAACCAAAAAAATACATCTATAGCATTGATTCTATTAATCAATAAAAATTATATTTTGCTGTATCATTTTTTCTATGGATTGACTATAGCTGTATTATGAGCAATTCAAAATCAATTCATTTTAGATGATCGATTTCATCCTCCTCTCAAGTCTGGATTTAATCTGCATGGATATGTAACGCCTATGTTTGTGTGTTGGCAAAGCCAATGTAGCTTCAATGGATGCAGCTGAGCGTAAAATATTTAAAAATCCCCAAAATAGCCATACAAACTCAGCATCTCGACACAAACTGTCGCAGATTCGTCTCAAATGCCAAATTCATCACTTACAACAAATCAAGATCGGTTAGAATAAACATACAGCGCTGCAACACTGTGTCATTCATGAGAAAAATCATCCATATCGACATGGATGCATTCTATGCATCTGTAGAACTACTTGAACGTCCTGAATTAAGGCACTTACCTGTGGTGATTTCTTCACATCATCCTCGGGCAGTGATTGCTGCGGCATCTTATCCTGCCCGTCAATTCGGCTTACGTTCGGCAATGTCGATGGCACAAGCAAAAAAGCGCTGCCCACAAGTCTATGTGATTGAACCCAATTTTGAAAAATATCGTGATGTTTCCTATCAAATTCATGAAATTTTCCAAAAATATACCCCACTCATTGAACCTTTATCTTTAGATGAAGCTTATCTTGATGTGACTGAAAATTTATTAAATATTCCCAGTGCCACCGAAGTTGCTGAACGCATTCGTGCGGATATTTATCAGCAAACGGGTCTTACCGCCTCAGCAGGAGTGGCGCCAAATAAATTTCTGGCCAAAGTGGCTTCGGATTGGAATAAGCCAAATGGCATTTGCATCATTAAGCCCAGCCAAGTTCAAAATTTTATTCAAGATTTAGCCCTAAAAAAAATTCCTGGCGTGGGTAAAGTTACTCAGGAAAAACTCAAGAGTTTAAATTTAGAAACTTTAGGTGATTTACAGAAAATCGAAGAAAGCATCTTGATTCACCATTTTGGCAAATATGGCAAACAATTATTTTTATATGCTCAAGGCATCGATGAACGCCCTGTACAGGCAGAACGGCAACGACAGCAAATTTCAAAAGAAACCACATTTGATGACGATTTTAATCTCGAACAATGTGCAATCTATTGGGATAATTTAATTACACGGGTTTGGCTCAGTTTAGAAAAAAAGCAGATGCAGGCACGTGGTGTAACAGTCAAACTCAAACTCAAGAATTTTCAAGTGTTGCAGCACAGTAAAAGCTTTAAAACCGCACTCAAATCACCACAAGAAATGACCCAAGTCATTCAAATCCTATTGAATGAAATGCAGATTCCTGAGCATTTTCAATTTCGTTTAATTGGCGTGGGTCTATACCAACTTACAGAGCAACAGGATGAGTCACAATTATCCTTGTGGTAAAGCATCCATATGCTTTTATTTTTTATGCTGAACTGATTGATATTCGGAAATAAAATTTTCAATCAATGCTGATACGGAATGGGCAAAAACATAAGCTAAATCATGTTCACCCTGGGCAACCACATGCAAGGTTGAATTGCCGATTTTTTCATGTAAATATTCACCTACTTTGAGAGGGCTAATTGGATCTGAATCACCCCAAATCAACAGAACGGGGCAGGAAATCTGACTGAGTAATTCATCCATATAAGATTGATGATCAACAAACCAGCTCGGAACAGCAAAAGTCTGCTGATAATCTTTTCGCCAATCTGCCACATGAAACGGCGCTAAATCAATTCCACCCGAAGTTGCCACCAACACCAATGCTGCAATCTGCTGTGGTTTCTGCAATGCTGCCTGTACTGCAAAGATCCCGCCCATCGACTGGGCAATCACAATCGATGGATGTTGAATCTGCGCAATCACGTAGTCCTGTAAATCTTCAAAGCTTTGGATATCGGGGTGATCGGGAGATCCGCCAAAGCTCGGATAAGCAAGCACTGTTTTTTGATGATTCACCGACAGGTTGTGCATGACAGGTTGCCAAAATTCAGTACTCCCCGATGCACCTGGTAAAAAAATTAAATTCATTTACAGTCCAATTTTTAATACAACAGAACTTAATCACCACTTTTTGCTTTTGCACGTTGATAAGCAGGTCGCTGTTGGATACGTTCCGCATAGGCTGCAAGATGGGGGGTATTGTTTTTAGTTCGTTGTTGCATGGCGACAACAGGAAAACTCATCTGAATATCAGCAAAAGAAAACTCTCCTGCTGCATAGTCATGCTGACTAAAATAATCTTCCAAAAACACTGAATGTTCTTTTAAGCGAGGATTGATAAAACCGCCACGGACACCTTCTGAGATTTTTTTTGCGATTGGCCGAATCAAAAATGGGACATGTTTGGGCATATTGGTCATCACTAAAGTCATGACCAAATAAGGCATTAAAGAACCTTCTGCATAATGCATCCAATAGTTATATTGCATCAGATCTTGAGGATTCTGGGGCTTAAACTGGTTTTGGCTATCATAGATCGTTTGAAGATAGTCTAAAATCACTGCAGATTCAGCAATTGTTAAATCACCATCGGTCAACACAGGTGACTTTCCCAATGGATGAACAGCTTTTAACTCGGGTGGTGCAGCAAAAGTCGGCAACCGCTTATAGTGCTTAATTTTATATTCAAGCCCCAGCTCCTCCAAAGCCCAAATAATCCGTAATGAACGTGATTGATCTAGATGATGTAATGTAATCATTTTTATTGCCTCAATTATTGTATCCTGACTATAGAGGGATCTTGGCTTTTCAACAATTGTATTGCTATATTTTTAACACTTTTATCAGTGTACTCTAGAATGACTGTGATTATAATCCGTATGAATATCAGCCATACTGAAAATAAAAATGAAGCATTTACTCTGTTTAACGCTGTTATTGGTGTGCGCCAAAACATATTCCTATCAACCCAAACTTATTTCGCTGGGGGCTATAGAACCTCAGGGTCAAGTCCTTCTTGACGCCAAGGCGCATACAACCATTCGTGATTCCTTTAAGCAAGCGGTGATCTACGAAAAATATGCTCAACCGATTCAATTGAACAGCGATGAACCTTATCAATCGGTCATTAAACAGCTTATTGTCGATTGTAAAGCGAAGACTATTGCCATTCGGGGCGCTGATTACTTTGCCGGAAAAACATCGAACAGTAAATTAGTGAAAAAATTTGACCACATTACGTTGAGTCATGATGGCGAAACTGGAGCCGCTTTTTATTCTTTTGATGATTTAGAGTTCAAGCCCTTGAATCAAGGTAAATTTTATACACAAATATATGGGATGAGTTGTAAATAAATCATCAGCAATATGTACAACATTGCAAAGACATTTTGTAGAACGGCAAAATGTCTTTTGCAAATCAAATCATTTTTTCAAGACCACTTAAATAATCGTGGTATTGATTTCTAGGCTTCTTAACAAAGTTTTAGTCACAGGGGTTTTTTGACAAATATCCAATACTTTTTGATGCAATTCCTCTGACAGCGCATTGGCAAAAGATAAACGGCGTTCAATCCATTCTTTGCCTTCTTTATTGGCATTAAAATCTGCTTCGACAGTAAACTCGCCCAAATCAAAACCTTTATGTTGAGCGTACATACGTAAAGTAATCATGGTACAGGAAATCAAACCTGAGCAAACAAAATCATAAGGTGCTAAACCTTTATCTTGTCCACCAAATGATTCTGGCTTATCCGTAATCAGTTGATGCTTTCCGCTAACGACTTCGCCTGACCATGGTTCCGGATAGGTTTTTACTTTTGCATTTGCGATGATTGCCATTTTATTTTCCTTTCATATTAAATTTTTTTAATAAATGCCTGTATAGATAAACCTTGTAAATTCAGCACTTGCGCTAAAGAATGAACCCACAAACCCTTAACGCAAATGATTTACTCTGCATCTATCTCTTAAGATTACCCATACGGTAGATTACTTCGATGGTCGCATCTTGTCTGGAAATGCAGGTGCTTCCAGACGTGGACCATCATAATCAGGAATTGTTCCAAAACGCGCATCTTGATTGATCCATTGTTCTGTCGCAGTCTTCAGTTCCTCTTGTGTACGTCCCACTAGGTTCCACCACAACAAAATAGGAGATTCAAACGGTTCACCACCTATCAATAGCAAACGTGAACCTTTTGGAAGCTCTACGTCAATTTGCGAGATTCCAGGTTCTAGCACCACCATATTGTCACTAGTTAACTCATGACCATTCACGATTGCATTGCCTTCCAGAGCCATAAATCCATATTCAAATTTAGGATTGAGTGGAATACGCGTTTTGGTCTGTTCTTTGGCAAAGAAATCGATACCCAATAATTCTGTATGGACTTGGACAGGTGATACAGTGTCCATAAATTCACCAACTAAAACAGTGAACTCAATATTGTCCTTTTCAACCACAGGCAAAACTGGATAGTGGTCAAATTGAGGTGCCATGTTGATTTTATCATCAGGCAATGCAATCCAGAGTTGTGCAGCATGCATTCGAGTCTCGGTATCAGGCGCAACTTCTGTATGAGAAATACCATAACCTGCGGTCATCAAATTGACCTGCTTTGGGCGGATCAATTGTTTTGAGCCAATGCTGTCTGTATGCATCATTGTGCCTTCAATCATCCACGTAAAAGTCTGTAAACCAATATGTGGGTGTGGTCCGACATCCAGTCCATCTCCCTGAGGAAATGTTACTGGTCCTGCGTGATCTAAAAAGCACCATGCGCCAATCATACGTTTCTGACGACTGGGTAATGCGCGCTTAATGACGGTGCCTCTGCCTATTTCTGCTGAACGGATTGGAAAGTCTTGAATAAATTGATTCACATATTTTTCACAATCATCAGAATGAGAAATCTCGGTATAGTTGGTATTGGTCATTTTGTTATCCTAAAGTTGTTCATCAGCTCAGGATGTTATTTCAACATCTGCTATTTCAATCTATCTAGCCTAGCGGTTTTATATCCATCAACCTATAGCTATCTTAATACGCTGAATACCATGAATAGGACAATAATAGTGTGGTTTTTGTTATAAAGTCGGTGGTCTTCGACTGATGATGCTGCAATTCCAGATTCAGGCTTATTGCTCAAATCCTCTCAGCCTGATCTCGATCCAACACCATCCATGTGCAGAACTTTTTTGTTTCAGGCACTGGCGTTACAAGATTGACCAATAAACCTGTAAAACCATCGTCAATAGGAAAATTAGCATCAGCCAAGTGGCATATTTTGTTGTTAACCTGGGAATTTTACTCAAGATCATTGCCGATTGAGCTTGCCTTACAGCTTATTTGTGATTTGAACTTTTTAATCACGCCTCTTTCTTTACATTTTGCTTTAAATTTTTCATGAATTGCCTTACAGCCGGTTCAAAATCTTTGAATAAAATATGATCACGATGTGTAATCATCACTTCTAAAAACAACTTGAGCCCTACTGCAAATGCCTTAGTTGTTTCTTCATCAAAAAACTCGGCTTTTTTTAAACGTTCAACAATTTCAAAAATATCGTCGTGATTTCCAACATTAAATTCAATGTTTTCACTGTAGTTTGAAGCTTGACCTTTTGCATCTGCAAGATGCTGTACCGTGACATGGTATTGATGTTGTTTCATGTGATTTCTCTACTTAATCTAATGAGGGGAATTAAACTCAATATCTAAAACATCGACATTGAATTGTTCAAAAACCTTTTCCAGTGATTTAATCAAGGAGGATTTATTGATCTGCTTCAGATCAACACAATGGATATTGAGACATTCAGCTTCAGATTTGTTAATCAAGATATAGTGCGCTTCATCTCTACCATTCAGTTTCTGATGCAGCAAACCTGCCCTTTCCAAGTCAGTGACCACGCGATAGATGGTGGATAAGCTAATTTGCTGATGGTTCAGATAAAGTTGCTGATAAATTTGTTTAGCCGTCAGTGGTACGTTTTGATCGGATAAGACTTTGAATACACTCACTCGTGCCTGAGTAATTTTTAAGTTTGATTGGCGCAATTTCTGTTGGATTTCAATATTCATGTCTCACCTTTTGGATGTCATGTTATAAACGCCCAATCTTTACAGCAGCTTGATCAATGATCTCAGCAACCTGTCTGACCTGTTCTGCATTAAAATCTTTGCCTTTCAGCTTTAAACGCAACGCGGTTTTTAAATTTTCCATGGCACGGTGTACATCCACATACTGGTCATTCTCATGTAGTTCACGACGTGTTTCTAAACGCGCCAACAAATGTTGGATGTGTTGATTTTGCTCTTTTAAATGCAATCTTCCAGCTTCAGTGATGTGATATTGCTTGCGATCATCTGCTGTATTTTCCACAACAACAGAACCAATTTCTTCGAGATAGGTCAGTGTGGGATAAATGGTGCCTGAACTGGGTGTATAGCCACCACCGACCAAGTCACTGATGTCCTTGATTATTTCATAGCCGTGTTTGGCTTGCTGTTCAATCAGATGAAGTACCAAAAGCTTCATTTTTCCCGATTCAAACAAACGACCTCTACGTCCAGCATAGCCTTTTTCTGGATGATGTTCACGATGTTCAAAGCCATGCTGTGAATGATCATGCCGAGCTGATTTCATGTTTATTTTTCTCAAATTGACTAATTTATGATTATTAAGATATATCTTAATATATCTTTATTCAATAAAATGTTTGAAATTAATTATAACTTATTGTTTTATATCAAATTTATTTTACAAAGAGATAGATCTTAATACATAAAAAGACATTCTTTGTTTTTTGAAGTGGACATGAACAGTTCAGAAATAACAGCAGGTTAAATCCCTGTGCCGATTGAATCAGCACCTGACGTGTTTTTATTCAGACAATTAAGGCATTATATTTTTTATCATATGGCAATCAAAAAGCGCCTATATCCGCACTTTTTCATTCGAAATTACTGTTCCAGATGCAACATTCTCAATTGCAAACTTATGTTGCCATTAAATTGATTTTTATCCAATTCATAGACGATACGAACGCGATCCTGCATAGGATCAAAATTAAATTTATCACGGACATTAAACCCGATTGCATCTACAGCTTGCCCATCGGCCAAAGCCAAACGTAATTTTAAGTGAGCATCTTTCAGCCAGCGGTAATCAATCACCTTAAACTGCCCTTCGAACACAGGAGCAGGAAACTTTTGCCCCCAGGGTCCTAATTGTTCGAGGGCATCAACTGTTTGCAGTTGAAAGGCTTGAGCAGGTAATTCGCCATCTGTCCATAGCACTGCTTGAAACAGAGATTCATCCGATTGAGCAACCAGCTCAATAAAACGCTGTTTAAATGCGTCAAAATGCTGCTTTTGAATGGTTAAACCTGCCGCGGCTGCATGACCACCAAAATGGCTAATTAAATCAGGATGCTGTTCTGCCACTTTTTCAATCACATCTCGAATATGGATGCCCTCAATCGAGCGAGCAGACCCTTTGATATGAATGCCATCTTTATCGGCAGCAAATACAATACTCGGACGATGAAACTGCTCTTTTAAACGACCTGCAACAATACCAATCACGCCTTGATGCCAATGTTCTTCAAACATCACCAATGCAGCAGGTAAATTGTCTTGGTCCAGTTCCAGTTGCTCTAGCTCGGTCAGCGCTTCTTGTTTGATTTGCGATTCAACCTGACGGCGTTCTAAATTTAAATCATTCAACTGTCGTGCGAATACATAGGCCGTTTGCATATCTGTTGCCAATAGACATTCAATCCCAATATCCATGGTTTCCATACGTCCTGCGGCATTGATCCGTGGACCCAGAACAAAGCCCAAGTCAGATGCTTTTAACTCAGCTGGATCACGCCCTGCGATATCCAATAATGCACTGATTCCGGCACGACATTGGTTTTGCTGGATTCGCTTGACACCGGCATCCACCAAAATACGGTTGTTATAGTCCAGACTCGCCACATCTGCATAAGTACCCAGAGCAACCAAATCTAGATACTGCTGCATTTTCGCGGTCGATTTGGCGAGTTTGGCACGATGACTGCTTAAATTCGCCAACAGATAGAATGCGACACCCACACCCGCCAATGCCTTGCTTGGAAATTCACATCCCAGCTGATTCGGATTCACCACAGCTTCAGCTTGCGGTGTTTCCTTCGTGGTCAAATGGTGGTCGGTAATGATGACCTGCATACCCAGTAAATGCGCTTGATCAACCCCTGCATGACTGGAAATGCCATTATCAACAGTGATCAATAAATCAGGTTGAAATTTTTCAAAAGCTAAATCGGCAATTTTAGGCGTTAAACCATAACCATACTTAAACCGATCAGGGACTAGATATTGAACATTTGCCCCCATTTCATTTAATGCCAATATCATGAGTGCGGTACTGGTCGCACCATCGGCATCATAATCCCCCACAATGACGATTTTCTTGTATTCATCTATGGCGTGGTCAATGATCTGAATCGCCTGCTCCAAACCTTTCATTTTGGGCGCAAGTAAATATTTCAGCTTTAAATCAAGTTCCTGTTCCGATTGCACTCCACGTCTTGCTAAAAGTTCAGCAATAAACGGGGATACGCCCTGAAAATGCTCAGGGCGTGTCAGAAGGGGTCGTTGTTTAATCTGTATTTTTTGCATTTAAGGCATCAAACGTTGTAATTTCCAAAATCCATCAGCTTTTTCATAAGTTAAACGATCGTGTAAACGGTTTGGACGACCCTGCCAAAACTCATAATAGTCGGGTTGCAGACGATAGCCTCCCCAAAATTCGGGTTTTGGCAGTTGGTCTTTTTCCGCGACCTGATCATACAGTGCTTGAAAGCGTTGTTGGAGCTGTTCACGGTTCTCAATGACACCACTTTGGGGTGTACTGATATGTGCGGCTATTTGGCTATCACGGGGGCGCTTATGATAATAGTCGATAGATTCTTGCTCAGATATTTTCTCAACTTGACCACTGACACGAACTTGACGCTCCAGCTCAGGCCAGTAGAAGAGAAGTTCTGCATAAGGATTTTCAGCTAAATCCAAACCTTTTTGACTGTCATAGTTGGTATAAAAGTCATAACCAGCTTCTGTTGCACCACGCAATAACACTGTTCTCACATGCGGACGACCTTGTGCATTTGCAGTCGCCAAGGACATTGCATAAGGCTCATGAAGTTTGGCTTCTAAAGCCAAATTAAACCAATTGAGAAACTGTTCATGTGGATGAGCATCCACCTGCTCCTCATGTAGTTCACCTTTTTGATAGGTTAAACGAAGCTCGCTTAAATCTTTAATCACATCACTCATGAACCCAAACCTTCTACAGATTAGAGACTATTTTTAGGCAGCATTCTTGCGTACAGCATCTGCCAAATGATTTGCTAAATCAGTTACTTCTTGCAAATCATCACCTTCTACCATAACACGGATAATCGGTTCAGTCCCAGATTTACGAATTAAAATTCGACCACGCCCTTTGAGTAATGTTTCTGCTTTATCAAATTCTGCGACCAAGGCGGGTACTGCAAATGGGTCAAACATTTGCTCAAGACGAACATTCACCAACACATTGGGCAACGCTTTAAAGTCGGCAACCAGCTCATCTAAAGCTTTATTTTGCTCAACCAACACCGTCAATACTTGCAATGCAGCGATGATGGCATCCCCTGTAGTGCTTTTGTCTAAAGTCAAAATATGACCTGATGGCTCACCACCGATGACCCAGTTGTTTTCTTCCAGATTTTGTAAAACATAGCGGTCACCCACTTTTGCACGTACAAAAGGAACTTTTGCCTTTTCCAATGCCAACTCTAAAGCCATATTGCTCATCACTGTACCCACAACACCTGCTGGTTTCTGTGAGGACTGTGTGGCCAAGATATAAAGAATATGGTCACCATCAACTAGCTTTCCATGACGATCAACCAATACAACACGGTCAGCATCGCCATCAAAAGCAATTCCTAAATCCGCTTGATGTTCAACAACGGCTTTTTGCAAGTTTTCAGGATGCGTTGATCCGCAATCTTTATTGATATTTAAACCATCAGGATCATTGTAGAGTGCGATGACTTTGGCACCCAACTCACGAAATACCGCAGGACCCACGCTGTAAGCCGCGCCATTGGCACAGTCAACAACAATTTTTAAATGGCGTAAATTAAAATGATAAGGAAAAGTCGATTTACAAAATTCGATATAACGTCCATTGGCATCTTTGACCCGCACACTTTTGCCCAAATTCGCCGTATCATCGATGACAATATCATTCTCCAATTCACGATTAATCGCTTCCTGAATGGTATCCGGTAATTTCTTACCTTCATCGGAGAAAAACTTAATGCCATTATCAAAATAAGGATTGTGCGATGCCGAAATCACGATACCTAAGTTGGCATGCAAAGCACGGGTTAGATGTGCAATCGCTGGGGTAGGCAATGGTCCAAGCAAGTGCACATACACACCTGCTGCATTTAATCCTGCCTGTAATGCTGCTTCAAGAATATAACCGGATAAACGTGTATCTTTACCTAAAACCACAATAGGTTTTGTTTTTGGGCTAATTTGCTTTAATACTTTGCCCGCGGCAAACCCCAGTTTAAGTGCAAATTCAGGGGTAATTGGGAGTTCACCAAATTTTCCACGAATCCCGTCAGTACCGAAATAACTCATTTTTTACCCACTTATTATGCGTTGTATAACCATCAATTTTTCACGTTTATACTTTACACCAAAATAAAAAAGCCGTCATAAACTGACGGCTTTTTTCAATCAAAATATTACAAAAGATTAACCCACTCGATAGTTTGGTGCTTCTTTAGTAATCGTCACATCATGTACATGCGACTCTTGCATACCTGCCGCAGTAATTTTCACGAATTTTGCATTTTGACGAAGATCTTCGATGGTTGCTGAACCCGTATAGCCCATTGATGAACGCAAACCACCCATCATTTGGTGTACGATGTTGCCCATTGGTCCTTTGTAAGGTACACGACCTTCAATACCTTCAGGAACCAACTTTTCAGCACCTGCCTTAGAGTCTTGGAAATAACGGTCTGCAGAACCTGTTGCACCTGCCATTGCACCCAAAGAGCCCATACCACGGTAAGCTTTATAGTAACGACCTTGGAAGAACTCTACCTCACCAGGTGCTTCTTCAGTACCTGCCATAAGTGAGCCCACCATAATGGTACTTGCACCTGCACCGATCGCTTTCGCCATATCACCAGAGAAGCGGATACCACCATCAGCAATTAAAGGAATTTGATCTTTCAGTGCATTTGCAACACTATCAATCGCTGAAATTTGCGGCATACCAATACCTGCAACAATACGTGTTGTACAGATTGAACCAGGACCGATCCCGACTTTTACAGCATCTGCACCCGCGTCAAGCAATGCCAATGCTGCATCACCTGTTGCGATATTTCCGCCAATGACTTGAACCTGTGGGAAGTTTGCTTTTACCCAACGTACCCGTTCAATCACACCTGCGGAATGACCATGTGCAGTATCGACCACAATCGCATCGACACCTGCTTCGACCAACGCTTCAACACGGCTTGGCGTTTCGGCACCCGTACCAACAGCAGCACCAACACGTAAACGGCCTAATTCATCTTTACAGCTGTTTGGATAAGATTCTGCTTTGCGGAAATCAGTGACGGTAATCAAACCTTTCAAGGCATGGTTATCATCTACCACCAACACTTTTTCAATGCGATGCTGTTGTAATAATGCTTGGATATTTTCTTTAGATTCATTTTCACGAACCGTCACAAGACGATCTTGCCCTGTCATGATGTTACTTACAGGTTGCTCTAAGTTGGTCACAAAACGAGTATCTCGCCCTGTCACAATGCCAACCACCTTGCCGTCTTTAACAACAGGCACACCACTGATATTGTTGGCTTGAGTAATTGCAATCAAGTCACGAATCGTCGTTTCAGGAGTCACGGTGATAGGATCTTTCACCATGCCTGCTTCAAATTTTTTCACACGGCGAACTTCCGCAGCTTGTGCAGAAATATCCATGTTTTTATGTAAAATACCGATACCACCATTTTGCGCCATTGCAATCGCCATACGTGACTCAGTCACTGTATCCATTGCTGCTGAAACCATAGGTATGTTCAGTTGAATGCCGCGTGTGAGGCGTGTCTTTAGAGAGACATCTTTTGGGAGGATAGTAGAATAGGCAGGGAGTAATAAGACATCATCGAAGGTTAACGCTTCTTGAACGATGGTCAACATAACAGTCTCGCTGGTAATTTCCGTGAGCTATTATATACAAATTTCCGTTCAATTTTCATTTTTTATTGTGAAGAATAAAGATAATTCATGTTCAATGCCTGAGGCTTTATAATATTTTGGGTTTCGAACAGTATTAAGCCTTTATATTTCCTCGTATTCAATCCAACTTTCTCAGGTTGAACGCCAATACAAGCATCTTTGAAAAACCATCTGCACTAAGTGCTCGCTCACTTGAGCATAACGGTTAAAAAACCATGCTCTTGATCATTTTGATGTATATTCAATATTTTAAGCTAAATCATAAAGGAACATGAAACATTCTCAATTTCATTTCATGCGCAATTAAAATAAATGCTTTTTAACACACCTGATCAAAATCTTCATCATTACTCGGTGTCATGACATCAATATCAATCAAGGGAATTAAATTATGCGCCTGCCTTGCTTTGGCACATTGTGCATCTCCAGCCTGCACTTCTTTGCAAGATGAACTGCGTTGTTCATACATGGTACAACTGACCTGCTGCCCAACCACTCCATCCAATGCAATACAGCGGGGTTGTTTTTGATTGGTCCCTTGCATACAGGAATATACTGCAGTTAACGGTTCTACATAATCAGCAGGCATTGCTTCTCCCTCTGCCCAATAAAATGAGACTCGGAAAAAGGCGCAACACGCCCCGCAGCTTAAGCACGCATCCTGTGCTGAGATTTGTGACAACATTTTTTTAAGATTCTCGTTATCAGTTTAAGATTTTGGCAAGAAAATCCTAAAAAAAGTCGTATCCAAACACAATAGATTTTTTGAGTTTTTTTATTGAGGACAGGTAAACACGGTTTCATCCATCAAATCAACGCCACACTGTAAATTCTCAATCCAGTCTAAAAACTGACTGATCATTTCTTTTCCTATAAAAGGCTTGCCGTGCTGGGGTACGATCATTTCAATATCCATTTGACGCACCATTTTCACCCATAAACGAATGACCCGATTGGTACACATGTAACGTTGATGGAAACCCCGCATACTTGGAATATGGCTATTAAAATCATCAATCGGTGTAGAAGCATCATCAACGATAGATGCACCCATATCTCCCGAGAATAAAATTTTAGAGATGGGATCGTAAAACTGGAAATTCCCTACTGAATGCAAAAAATGCGCAGGGACTACAATAATTCGAGTTTCACCTAGAGGAATCGATCCACCTTGGTCAGGTAGCTCAATCAAACGTTCTAACCAGCCCCCTTTCATACGATCACTCATAAAAGCGGAATTTAAGTGGGGTAAAAAGCGTGCCCATAATTTTGAAGCCACCACTTTGGCATCGGTATATACCAACCAACGTGGCATCGAGGTGATAATGTCTGGATCTTGATGAGATGCCATCACATAGTCTAGGTTTTGCAGGCGTGTGTACTTATTTAACTCCATGGTTAAAGGTACATAGGTCAAATCACCACCTGGATCCAAAACTGCTGCACGTTCGTTGTTGAGAATCAAAAATTGATTGGCTTGTACACCCTCACCTTTTACCAAACTGGTAAAACTGATACATTTATGTGTGCCATTATCAAACAAAACTTGCGATGTGGTGCGATCTAAAGCCATACCCAGAACCCCAAAACCTTTTTTAAAATAAATCTTTATTTATCCCATACAACATATAAGGTTTTCTTCAAAGTTACAATAAATATACAACCTAAGTTTTATGATTATTTGTGTGATTATTCTCAAAATAATAAAAAACCCAACACTGGGTTGAGTTTTTTATCTTGAAAAAGCACTCATTCAATCACAGCTTAAAACTGCATTGAAAAAATCGCCTTAAAAAAAGTAATGTTGAACCAATGCCGCAACCCCAATAATAAAGAATATCGCTGCACCAATTTTATGGATTAAAGAAATTGGTAATCTATCCGCCAACTTATTGCCAATAAATACAGCAGGTGCATTGACCAACATAATGCCCAGTGTGGTTCCTAGAGTAACCCATCCTATACTGTCAAAACGTGCAGCAAGTGCCACAGTCGCAATCTGAGTCTTGTCACCGATTTCAGCCAGAAAAAACAGCACGAATGTTGCGCCAAAGACTCCATATTTCTGCCATTTATTGATGCTTTCAGACTCATCATCCAGTTCATCAGGAATCAGCATCCAGCCTGCCATCGCGATAAACCCGAGTGAAACAATCCACAACAGAACAGTTGGACTGAGTACCGTGGTAATCCATTGTCCCAGCACGGCAGAAACGCCATGATTGACCAATGTCGCAAGCAGAATCGCGAATAAAATCGGAATAGGTTTACGGAAACGTGCAGCAAGAAGTAATGCGAGTAGTTGCGTTTTATCGCCCATTTCGGATAAAGCAACAACCACCAAAGAGATGAGGAAGGCATTTAACATGTCAAAGTCTCTGGCTAGCAATATTACCGATGACTTACCCCTCCTGCTAGCCAATATGAATAGTCACCTATCCAACGCGGAGTGATAAATCAAAGGTCTTGCCAACAAAAGATAGCTGAGTACACGCCTTCAGCTAAATTGGTTCTTTGCTATGATGACCATACTCTGTTGAGTAATTATGTTGATCATCACCCGTTTATTATCTTTTGGATAAAAAACAGCGGCTACTCCCCAATGAAGTACAACTATTCTACAATGCTTTGTAGACGCATTTCAATTTTTAAAAATTAAATATTTTAAACGACAGACAAATATTAAAAAAAATTACAGATTGAGGAATAAAAAAACCCCGCATAAAGCGAGGTTTTCCAGGACTTTAAACTTAAAGCAGGATATTACGAATGTCAGACAACAGCTTGGTCAATTTATTGGTAAATCGAGCTGCATCCGCACCATTAATCACACGGTGATCATAAGACAATGACAGTGGCAACATCAATTTTGGATCAAAGCCTGAACCATTCCAAACAGGTTGCATGGTTGCAGGAGAAATACCCAGAATTGCAACTTGTGGCCAGTTCACCAACGGTGTAAACGCCGTACCACCAATTGAGCCTAAACTGGTAATGGTAAAGTTCGCACCCTGTAAGTCTTTTGGAGAGAGTTTCTTATCCCGTGCTTTTTTACTGAGTTCACCCAATTCAATCGCAATTTGCTTAATTGATTTTTGGTCAGGATTACGTAACACAGGAACCGTTAAACCATCTGGTGTTGCTACTGCAATTCCCATATGAATTTCTTTACGCAATACCACTGACTTTTGATCGTCAGCAAGATGACCTGCAAAATAAGGTTCCTCTTTCAACAAGAACGCCACGGCTTTTGCAATAAAGGCAAGAATCGTTAAGCTAATACCGTCTTGCTTAAACTTACCTTTGAGTTCACCACGCCAAGCTTCCAGCTCAGTAATATCCGCCAAATCAAACTGTGTCACTTGTGGAATAAAATTGTTCAATGACAACTGTGGTACAGAAACCTGCTGTAAACGTGTCATTGGTGCGATTTCACTGCCACCAAAGGCACTGAAGTCAGGTAACGCAGGCAAGCCTGAAGCAACCTGGGCAACTGCAGCTTGCGGTGCTGCCTGTGGTGCAGTCAGTTTTGCTTTAACAAAAGCAAAAACATCGTCCTTCATCACACGGGCATGTGGACCTGAAGCTTGAACTTGAGAAAGTACAACACCCAGTTCACGCGCAAGTTTACGTACTGCTGGACCTGCATAGACTTTGGCATTTTCAGCTTGCTGTGCTTTTGATAATTTCTCACCTGAGTCTAAAGCAACCGTTGCTTCTTTTGCAGATGCAGTAACTGGCGCTTGAGCTGCGACTGGCGCAGGCTCGGATGCCGGCTTCGCTTGAGGTGCTGGAGTCACTTGACCTTCCGCTTCAATCGTCACCAATGCTGTACCCTGAGTCACAGACTGATTCAACTCCACATGAATGGCGCTGACCACACCTGCAACTGTACTTGGAACTTCTACAGATGCTTTATCAGATTCTGCAACACACAGACTCTGGTCTTTTTCAACACGGTCACCCACATTGACCAAGATTTCAGAAATAGTGGCTTTGTCTACGCCCAAATCTGGCACAGTGACCTCAACCTTGCCAGATTGAGTCGCTGCAGGCGGCTCTTGCTCTTGCGCTTGTACAGGTACTGTTTGCTGAGGTGTTGCTTCAACGGACGGTGCTGTTGAAGATGCTGAACCGCCTACAGTTTTCACTGTGACCAACACCACACCCTCTTTAACACTGTCACCTTCTTTCACGACAACACTTTCAACTGTACCTGCAACTGTACTTGGAACTTCGACTGTTGCTTTATCTGACTCGACAACAACGATGCTGTCATCCACAGCAATTTCATCGCCTGCTTTTACCAGCACTTCGCCAACCAAAGCTTTTTCCACACCAATATCTGGAACTTTCACTTCAACTGTTTGCGATGTTGTATTTGTAGATGCCGCAGGCGTCGCAGACTCAGTTTTAACTTCTGCAGCAGCTTGGGCTTTTGCAGGCTCTTGAGCGGGTGCTACAGCTGCTTCTGTCGCTGTTGCAGCCGCAGATTCAACTTCAATCAATACTGCACCTTCTGAAACTTCATCACCTTCAGCAACCGCAATACGCTTCACCACACCTGCTGAAGTGCTAGGCACTTCAACAGAGGCTTTATCAGATTCCAACAAAACAATACTGTCATCCACGGCAATGGTATCGCCGACCTTGACGAGGATTTCGGCAACAGTTGCCTTATCTACACCAATATCAGGAGTTGTAATTTGCATCATTATTTCTCCTCAGTAGATTCAGTATAAGCTGCAACTTCCTGCACAGATGGATGCGCCTGAGGTAACCATGCAACTGGACGGTCAACATCAAGTTCGAATGAAGAAATCGCATCTTTCACTAAACGTGCGTCCACTTCACCTTCATCAGCCAGTTTTTTCAATGTTGCCACCACAATGTGAGCCGCATCTACACCGAAATAGCTACGCAAGTTACCACGCGTATCCGAACGACCGTAACCATCTGTACCTAAAGTGACATATGGACGGCTATCCGGGAGGTAAGCACGGATCTGCTCGCTATAGGCACGCATATGATCTGTTGCTGAAACCACGATACCATCCGTATCGCGCAACTGTTGAGATACCCAAGATTCTTGACCGTCTTCGAGTGGATGCAAGCGATTGTATTCTTCAACAGCCATACCATCACGAGCCAATTCATTGAAGCTGGTGACACTCCATACATTGGAATGAATTTGGTACTCATCACGTAAAATCTGTGCTGCTTTGATCACTTCACGTAGAATTACACCTGAACCCAATAACTGCACTGTTGCTTTTTCATCTTGCTTGAATAAATACATACCGCGCTTGATGCCTTCTTCAGCACCTTCAGGCAATGCAGGTTGGTCGTAGTTTTCATTCATCAGCGTCAGGTAATAGAACACGCGCTCTTGATTGACATACATGCGCTGTAAACCATCATGCACAATCACTGCCAATTCATAACCGAAACAAGGATCATAAGCCACACAGTTTGGAATGGTTGCCGCCAAGATATGTGAATGACCATCTTGGTGCTGTAAACCTTCACCATTCAATGTCGTACGACCTGCTGTTGCACCACACAAGAAACCTTGTGCTTGAGAATCACCTGCAGCCCATGCGATATCACCGATACGTTGGAAACCAAACATAGAGTAATACATATACATTGGAATCATTGGCAAGTTATTGGTTGAATAACTTGTACCCAATGCTGACCAAGCACTCATCGCACCTGCTTCATTGATTCCTTCCTGTAACATGTGACCATCTTTGGCTTCACGATAGTTCATGAGCTGTTCTTGGTCTTCAGGCGTATAGTTTTGTCCATGTGCAGCATAGATACCTAACTGACGGAACATTCCTTCCAAACCGAAAGTACGCGCTTCATCAGGTACAATTGGAACAACACGGTCTTTGATGGCTTTTTCTTTTAACAATGCTGCAATCAAACGCACCATCACCATCGTTGTAGACTGTTCTTTACCGCCACTGCCTTTTAACACGCCATCAAATACTGAAAGTTCAGGAATTGCCAAAGCTTCACTTTCTTTACGGCGTGCCGGTAAATAACCACCTAAAGCTTCACGGCGTGCTTTCATATATTTCAATTCAGGTGAGTTTTCACCAGGACGATAGAATGGCAATTCTTCAAGCTGCTCATCATTGAATGGCAAATTGAAGCGATCACGCACATATTTTAATGAATCAAGCTGCATTTTCTTGATTTGATGCGTTTTGTTGACTGCTTCGATTTCATCAGACAAACCGTAACCTTTCACAGTTTTCGCCAAGATGACCGTAGGTTGACCATTGCTGGTCATAGCTGCCGCATAAGCTGCATAAACTTTATAAGGATCATGGCCACCACGATTTAGATTATCAATATCCTCATCGCTCAAACCTTTCACCAATTCCGCCGCTTCTGGATATCTGCCAAAGAATTTTTCGCGAGTATATGCACCGCCTTTGACTTGGTAGCGTTGATATTCGCCATCCAGAGTTTCATCCATCAGTGCTTTCAAAGCACCAGAAGTATCCTTATCAAGCAGTGGGTCCCAATGGCGTCCCCAAACCACTTTAATCACACGCCAACCGGCACCACGGAATAATGATTCAAGCTCTTGGATAATTTTACCATTACCACGAACAGGACCATCCAAACGCTGTAAGTTACAGTTGACCACCCAGATTAGGTTATCGAGCTTTTCACGCCCTGCAAGCGAGATCGCACCCAAACTTTCTGGCTCATCCATCTCACCATCGCCAAGATAAGCCCAAACCTTACGGTTTTCCTCTTTGATCAAACCACGATTCATTAAATATTTTTGAATGTGCGCTTGATAAATGGACATGATCGGACCAAGACCCATCGAAACTGTTGGGAATTGCCAGTAATCAGGCATCAAGTAAGGATGAGGATAGCTTGAAAGCCCCTGACCGCCCACTTCACGACGGAAGTTACTCAATTGATCTTCAGTTAAACGACCTTCCAGGAATGAACGTGCATAAATCCCAGGCGCACAGTGTCCTTGGTAATAAATCATATCGCCGCCAAAGCTATCACTATTGGCACGGAAGAAATGGTTAAAACCAACATCATATAAAGTTGCAGATGAAGCGAAACTTGCCAAGTGACCACCTAAGTCATCACCTGTTTTATTGGCACGCAGTACCATTGCCAATGCATTCCAACGGATCAATGCACGAATGCGGCGTTCCATATCTTGGTCGCCCGGCATTGCTGGAGATTCTTCTACAGGAATGGTATTTAAATAAGGAGTATTTAGACGCTGAATGGGAACATGCTTTGAAATGGCTTGCTGATATAATTTTTCTAATAAAAACGCAGCACGTTCAGTCCCCATATGCTGGAGCACTGAATCAAAGGCATCTTGCCATTCTTGTGTTTCCTGAGCGTCGCTATCACCGTAATACGCCATTTTCCACTTACTCCTTGAATAGTTTTCTATATATTATATGTATCATGTTTTAGCCCTGTTAAGTTATCGTTACAGACGAATGCAGATTGTAGGTATTATTTAGGAACTAAATAGTTGTTGACTAAATGACACTTAAAATAACAAAAAACCGCCAATAATGGCGGTTTTTTATACAATATAAATTCAATTTAATGCTAGTCTGAATACAGGATTTAATTCAACGCGACACTGAATATCATCCTCGTATACAACACAGCCACTCAATGAATTGGGTAATTGTTTTATGGCAACATTGCTAGGTAAGAAGAAGGATTCTTGCGTTGACCATCTTTTACAACTTCATAATGTAAATGAGGACCTGTACAACGACCTGTACAGCCTACATTTGCAATATGCTCGCCTGCCTTGACCTGATCACCTACACGAGCAATCAGACGAGACGCATGTGCATAACGAGTGATATAGCCATTACCGTGATTGATTTCAACATATTGACCATAGCCTGTACCCCAACCTGATTTGGTTACAATACCGGGGCCTGTGGCATAGATTGGTGTACCGCTTGGTGCAGAAAGGTCTAAACCTGAATGATGTTCAGCACGACCACCCATGGTACGACCACCAAAGTCAGAACTTACACGCTTCATGTCTGGAAGTGGATGAGTCACCAACCATGAATATGGAGAACCTGCTGAATAACGAGAAGTGGAATTTGAGCTAGAACCGTATTTTTGAGCAATGCTTGCGTTGTTTAGCTCAATAGGAGCATCTGAACTGCGTAGCGTGACATTCATTTTTGCCGAAGCAGGAAGGTCTAAATCATCTGGATTGTAAGAACCTTGAGAAAGTGTCTTGGATAATTTTTCTAAACGATCTGGAGTTTGAATCAAGTCTGCGAATGTCGCAGTAGCAGCTGAAGCAGCTAGAGTAAAAGCTAATAAAATACGTCGCGTATGCATAAAAACCTCTTTAACTGTTTTTGGTCAAGTTTCTTGTGTGATCTCATCCTTGATATCTGCTGAAACAAGCGCTTAAGATAGGACATAAACATGTAGGAACAATGTATGTCTGAACCCAAAAACGTCTTTCAACCAACAAGACAACACTTAAAAACAGGAAACTTATCGTTTCTTACAAAGCAAGTTGCTGAATGGCAAAAACTTACTAAATTAATTCAACCGCTACTTCCTCAACCTGAGAATTGGCGGGTTGTCTGTTATCAATACGGTATTTTGACGATCACCGGTGAAAATCAAGCCATGATTAGTCAACTCGGTTATCTTCAAAAACAGTATATTTCTCAATTATCACAAATCAATGAACTACGTGATTTACAAAAACTACAAGTCCGATTACATATTGAAAATAACAATACTGAAACGTCCTTACAACCCCATAAAACGGTAAGCTCGATGCAACCTGCAACATCCGAAATGTTACAAAATGCCGCTAGTTTCGTGAACGACCCTAAGCTTAGCCAAGCTCTACTACGTTTGGCAAGCAATAAAAAGTAAACAGAATAGATAAAATTAAGATTTGAAACTGTTTAAAATATGACTTAATTCACACTTATTAATGTTATACTATAACACAATCTAGAGAACACAATGACTTATGTCACATTGACGAAATGAATTGGACACAATTTCTCGTCATCAAATGTTACAATTTCATAGCTGCTTGGATCACTTTTCACATTGCGTAAAAGCTGATTATTCAAAGCATGACCAGATTTATAACCATCAAATTTGGCAATAATTTGATGTCCGAGCAAATATAAATCGCCAACAGCATCTAGAATTTTATGACGTACAAACTCGTCAGCAAAACGCAATCCTTCCTCATTGACGACGCCAGTATCATCCAAACCCACAGCGTTATCCAAACTTGCACCCAATGCTAGATTATTGGCTTTTAAATAATCTAAATCTTTCATAAAGCCAAAGGTACGAGCACCACTGACTTCATATACAAATGTTTCAGTTGAAAAATCAATGGTTGCTGATTGATATTCTTTAGCAAAGGCTGGATGATCAAAGTCAATGGTAAAGTTTATTTGGAAACCATCATGGGGAGAAAAAATTGCACGCTTATCATCAATCAACGCTTCAACAGGTTTGAGAATACGAATAAATTTCTTCGGTGCATCCTGTTCAACCAACTCACCTTGCATGAGTAAGTAAATAAATGGACCGGCACTTCCATCCATAATCGGAATCTCAGACGCCGAGACTTCGATAATCAGGTTATCTATCCCTAAACCTGCAATCGCACTGGTGACATGTTCAATCGTGCCGATTTTGGTTTCTTTACTGACCAAGTTTGAACACATGAATGCTTCTTGGATCAGTTGGGCATCTGCCGGGATATCAACAGGCGGATTTAAATCGATGCGTCGAAATACAATACCCCCGTCCGCCACATGAGGCAAAAAGTTAATCATGACTTTTTGTCCACTATGTAGTCCGATGCCACTCGCTTTAACGACTCGCTTCAGGGTACGTTGTTTCAACATGCTAATTCGGTCTTCATTCTCAAATCCGCTATACGTTAGCACATTTAGCCATTGATAAAAAACAAAAAAGGTAATGAATCTCACTACCTTTTTCGACAATATTAAATCTTTTTAATATTTTTCAATCATTTACGCTGTTGATTTTTCAAATAATCTTGAATGCTCATTGGCGTAGAACGACCACTTGAACTTGGTGCCGTCACAGGTACGCCTTCTTCCTGACGCTGTTTATTGATTGCCGGAATATCATCTTCATCCACAGCTTGGGAATGGGTTTGTTGTAAATGTGTCTGTGCTGCACTATTTACATGCGTTCTACGTCTCGCTTCAGTCGCGTCACTTGCGTTACGTGTCAGACCTGTTGCTATCACAGTCACACGGATTTCATCACGTGCATCTGGATCAAATACGGTACCAAAGAACACTTCACCTTCTTCAAGGTCAACAATTTGGTTAACTACATCTGTGATCACTTCTGTTTCACGTAAAGTCACATCCGCACCGCCAGTAATGTTGATCAACACACCTTTAGCGTTCATGATATTTACATTATCCAGCAACGGACTACGAATCGCCAAACGCGCAGCTTCTTCAGCACGATCTGGACCACTACTTTTACCTTCACCCATCATGGCATAACCACGGGTACTCATTGCAGTTTTCAAGTCAGCAAAGTCAAGGTTAATATGACCCGGGCGCACCACTAAATCAAAAATACTACGAACAGCATTCAACAATACGTCATCGGCTTTACGGTAAGCATCCTGCATAGAGATGTCACCATAAACGCTGAGAAGGCGTTGATTTGGAATAATAATTAAAGAATCAACATGCTGTTCTAATGCTTCGATCCCTTTTTCAGCTGAACGCTGACGGCGACGGCCTTCGAAATTGAATGGCGTAGTCACAACACCTACAGTTAAAATTCCCATTTCCTGAGCAATTTCAGCAACAACGGGCGCAGCACCTGTCCCTGTCCCCCCCCCCATACCGGCAGTGACAAACACCATATCCGCACCTTCAAGATGCTGACGAATTTGTTCGCGGCTTTCTTCAGCAGCAATTTGACCTACATCCGGGTTCGCTCCTGCACCTAAACCACGTGTACTTTGCTCACCAAGTTGCATTTTAAAAGGCGCATTCATACGATCCAGAGCTTGTTTATCTGTATTTGCACAGACAAATTTCACGCCCTTAATGTCAGATTGCACCATGTGTTGTACAGCATTACCACCGCCGCCACCAACACCAAACACAGTAAAACGGGCTTGACCGTTGTTATCGGTTTGTCCATCGTCTAAAAATTCAAATGAGGCCATGACCTTTAGATTTCCTAATATAATGTGGCAGTCACTTAAGCCCGTATACTGCCTTGATCTTCAATAATAAAAATTGTTTTTAGGATGCTGTTCATTACAGAGCTTGTCAAGTATTGGCTAGAACACTTACAACTTCCTAACAATATTCCCAAAAAAAATACACCTAAAAAATACCTTTTAATTTGTTATTCAAGGCATTCCAACCATTCACAATTCGGTCAAAGAATGGTCTTCCCCCTTGAACTTCAGGCTCCTCAATTGCCTCTTGCATGTCACTTTGACTAAATAAAAGTAAACCTGCCGCTGTAGCATACATTGAACGACGCAGTGAAGGTAAGTTCTGATCGTCGGTGACCACTTGTAAAGGTGGATTGCCTAGATGTGCAGAAACGCCCAACATACGACGCGCCAAAGTCACCATCCCTTCAATTTGACAAACATCACCTGTCAGTACAACACCATGATACAGGCTTTGCAGGGCGCCTCGCTGTTCCAATTCGTAGCGCACTTTGGTTAAAATATCTTCATAACGTGCAATAATGATTTCAGCAAGTTCTATGCGACTGATGGTTTGCGGACCATCGATTGCCTCAAACTGAATCATATGATCAGGTTTGACTTGATGGATATCGACACAACCGTGAAGCAACTTGATCCGTTCGGCTTCTTCAGTTGTGGTTTGCAACACTGTCGCAATATCACGTGTTACATTTTCGCCACCACATTGAATGGTGCTGGCTAAAGCCAAATGACCTTCTATATAAACAGCGATATTGGTGGTACCTGCGCCAATATCGAGTAGGCAAACACCATATTCTTTTTCATCTTTCAGCAAACTGCCTTCAGCAGTTGCCAAACATGAAACCACCATTTTCTCAACAGAAATATTGGCGCCTTTCATGGCGCGATCCAAGTTCTGCATAGTACTGATCGGCATCATCATTAATTGATAATGCGCAGTCATACTATTGGCAGATAAGTTAATCGGATTCTGCACCCATTCACTGGAATCATCCAACTCAAACCCTAAAGGTACAGCACTCGCCAAATAATGATCGGCTGCCATATGACTGGCTTTTGCCAACTCTAGGGCACGCACCACTTCAGTTGTGGTGATGGTACGTTCGGCATTTGAAATCGGGGTACGTCCAATTGCATAATGGCTTTGTAATTCAGTACTTGGAATCGACACCCATGCTGAATGTATACGACATTCAGCCATATCTTCAGCTTCTTGAACGGCCTGTTTAATTGCATTTGTGACTTTATCAAGGCTCACAATTTTGCCTTTATTCATTCCTTTATTACGTGCGCTTGCCATGCCAATGACCTGAATATTATCAGGGGCATGTACTTTACCAATCAGTACTGAAACTTTATGTGTCCCAATGTCAATTGCAACAACTGAGGGAACAGCTTCATTCATCACTTTGCTACCATTATCTTCATTGTTTATGTTTGGCTCTACGCCTCTTTTTCAAGCCACATATTATGGCTGTGCAACGATCCCACCTGCAACGCCTATGTCATTACTGGTTACAACAAACTGACCGTTGGTAATTTTGGGTGGAACTGAATTTTTCCACTGAATTGCCAAACCATTTCGGTAACGCAGATCAATTGCAGAAATATTCGACCATACGGGTTTTAAATCTGTTTGTGCCAAGTGACTAAGACGTTGTAGCTTACTCATGGTTTGATCCTGATCAACAATCACACGCAGACCTGAATCAAACTGCATAAACCAAGTCATACGTTCAGTGAGATAAAGCTCTTTTAAACGTAAATTGACTGGGTGAAATAATTGGTTAATTTCATTATAGCGACGCATCATGACTTTGGATTGGCTGAGTGGTCCATGAAGCAACGGCAAATTGGAATGATTGGTCACCACTGCTTCACTGTAGACATCTCCAGCATCACTGAGTAATCGCCCTGTTCCCCAACGTGCGATTGCATGACGCGGCATAACGCGCACTCGAATACCATTTGGCCATGCGCGTGAAACCACTACACGGTCTACCCACGATACTTCCAGTGCTTTATCTCGAATTTGCTCCAAATCCGAGGTGAAATAATTATCTTTCACAACAGGTTTCAAGTGTTGTGTAATCGCCTGCGATTCAACCGAAGAGTCAGTTCCCACCACTTCAAGTGTTGCAACTCGCGCATCGGTGATCACTTTATAGAGACCATAGATTCCTGCAAATAATACAGCTATAGCAACAACCATAAGCAACCAGCTACCCACGTTCAGCAGTTTATCCTGACGTGTCGGTGGCTTATCGTGTATTGATGTAATCGCCGCTCGTTTGCGACGCATCGAAGCAGGAAGTTGAGCCATAAATTAGTGAGCTTGTTCCGTGAGTGTTTGCGCTAAAATCGCAATACACAATTCATCAAAACTATAACCAACTGCTTTTGCAGCTTTAGGCACAAGAGAGTGACTGGTCATACCTGGAACAGTATTCACTTCTAATAGCCAAAAATTACCCTGCTCATCCAGCATCGCATCAATACGTCCCCATCCGCTAGCACCTACAGCTTGGAAAGCACGCAAACATAGCGCTTGAAGATTCTTTTCTTCAGCTTCACTTAAACCGCATGGAATACCATATTCCACATCATTACGGTTGTATTTTGCTTCGTAATCATAGAATGCTACATCTGCTGGAGGTTGCAAACGAATCACGGGTAATGGCAAACCATTCAGGAATGAAATGGTATATTCACGCCCTGTAATCCATTTTTCCGCCATCACCACAGCATCATGTACCGTCGCTTTTTCAATTGCAGCAATCAGGTCTTGTGCTTTTTCAACCTTGCTCATTCCTACGCTTGAACCTTCGTGAACAGGCTTGATGATTAACGGTAAGCCCAGGCTCTCGATCACTTCATTGAGATCAGAGTCTTTTGAAATAATACGATAAGGTGCGGTTGGCAGGTCTGAACCTTGCCAAATTTGTTTGGTTTTGACTTTATCCATACCAATCGCGGAACCTTGTACGCCTGTCCCTGTATAAGGAACATTCATCCATTCCAAGGCACCTTGGATTTGACCATCCTCACCCCCGCGACCATGCAGTACAATAAATGCACGATCATAGCCCACAAGTTCCGTCACACTACGCTCTTGCGGATCGAAAGCCTCAGCATTCACACCTGAACGTAATAATGCTTCTAAAACAGCTTTACCACTATCTAATGACACCTCACGCTCAGCAGATTTACCACCAAGCAATACCGCTACTTTGCCGAATTTAGAAGCATTTGACACGTTTAAATCCTTAAACTTATAAGTTAGTCAATTTCAATTTTTAAGACTGTATTCAAATCCAAATTTAAACACAGCCAAATCAATTATTTTAAATACAGTTGGTTTTGAGCCAATTCTACAGAAATTGCTCCCACGTTACCTGCACCTTGTGTTAATAACAAGTCATTCGCTTGTAACACTTTTTGTATCACGTTCTGCAGATTACCTTCTACAGGGTCAATTAAGATCGGTTCAACTTCACCACGCAGACGGATACTACGTGCCAAAGCGCGACTATCTGCCCCAACAATTGGCTTCTCCCCGGCAGGATATACTTCTAATAGTAACAATTGGTCGACTTGTGACAACACATCGACAAAATCATCAAAACAATCACGGGTACGACTAAAACGATGCGGTTGGAACATCATGACTAAACGACGATCTGGATGGCTCGCTCGAGCGGCTTTAATCGTTGCTTCAACTTCTTTGGGATGATGACCATAATCATCGACCAGTTTCACGGTACCTTTATCAAGCGGATATTCACCTTGAACTTGAAAACGGCGTCCTACACCGCTGAAGCTTTCCAAAGCACGTGCAATCGCAGCATCAGATACACCTTCATCAGTTGCAATACCAATCGCAGCCAATGCATTGAGAATATTATGCAAACCTGGAAGGTTGATTGTTAAACGCAAAGGTTCACGACCTTTACGCAATACGGTGAAACTTGACTGCATACCCGTTTGGTCAATGTCAATCGCACGAATATCATTATCTTCATTGAAACCATAGGTCACGACAGGACGACCGATCCGCGGCATGATTTCACGAATGTTGGCATCATCACCGCATATCACAGCCAAACCATAGAACGGCATTTTTTGTAAGAACTTGACAAAAGTATCTTTCAATACATCAAAACTACCGCCATAGGTGTCCATATGGTCTGCATCGATATTGGTGACAATCGCTGCCATTGGCTCTAAATGCAGGAACGAAGCATCTGATTCATCGGCTTCAGCAACGATAAAACGACTCGCTCCCAATGCAGCATTTACGCCTGTGCGATTTAACAAGCCGCCAATCACATAAGTTGGGTCCATATTTTCTTCTGCCAACATACATGTGACCAAACTGGTGGTGGTGGTTTTACCATGTGTCCCCGCAACAGCGATCCCATGGCGATAACGCATTAACTCACCCAGCATTTCAGCACGACGCACCACAGGGATACGATTTTCAATTGCGGCTTTGACTTCTAGGTTTTCTGGATCAATTGCTGTGGAAACCACCAGTACATTTGCGCCTTTGATATTGTCTTCTGCATGCCCGATAAAAACTTTAATCCCGTTCTGTTCAAGCTGTACTGTCGTTTTTGATGCTTTAATATCAGAACCAGAAACCTTATAACCTTGGTTTTTTAATACTTCTGCAATACCGCACATGCCTGCGCCACCGATACCCACAAAATGGATATGCTTAATACGGCGCATTTCTGGAATTTTAATCAGGTTCTTTGCTTTATCAGCTGGGCTTGTTGGTGACATAATCAACTCTAACTTACAAATCTTGAATTAAATCAACCACACGTTGTGTCGCATCTGGTTGAGCTTGTTGACGGGCTTTAACTGCCATTTCCATCAATAACTGACGGTTCATCAACGGCGTGAGTAAATCTTTTAAGGAATCTGGTGTCATGGTACTTTGTGGACAAATTTTCGCAGCACCCGTTTTTTCCAAAAACTTGGCATTGGCAGTTTGGTGATCATCCACAGCACTTGGCAATGGAACAAATATCGCAGCCACACCTGCCGTTGCTACCTCAGTCACCGTTAGCGCTCCTGCACGGCAGATGATTAAATCTGCACTGCTATAAGCCTGTGCCATATCCTCGATAAATTGCTGAACTTCAACCTGCATATTGTCAGGGGCATTAGCATATAAGGCTTGGGTCGTGTCCTGCTTATTTTGACCACACTGATGAAATACGTTTAATGGCACATTGAGCTGCTTCAATGCTTCCGGCACACATTCATTCAATGCTTGTGCACCCAGAGAACCACCTACAATTAAAATATGTAATGGTTCATGGGCATTTTCTCGTTCTTTATAACGAAAAGATGGATTGTAAATTCCGGTAATCTCTGCACGTACAGGATTTCCTGTCGTCACAATTTTCTCACTTGGAGGGAATGTATTTGGGAAAGCTTCACATACCGTTGTGGCAATACGTGAAAGTTGGGTGTTGGTAAACCCTGCAACTGCATTCTGTTCATGGATCAGAATTGGAATCCCCAATAAGCGTGCCGCCAAACCACCTGGTCCTGCAACATAGCCACCAAAACCAGCCACAGCATCAACTTTGAGCTGTTTCATATATCGCATTGCGCTTAAGGTTGCTTTTAAAATTTTAAACGGAGCAGCCAGTTTACGAACAATTCCGTTGCCACGCACTCCTTGAATGTCAATTTGATAAATTGGAATATCATGTTGTTTTAAAAGTCGATTTTCCATACCTGCTGGTGTTGCCAACCAAGACACTTGACTGCCTTGTTGTTGCAATTCTTTTGCAACTGCCAGGGCAGGAAATACATGTCCGCCTGTACCCGCCGCCATCATCATGACGTGTTTCGGTGTGCTTTGCTGAGGTTTGGTCACGGTCTAATTCTTCAATGCAAAAAATAAATGTTTAACGAATATTTTAAACAACCAATTGTAATCACAATCCGCTATGGGGAAAAGTTTATTTACTTTTTTTCACCAAGCCTTTCATTGTTTTTTTCTACTGTTTTGAAAGTTTAAACTACTTTTGTCATTAATCTGCTAAAAAAAGTCGAATTCAATGTTATTTTTTTTATTTTTGCATGATTTATCCTGTCCACGCAAAAAAATAGAGTCTGTCACGACTCTATTTTTTAGCAGCATTTAAAAATCAATCAATCATCTCAATATAAGATGTCATGGCACTGAATATGGTGTTTAAGCAGATTTTCCCGTCTCCAGTACATCAAACAGGTCATCTGCAATTGAGGTACCAAATTGAGTATCAATCTCACGGATACAGGTTGGGCTGGTCACATTGATCTCAGTCACATAATTACCAATCACATCTAAGCCAACAAAGACCAAACCTTTTGCTTTTAAAAATGGACCAACTTTCGCAGCAATGGCTTTGTCATTTTCTGTTAATGGACGCGCCTCACCTAAACCACCCGCAGCTAAATTGCCGCGCACTTCACCATTTTGTGGAATACGCGCCAAACAATACGGCACTGGCTCACCATTAATCATTAAAATGCGCTTATCACCTTCTACAATTTCAGGAATATAGCGTTGCGCCATAATCGGTTGTGTACCATTTTCCGTTAAAATTTCGATGGTTGAACCAATGTTTACCCCATCTTGATATAAGCGAAAAATCCCCATTCCCCCCATACCGTCTAAAGGCTTAACAATCACATCACCATGTTCTTTTAAGAATTCGCGAATCAGACTTTGTTGTGAGGTGACTAAAGTGGGTACTTGCAAATCAGGGAATTGTGTTGCAAAAAGTTTTTCATTGCAGTCACGTAAACTTTGCGGTTTGTTAATAATCCACGCACCTTCCCGTTCTGCCTGCTCTAAAATATACGTGGTATATACAAAGTTCATATCAAAAGGAGGGTCTTTACGCATCAATACCACATCATAGGCAGCAATTGATTCTTTGGTCTTTTCACCCAGCTCATAATAATGATTGTAGTCTTCAAAAACTTGAAGAGGTGAAATCAAACCAAATGCTTTGCCTTGATCAATATATAAATCTTGTTGCAATGCATAACCCAATTCATGTCCACGACGTGCCGCAGCCCATAGCATCGCCATAGTTGAGTCTTTCTTGAGGTTTACACTTTCGATGGGATCCATCACAACAAGTACACGCATTTTGATACTCTGATAAAATTTTGTATTGCATGCAGTATAGCGGAGATTATGCCGTTCTTTTCCGAAATTTCGCTAAACTATTGGCAATAATTGTGAATAAGATGATCAAAATGTTGCAAACCATCATTGGTTTTGAAATAGATGAAGAATATCATTATGTTGCTTTACTTTGTTGTGGTCACCGCCAACACATGCGCCATCTTCCACCTTGGCAAAATCGCCCTTGGGTGATGACTGCGCAGGGTCGTAAGAAAAAAATTGCAACACCTATCGATTGCAAACAGTGTGATTCCCCCCAAAATAGTTTATAAATTTATGCATGCGCCAAATAAAAAGAGCTACCCGATGTCAAACAATTCTGAATTAGAAATAAAAACTTACTATAACAAACTCGCTCAAAACTATGACAACAATCGCTTTAACAACAGTTATGGACAATATTTAGACCAACAGGAACGAGATTTTCTCAATCAGGCACTTAAAAACATATCCCCTGAACGGTGTATGGATTTAGGTTGTGGTACAGGTCGTCTACTGGAATATGCCGACTATGGCGTGGACTTTAGCTCTGAAATGCTGAAAGTTGCCAAAACCAAGTATCCCAACAAGGTACTGCTTGAAGGTCGATTAACGGACATACCCATCGCCAACCATAGCCTAGATGCTATCTATAGCTTTCATGTGATCATGCATCAAGATCATGCAACCACCATCCAGTTTCTAAATGAGGCACATCAAAAATTAAAATCAAAGGGTAAACTTATTTTCGACTTTCCTTCCGCCAAGCGTAGACAAGCGGTCAAGCACCAACAGAGCAACTGGCATGCAGCCCATCAAATGACCTTGTCGGAAATTGAAAAAATTGCAGGCACTCAGTGGAAAATCATTGCCTGTCAGGGTTTTTTATTCTTCCCCATTCATCGTATTCCCATACGTTTCCGCCCGCTCTTCAAAACCTTGGATAATCTACTTTGCCGTTCATTTTTAAAAAAATATGCTTCTTACTTGGCTGTTGTTTTAGAAAAACAATCCTCTCTTTCATCCGACCACTAGCGTAACTTTACATGAAAAAATATTTACCCAAATCATGGAAATTACGTTACCAGCAGTTGCGAAGGTATAGCCGAGAACATCTATTTTCCTCAGCAGATTTTGCGTTGACACAGCAAAATTTATGGTCATCGAAACATCAAGTTTCAACATTGCAAGAAATCAAATTGAATGCTTATTTCGCAAATAAAATCCATAATATTGATCTTGCCATTCAAAGCTTAAATGGCGTAATCATTCAGCCACAACAGATTTTTTCATTTTGGCATTTGGTGAAAGCCCCTACCTTAAAAAATGGCTATAAAGCAGGGCGTAATTTAGTGAATGGGGTGATTTCAGAAGATCTAGGCGGTGGAATTTGCCAAATATCATCTTCACTCTATATCACGGCATTAAAAGCTGGTTTGGGAATTGTTGAACGACATTCCCATTCCATAGATATTTATCAGGATCATGAACGCTTTACACCTTTAGGTAGTGATGCCACTGTGGTATATGGATATAAGGATTTGCAGTTTCAGAACAACCTCAACCTTGCTCTTCAGATCCAGATTTCAAGACAGCACAATCAGTTGATCACACATTTGGTGAGTTTAGACGCTATTCAAGAATATACATTAAATTTCACCATCGAAGAGTTTCAAACCCACCGTATTGCCCATACTTTTCAAAATCAAAAACATATTGCTCAAAGTATTTATTTACTCAATTTACATAAAGGTGAAAGATAAGCTGTTTATATCTGGCTCATGCCATCACTTTCGGTGTATAAAATTTTGCATGAGGGTTGTCATCTGCCATGTTTTACTCCTCATGTCGAAACAAAACATATACCTAGCGCGGGTCGCAGGTTAATTTTGAAATTGAATGACGGCTGAGAGACACCACCAAGATCATTTTTTCAAAAAGTTGATCGTATTGATTGGTATCCGTTTGATTCAAATCCAAGGGTGTTATACAGGACTGTCAGCAACAGCCCCTATGCTTCTTTTCATCTTGGTTATTTCGAACTTTTTTCTTTAAATTGTTGTTGGTTATTTTCAATCAAATATTGATATGCAGTTTTTGGATTGCGTGGTAAGTCTAATTTTACGCGACAGGAAAATTCATCATCCCTTTCAAAAACAATAATTTCAGCATTTATTTCAATTGGACGACCAATTTCAAAATCTGTTTGATCCAGACTCGCTCCAAATAATTCAGCATACTTTGTTTCTAAATAGCCAATCGTGAAATCTTGCACCATCACTTTGATCGTATAATGCTGTCTCGGGTACTCTGGTTCACGCTGAATGGATGATTTTCTGATATAACTGTCATTTGACGGTCTTAACATCAGTTGATTGATCAATTTTTTTTGCGCTTGCGCATTGATATTTAGAACCAGTTCAAACTGCTCTAAACCTTTCCACTGAAAAGGATATTGTCGAAAATACATATCCCTTTCAAATTGGTATCGTTGCCAGCGTCGTTGATCGATCTGTTTGGCTAAAATAATGCCCAGTACCGCCACAACAACGAGTATCACAAGAATTAACATTGAATATGGTACCTAATCCTTCATTGACCATAAAAATAAGGAGCTGATGCTCCTTATCTTATCTAATTTTTCAGCTTATATGCCATATTTCACACGGTAAGCTTCCATTTTTGCTAAAGCATCTTTGTCGCCTTTCGCATCCAGATAATCCATCAGGTCTTTCATGGTAATTAAAGCATGAACTGGAATCTCAAGTTCTTTCTGAACTTCCTGAATCGCAGACAACTGACCCTGACCTTTTTCTTGGCGATCAAGTGCAACCAATACACCCGCAATTGTTGCACCTGCATTTTTAAGAATCGTGACAACTTCTCGAATGGCAGTACCAGCTGTAATGACATCATCGATAATCCACACTTTTTTGCCTTCAACTGACGCACCAACCAATACTCCACCTTCACCATGATCTTTTGCTTCTTTGCGATTGAATCCCCAAGGCACACTCTGGTTGTGAACTTGAGACAGTGCTACAGCAGTCGCAGCAACGAAAGGAATTCCCTTGTACGCAGGTCCAAAAATCACTTCGACGTTGTTACATTGTGTTAATTTATCTGCATAACCTTGAGCAAGAAGCGATAATGCTTCACCATCGTTGAGTAAACCTGCATTAAAAAAATAAGGGCTCACACGACCTGATTTTAAAGTAAACTCACCAAATTTAAGCACACCACGTGATAATGCGAGTTCGATAAAAGCTTGTGGGTTAAACTGAGCTGGCGTTGACATGAGGTGCTCCAAAATTCATACATTGAGGTTATGACTGCGCATGATACCAAAGAGTAGCTATCCAAGTGATCAAAAAATTTTAAGAGTTGTCTCAATTAACGTAAATGGCTTACGTTCATCCGTCACCAAAGGCTTACTCGAATGGATGGAAAAGTCAGATGCCGACGTGATCTGTATCCAAGAAAGCCGTATCACACATGAGCAATGGACAGACAAGTTTAAACCAGAAGGTTGGTTTACCCATCTTTTCCCTGCGCAAAAATCAGGTTATGCAGGTACAGCGATCTATAGTCGATTGCCTTTTAAATCGATCAGCGATGGTCTTGGCTTTGAACTTGCAGACAGTCAAGGGCGCTTTATTCAAGCGGAATTTGATCTTGGCTTAGATAAACCGGTACAAATTTGCTCATTGTATCTGCCTTCTGGCTCATCTGGTGATGAGGCTCAGGCACGTAAAGATCATTTCTTAGAAGAATATGCAAAAATTTTAAAAAAATGGCGGGATGAAGACAGATCAATCATTGTCTGTGGTGATTACAATATTGTACATAAACGTATCGACATTAAAAACTGGTCGGGTAATCAAAAATCGTCCGGTTGCTTACCTCATGAGCGTGCTTGGCTTGACCATATTTATGATGATTTAGGTTATGTCGATACCTTCCGTGAGGTCCGCAAAGAAGCTGAACTATATTCATGGTGGTCCAATCGTGGACAAGCGCGAGCAAAAAATGTGGGGTGGCGGATCGATTACCATGCCTGCTCGCCTGACTGGAAAGACCGTACCGTCAACGCCTGGGTCTATAAAGACGAATGGTATAGCGACCATGCTCCCGTGGTGATTGACTACAAAATTTAAGTCATTTTGAGTGGATTTTAATCAAAATTCACTTAATTAGTGTACATTTGTACACTGAATATGTGGTAAAAACCTACAAAATTTGTCGTGTTATCGTATATTTTCTTCACCTCAATAAGCGCATTATAGCTTCCACGGCACAGGGACATTGTCAGGATGACAGCAAAGGGATAGGACGCCGTAGGACGAAAAGAAATAAATATGTTGAGTATTTATTTTGCAAGGATGTGACATTGGACGTTGTAATGAGACCCGCATAATCAGGATGATTAGATGCGGGTTTTCTCTTTTTTATTTTTGCTTTTCTATTGCTTGGTTATTTTAAAATCTTTTATCTCAGTCGATCTCATGTCAACTTATTCAAAAGATTAATCTCACAATATTAATTTTTTATGACAGAACACCCTTGTTTCAAATTATTTTATCTATTTTATACCGTTTAGATCGACAATTTTGATACTCTTTCAGTTAAATGATGCGATTGTAAATTAGGTTGAGACATGTTGAAAATTTATGGCATTAAAAATTGCAACTCAATGAAAAAGGCGTTTGATCTGCTTACAGCACTCGGATTGAACTATGAGTTTCATGACTATAAGAAACAGGGTATCGACAAAGATACAGTGCAGTTATGGCTGGATCACTTAGGAAAAGATGTCGTTCTCAATAAAAAGGGGACAACATGGAAAAAACTCAGTGAACAGGAACAACAGCTTGCCTTATCCAGTGATGAAAACTTAATTGACGCACTCACTACTCATACCAGTTTGATTAAACGCCCTGTGATTGATCAGAATGGTCAATATGTGGTGGGTTATGATGAAGATCAAATCAAAGCCTTAAAAACCGATGCATGACCGCTCTACGGAACAAACGACAAAAAAAGCCTGATCGAGTGAACAGGCTTTTTATTTGGCTCAAGCATTCGTCTTAGTTTGCACGTACCCATGTTTGGTTACGACCTAAAGCCGAGATACCCATATATCCGCGCAACTTTAATTGATTTCCAGCAAGCTCGCCTTTCAGTTTATACGTTTTACCATTTTTAGGATCAAGAATCGTACCATTGTCATAAGCCTTACCACCGACATTTTGTAGACCATGAACGATGGTCACACCTTTCAATGATTTGTTGTGATAAGGTCCTTCACATTTGCTACAAGAGTTTTCTTCACCTGGTGTTAAAATGCTTTGAATCGTTGCCGTCAATGTTCCATTTTTTTGTTCAGTGAATTTCACAATTGCTTTTGGTTGCTTCGTTGTATCATCAATTGTTTTCCAAACTGTTCCATTGAGTGGATCTGCAGCGTTTGCAAGAACTGTTGCCGATAATACGCCTAATGCGAGTACAATTTTTTTCATTGTTTTGTTTTCCCTAGTCTAATTGACAATCTATAGTATCAAAAACTTGCGTCAATTAAGCAATTCTTCTATGTGACTATATAGTGTACCCTTGTAACAAATGTTGGTAAATCAACAAAAATAAACTCGAAAATTTAACAATATGGAATAAACGTGAAGATGAACTCAGCCCTGAAACAATATCTTACAGAATCTATTCTTAAATCCAGCTTCAAATTTCCAAGTCGATTTAATCTTCCTCCTGCTACAGCGCGTTTTGCCATAGAACAACTTGCACGCGTTTTCCCGCAGCGTAAAGATGTACAAATACGCCCTTTGCGGATTGCAGGAATTCGAGCAGAAGAGATCAAGCCTCAGGCACAATCAACGCAAATGATTCTACATATTCATGGTGGTGCTTTTTTTGTAGGATCGCTGAAAACACATCGTGCTTTTCTTTCTGAAATTGCAGCACGAACACAAATGCAAGTGTTACATCTTGATTATCCACTTGCACCTGAAAATAAGTTTCCTGAAGCGGGTGACGCCATTTACGATGTCTATCAACAACTTTTGGATCAAGGCATTCAACCAAAAGACATCATCATTTCAGGTGATTCTTGTGGTGCAAATTTGGCTCTGGCATTGACGTTAAGAATTAAAGCAGAAAATAAGCAGCAACTTCCAAGCGCATTAATCCTGATGTCTCCATTTCTAGACTTGACCCTCACAGGAGAGTCTTTACGTTATAACCAAAAACATGATGCGCTGCTCTCTATAGAAGCACTTGAGTCTGGCATTGATTTTTATGTCCCCAAAAATTTAGATCGCTCGTTGCCTGCACTCTCCCCAATTTTTGGAGATTTTGAAGACCTTCCTCCCACACTTGTACAAATTGGTTCCAAAGAAATTTTGCTTTCAGATGCACAACGTTTTGAAGAAAAAGCCAAAGCTGCAAATGTTCAGGTTAACTACAAGCTCTACACAGGCATGTGGCACAATTTTCAGATGTTCAGCCCATGGTTTGAAGAAGCAAAACGATCTTTAGCCGATCTCGCAGAATTTGCACATAAAATTGATCAGGATTAGTCCTTAAAACCCTGCCTAAACAACAAAAACAACAGTGAATCAACTCAATTCACTGTTGTTGTTTCATTTTTATCAATCACAAAAATAAGTCTTGCACACACAGCTGAAATAAGATTTTTGCGATAGATCATCTTTTATCTAAATGCTTATTTTTTAATTCTCGTTTAAAGAGAATACGACTATTTTTATATTGTTAACTTTTACTGCAAAATTAGTCACCCTTTTATAAATTATGTTTATATTCATCAATTATTTACAGCAACTTAAATTTGAGTTTGACTGAATAAATTGATACATTCTCAGAATCACAAAATAAAAATCCAAGTACGGATGGATTAGACAATGCGTAATAAAATTTATTCTGAAAGACGGCGTAAAATTCACTCATTATTCAATCAAGTGTTGAAACATTCTTTTATTGCTAAACTTATCCATAAAAATCCTGCCAATCATGAGTTAGAAATTGATCCACAGACGGGTATATATAACCAATTTGCAATTAACAGCTATTTAAAAGAACTGCATCCTCAAAATGATACTCATTATGGGATTATTTTGTTGAGCGTCGATAATCTGAATACGGTTAAAACGCAATATAGTTTAAAGACTGCAAATAAAGTATTGGCAGCTATTGCTGTGGAATTATCACAAAATATTCGCGAAACAGATTTGATCGGTCGCTATAGTGAGTCCGAATTTATTCTAATTTTAAGTGATGTCAACCAAGCCCAGGCTCAGCAAATTGCATTGCGTTTAACGGATTTGATCAACAACCACGAGTTTAAAATTAACAACAAAACTTTGTCACTTCAAAGCAGTTCTGGCGTTTCTGTTTCGAAACAGGACAGTATGAGCAATACGGTCTTACAACAGGCTGATGAAGCACTGTACATAGCAAAATCCAATCGTCATCAATTTTATTCAAGTACAGGAGTTCGATCTTAATAAGATATAAGATGTTTTTAAATCATTGAAACGCCGGTTTTAATGTTGGTTTTTTTATAAAAGTTTTTAACAAATCATGTATAAGAATGTTTTGTTAACATAGATTATAGTCATTATAATTTAGAAAATATCATTAATATACAATTATGACTGACTGACAAAATAGAGGAATAAATATGGATGGCAGAATCAAATTTAGGCATTAACCTTTTTTTAAAAAAACTGAAAACACAATTTGATTCAAACATCATCATGAATTGGACCAGTTTACATAAATGTATTTTGATCCTTTTTCTCACGATCGCTTTACAATTTTCTTGGATTGCATGGAAAGTCTTTATTGTATTGAATCCAGAAATTTGGCAATGGGTGAATATCTCACTGATCCACTCACAACTGATTCTCAATACCGCCTCAACCATATTACTTTTTTTCCTGATCGCATTTTGCTATTTTTTTCAAGATAAGAAATGGGCAAATACTTATTTACCCCATATTGTTATCAACATTTTTATTGTTTTAATGCTGGCAGATGGCTTTTTAGTGGGTATCTATAGCCCAGCCACGGTATTTGCATTCGTATGTATTTCAGGTTTGGGGCTGATTTTATTTAATCGAAAAATTATTTATATCCAGCTTGTAACCGCCTTGGTGATTTATATTTCAATGATGTTCTTGACCTATTGGCACATCATTCCTTATGCACCAATCTTCAGTACACGCATCTTAGAGAATAATCGCCATGACAATCTGTTTTGGGTAGGTTCCATGCTGTATTTTATTGTTCCTATTTTAATTGTAGGTTTAGTTTTATGTGAAATTTTACTTTCACAATGGCGACATAGGGAGTCTTTAATCAAAAAACTCAGTGAAACAGATCCATTGACCAATTTATATAATCGCCGCTTTTTCAATGAAAAACTTGATGCGATCCAAAAAGCACAAACCCATTATGTAATTATCTTAATTGATATCGACCATTTTAAAGAAATCAATGATTTATATGGTCATCACTTTGGTGATGAAGCATTATGCCAAGTCGCTCAGCTATTAGTTTCACATATTCGTCTATCCGATATTGTCGCACGCTATGGCGGAGAAGAATTTATTATTGCCTTACCAGAAACCTCTTTAAGTGTTGCTCAAGCAATCGCTGAACGTTGCCGCTTGGCCATACAAAATCAAGTCCTTGAATCGCTTGATCATCATTATGTACAACTCACTGCAAGTTTTGGCATCGCCACTTCTGTTGACGATGACAATGTGAGTAAAGTCATTCACCTCGCAGATAAAGCACTCTATCAGGCAAAACAATCAGGGCGTAATCAAGTGCGCTTGTATCACACACCGATCAACGAAATCGCTTAATGTTGGTGTTCAGGCAGATCATGTTCGATATTGTTCTTCACATGCTACAAATCGAAACTCAGCTTTAGCTTCTGCAACCCATTGTTGTACAGCGTGCACCGTCAATAATTTTTGAATATAGCGCTGGCCGTTGTCTGGCACAGGAATGCCATAAGTCTTGAAACGCATCACAACAGGTGCATAGAATGCATCAACAATACCAAAGTGTTCACCGCATAAAAAACCATCAAGCTGTGGGCGTTCAGACCATAAGTGTAAAATACGATGTACATCTTGCTGTAACGAATGATCTTGCCAGAGTTTTAAACCCACCTCTTTTAAATCTGCATCAATATTCATGCCGCATGTACTGCGTAGTGCAGTAAAGCTACTGTGCATCTCCGCAGACATAGATCGAGCACGTGCACGCTGTTTGATCTCCTGTGGCCATAATTTTTTTTCGGGAAATTTCTCAGCAAGATATTCACAGATCGCCAAAGAGTCCCAAATTAAAAAGCCATCATCCATCAGTGCAGGCACTTTTCCTGTAGGATTAATTTTTAAAATACTTTGTTTAAACTGACTGTCCATAGCAAAGTGATCAAAAGGGATTAAGCGTTCCATGAAGGAAATGTTAAAATGTTGCATCACCAGCCAAGGTCGCATGGACCAAGTTGAATAGTTTTTATCACCAATAAAAAGTTCTAGCATTTTTATCTTCCTCTATTTATATACGCTTCAATAAAAGCATAGCGAGGTTTTCGCCTGTCTAAAAGTATAAAAACTCAGCAACAAAAAAGGAGCAGTTTAACTGCTCCTTTTTCTCTGAACGGTATGACTTAGAATAAATAAGAAATACCCAAACCTGCTTTATAGCTGCGATCACGCCCATTTAAATCTACACCGATACTGCCATCAAGCTGAGTACGTTGATTCACAGCATAGATCAAACCTGAACCTAGACCATATTCATAGCTTTTGCTTTCAGTTTTCGAATAAACAAATTCTGAGAAACCTGAAAGATTGCCGGCAATTTTATAGCCTACTGTAGGAATTGCTGTGACTGACCAGTGCCCGTCTTGCACTGCATAGTTCATGGTGATGCCCGTATTGACCAAATCGTTATAATGGTAATTTAAAGACGTTCCGATACTGTAAATATCGTCTTCTTCAGAAAAACCATCATTCCCGGTTGCAATCAATGCTTTCGCCAAGATCGCCATAGACAACTTATCATCTTTTAAATCAATGGCTTTTTTAATTCCAATAGAAACATCACCCAAACCTGAGTCATCATCTTTCATGCCTCTATACTTGGTTTGTGTCCAAGCCGGACCTTGCCAACCTAACTGCAACTCCATACTTGAGGTTAAACCTGTACGAAGTAGCATATCGCCATTGAGGGTCACAGTTTTTGCTTTTGCACCATCTACTCGAGTTTCAGTATAGGTTGCACTCGGTAAACCCTGCTCCCAGGCCAATTGACCTACGGGAGTAATTCCTGTTCCAAAACCTGATCCAGGACGATCAAAAGAAAATTCTGCTGCCATTGCGCTTATACTTAGACTCGAAGCAAGGGCTAGTGTGATTCTATTTAAAATTGCCATATGAAGACTCAAAATTTACGATAATTCTTTGGACATTTTCGCACCGCGACTACGTAGTAACTCTAAAGATTCTTTCTCTTCAGGTAAAGCCTGAGACCAATCTATTTGATCAAATTCACAATCAAAGAACAAATCACTGATCGATGACAAAATGGTTTTACCTTCATCATCTTTGGTATTTGGATCAACTTTATGATCTAACAGCTTTTGAATTACGGGCACACATGCGGCACTTGCTGCGTCCCATAAAGGACCATAGCACTCTTCTGCATCCCATAAATAAAAATTTGCCTTGGCATGAATCAAAGCATCTAAAATATCTAAATGCGGTTGTAAATCTTGAGCTTTCTGTTCTGCACTTAAGGGTTGCCCTGCTTCATAAGCATCACAGACTTTTTCCCACCATTTAAATAATCCATCTGACCAGATAGATACTGCTGGTCCTTTTTCTGGCTCCATAAAGTTAGGGTCAAACCCATCTGCGAGCAAACGTTTAACTTGAGCAAGGTCTAAATCTTCTAAAGCCTGTATAAAGACTTGTTGTTGTGCTGATAACATTTTGATCTCACTATTCTATTCCTATCAATATTATGACGAATATTTTAAAAATAGTTTTGAAAAAATTTAATCCTTCATTTTTTTGGTTTAAATGGCATTTATTGTTAACTTATGACAAAGTGCATCGCTCTTTTTGTTTTTGTTTCATAAAAAAAGGCCCGAAGGCCTTTTTTATACTCATGCTTCATCTGCATCTGCAAGTTCTAACTTACCACCACGCGGATTTTCAGTTTTCTCCAAAACATGCTCTAAACTGCGTTTTACACGATCAATCGCACCATGTAATGAAAGATCTATATTTTTAGCGCGATGTTTTACTACCACCGGTTTTAGACCTGCCGCTTTCACTTCGATCATACATTGAATATCATCATCCCCACCTTTGTCCCCATTTTCATCACTGATATGAACTGAAAACTGGGTAATACGCTCGCTATGACGTTGGAATTCTTGATTTAGCTCGTCGCGTACGTAAGTAATTAAACGATCACTATTTCTAATATTTTTATCTGTACGGATTTCAATATTCATAAAAAAACCTCTTTTTTCATCTAAAACAGTGCAAAACTTATATTTTTGGCTCATTCAAAGCCTACTGTTTAAAACAGCTTTTCACCTTCAATAAATTGGAACCTGAACTCCTCTATTGGAAAGATGAACACTTTTAATGATCTGCAGACAGGTGTTCTTATATCTTCAATATCAGGCCATATTGAAAAATATGCAAGCGGATTTTTAACTTTTTTATGAAAACAATATGAAAAATGACATCTTGTTACTTTACTTTATAATTTAATGATTTTTTTAATTTTTTTAGCATCAATCCTGAGTAAATCAATCAACTTCATATCATGCTATGCAGATGGATCAAATCCAAAAGTTCATTTTTCAATTTATTTTTAGATTCACCTTTTCAGCACACTTTCCTACTTGATGTTTACATATTTATTTACATTCCATCTATTTTTAGCTTTATTTTTATCGCGGAATCTGTATCCTTGAAGCGCTTTTCTTGGGGGGAAAGATTTTTCATGAAACTTACACATCTCGCTGCGGTTTGTGCAATCGCTTCAACTGCAACTTTGGCTCAAGCTGCGCCAGTTTGGCAAGATTTCAGTATTACTGGTCTGTATGGTGAAAACTATGAATTAACGCCAGATGAAAAACAATCTACAATCACTTTTGAGTATGCTGCAAAGCTAAAATACGGTGATTTTTTTGCATTTGCAGACCGTACTCACAGTGGTGGTCAATCAGACACTTATTTTGAGGTTTCACCACGTCTCAGTTTAGGTGCAGTTTCAGGAAAAAAACTTGAACTTGGCCCAATCAAAGATGTATTGATCGCAACCACTTGGGAAGGGGGTAAAGATATGAACAATTACCTCTATGGCGTGGGTGTAGATTTAGCAATTCCATATTTCCAATACGCACAGTTAAACTTCTATCGTGCCAATAATGAAATCCAAGAAGATGACTACCAATTGACATTTACTTATGGAATTCCATTTAAAATTGCTTCTGAAGAGTTTCTCGTAGATGGTTTCCTAGATTGGTCAACTGCAGAGAAAGATCAAGTTGCTCACTCAAGTGAATTGAATTGGACCACACAATGGAAATGGAATGCTGGTAAGCACATCTCTCCAGATACTCGCCTGTACCTTGGTGTGGAACATTCTGTATGGCACAATAAATATGGTGTCCCTGGCAAAGATGAAAATAATGTCAGTGCACTTGTGAAATATCACTTTTAATTGATTGTTTATATATTGATGAAAAAGCAGGGTTTCAACCTTGCTTTTTTATTGCCCTTAAAAATAAATCTTTTTAAAATAAACAGACAAATTTTCTTTTGATCGAGATCCATGAATTTCCAGATCCGTCCTGCTAAAATCTCAGACCTGCCTGAGATCATGCATATTTATAATCAAGAAATTAAAACAGGTTTAGCCACTTGGAACAGTCAATTAAAAACCTTAGATGATTATCAACAATGGTTTTTAGAATTAGAACAAAATCAATTCCCGATTTTTGTGGTAGAAGAAATCTCTACACACGCGATTGCAGGATATGCAGATTATTCGAGTTTCAGAGCAATTAATGGCTATAAGCAAACTGTAGAGCATTCTGTTTATATTGATCCAACTTATGCACGACAGGGGCTAGGTAAACGTCTCATGCTCAAACTCGTTGAACATGCCCAACAGCAAGGCGTACATGTGATGGTAGCCGCAATCGATCACGAAAATGCAGCATCAATCTATCTACATCAACAACTGGGATTTACCCAAACTGGATATATGCCTCAGGTTGGTCAGAAATTTGGCATGTGGCGTGATTTGGTATGGATGCAACTCAATTTTGACAACTCACCGAATGAGTTAAATTAAAAAAATTAAGTTTCTATCAAATTGAATATCTCTTTTCAGCAAATCTGCTGAATTAAGAGTGCTCCCCCAATATTTGAATTGAGTCTATTGAGTATCCCTAACTTTTCTAAGATTAAATAGCCACCCGATCAGAATTGAAGATGAGTTATACACAATAAATCGCAAAGTTTATTTTTGGCTTTTCCAAAATCTGTTGTATAACAATGAATAATATTGCCTAATTTCCGAGCATCTATGAATAAAATTGTAATCAGCCTACTGGCACCATTGGCTCTGACCCTTCATACATCAAGCTATGCTGATGATTACAATGAACCAAATGTAAAACAGGGCTGTGCCAAACTCAGTCAATATCGTAAATTGGGACAAAAATTTTACGACCAGAAAAACTATAAAAAAGCGCTTGATCAGTTTCAAAAGCAAGCATCCTGGAGCGATTTTTGTCAGTCGGTTGGTCAAGAAGAGACGGGCATCCAAGTTTCAGACAATGACATCGACATTGCCAATAATAATGTGGGTTTAACGTATAGCAAACTCAATAAACCATTATGGGCAAGAGCATGGTTTCAAATCAAACCCACAAAAACCAGTCAATTTAATTTAAAAAAGTTAGCAGTCCCTCAAGCAAATAATGACTTTACCGGAGAATATGTCAGTTATGCAGGTTTTGGTGAGTGGAACCGGGTTAATGTTAAAAAGCGTGATCAAAAATATCACATTGAATTCACTGGTTTATGGATGGGACCTCGAAGCCTAATTTATGGCCCTAATATTGGCGAGTTTGAAACAGAAATGCCTCTTCAAGCGAAGAAAGCAAGCTATCGTTATAAAAATTGTCGAATTGCCATCAATTTTACTTATAGCCCGTCTTTAGGAAATTTTATTGAAGTAGAAGAATTAACTGAACAGACCGATTGTGGCTTTGGTATGAATGTTTCATCAACGGGCTATTATCAGAAAGTTGAACCTCGATAATATAGGGCTTAATCCCACCTCCCTTTGTTGAGGGAGGTGAACAAAAGATTTTCACGATTTTGTTAAATTGCAACTAAATCACGAATCCCTTTTACAGGCATTTCTGCACCAATGCCTTGTGCAACCACCTGACCACGTGCCATAACGGTATAGTTATCTGCCAGCTCCTCGGCAAAATCGTAAAATTGCTCGACCAATACAATCGCCATTTCCCCACGATCTGCTAGTTTTCGAATCACCCGCCCAATATCTTTGATGATTGACGGTTGGATCCCTTCGGTCGGTTCATCTAAGATCAGTACTTTGGGTTCTGAGGCCAAAGCTCGTGCAATGGCTAATTGCTGTTGCTGTCCCCCTGATAAATCGCCTCCACGGCGATGTTTCATTTCATCGAGGACTGGAAAAACTTCATATAAATGCTCAGGAACTTTACGGGTTTTTGCGCCGGAAAATTTTGCCATGCCGATCAAAATATTTTCCTCTACCGTCAATGTAGAAAAAATATCCCGCCCTTGCGGAACATAAGCCAACCCTGCTCTCACCCGCTGTTCAGGGCTCATTTTGGCAATATCTTGACCATCCAAGAGAATCTGACCAGACTTAATTGGCAAGATTCCCATCAAACATTTTAATAACGTGGTTTTTCCTACACCATTTCTCCCCAAAACCACCGAACATTCACCGATTGGCGCATTGAGGCTAACATCACGGAGAATATGGCTTCCGCCATAAAATTGATTGATGTCTTTCACTTGCAACATAATATGTCCCCCTTAGCGCCCTAAATACTTTTCAATCACATCTTCATTCGCCTGCACTTCTGCCAATGTGCCTTCAGCGAGTATTGCACCTTGCGCAAGTACGGTGACTTTTTCACTGATGGTATCGATAAAGCTCATATCATGCTCAACCACCAGTAAAGTATGATTCTTTTTTAATTCCAAACACAATTCAGCAGTACGTTCAGTTTCCGCATCGGTCATACCTGCAACAGGCTCATCCAACAGAATCAGTTTTGGACGCTGCATCAACAGCATCCCGATTTCAAGCCACTGTTTTTGTCCATGTGACAATAAGCCGGCTGGCTTTTGGATAAACTCTTGCAGACGAATCTGCTGTAAAGATTCGTCTAATGCCAACTGAGCATCAGGGCTTAATTTACTGAAGAAACTTTTTTTCACCGTTTTATCTTTAGGTGCGGCAAGCAACAGATTTTCCATGACCGTAAAATTTTCAAATACAGTCGGTTTTTGAAACTTGCGACCAATCCCGGCTTCAGCAATTTGCTCGGTACTCATTTTGGCTAAATCATAGTTTTGACCAAAAAAAGCAGAGCCTTCTGTTGGACGGGTTTTGCCTGTGATGACATCCATCAGTGTGGTTTTTCCAGCGCCATTTGGACCAATGATGCAGCGTAATTCACCTTCTTCAATATAAAGAGACAAATCATTTAAGGCCCGAAAGGAATCAAACCATACGCTGACTTTTTCTAAGTACAGCGCAATACCATGGCTAAAATCGGCCCCCTCGGCTTTAGGTCGACCGTAGCCTTCACCAATTTGACCACCATGCTGAGCATTTAAACCTAAGTCTGATAAGAGCGCTGACATTAGTGATCTCCTTTTTTGAAACGTTCAAATAACCCAATCACACCTTTCGGGAGGAAAATAGTCACAACAATAAATAGTGCCCCTAGAATCAATAACCATGCTTCGGGATAGGCCACGGTAAAATAAGTTTTCACTCCATTGATTAAGCCTGCACCAAGAATTGGTCCAATTAACGTGCCTCGTCCACCTGCAGCAACCCAGACAGCCATTTCAATGGAGTTGACGGGGTTCATTTCGCTTGGATTAATAATCCCTGCTTGTGGGACATACAGTGCACCTGCAATCCCAGCAATGACCGCTGAAATCACCCATGCAGACAGTTTGTACCACAGAGTGCGATAACCTAGATATTGCAAACGGTTTTCACTGTCACGGATTGCTCCAAGTACTCGACCATAAGGTTTATTCATTAAACTGCGTAAACCGATAAAACTGAGTAACAAGACCAAGGCTGTCAGAAAACATAATGTGGCACGCATAGAGGCGGAGGTTATGTCCATGCCCAGAATAGTTTTAAAACCTGTAAAACCATTGTTGCCGCCAAACCCTGTCTCATTACGGAAAAACAACAAGGCTGCGGCAAAGGTCATGGCTTGGGTGATAATTGAAAAATACACCCCTTTGATTTTGGAGCGGAAAGCAAAAAATCCAAAAACAAATGCAATCACACCAGGTACTAGAATCACTAAAGCCAGCGCCCAAACAAAATGTTGGGTCCCTACCCAATACCAAGGCAATTCAGTCCAACTGAGGAATCGCATAAAGTCAGGAAGTTGATCACCTGCCGACTGACGCATCAAGTACATACCAAAAGCATAGCCCCCCAAGGCGAAGTAAAGCCCATGCCCTAAACTCAGGATGCCTGCGTAGCCCCAGACCAAGTCTAAAGCCAGCGCAACCAAAGCCAAGCACATGATTTTGCCGATCAAAGTGACCCAATAAGCGGAAAGATGTAAACCTGAATCCTGTGGCAATACATGGAACCAGGGTAAAATTAACATTACCGCAAAACATATTGCGATCGCGGTTGCGCTATAGGGCTTATCTGAAAGTAATGAGGTGATTTTCATATATTTACTCCACAAAACGACCTTTGATGGCAAATAAACCTTGTGGACGTTTTTGAATAAACAAAATCACAAGCACCAAGAGAATAATTTTAGCCAGTACAGCACCCACGCCGATCTCGAGAATTGTTCCACTGACGCCAAGCCCCAATGCAGCTAAAACTGCCCCCCAAACTTGTCCAACACCACCAACCACAACAACAAGGAAAGCATCAATAATATAGTTTTGCCCCAAATCTGGACCTACATTACCGACTTGTGCCAAAGCACAGCCTGCAAGTCCTGCAAGCCCTGAACCCAGTCCAAATGCCATCATGTCAATACGTGCTGAACGAATCCCGACCGCACGAGCCATTTGGCGATTTTGTGTCACCGCACGAACAAATAATCCAAATCGGGTTTTGTTAAGCAGATAAACCAGTAGCAGGAGTACGGCAACGGTAAATACAATGATTGCGATACGGTTGTAGGGCAGCATCAAACTTGGCGTAATTGAGATCCCGCCTGAAAGCCATGAAATATTGGATACCTCAACATTCTGGGCACCAAAAACCATGCGCACCAACTGCATTAAAATAAGGCTGACACCAAAAGTCGCCAGTAAGGTTTCCAATTGACGTCCATATAAGGGGCGGATGACGATTCGTTCGATCAGCATGCCAATCAAGGCACTGACGAGAAATGCAGCAGGAATTGCCGCAATCAAGTACCAATCCAGATATGCTCCCAAATGTGTTTTAAACAAACTCTGCACCACATAGGTGGTATAAGCACCGATCATGATCAGCTCACCATGTGCCATATTGATAACACCCAGTAAGCCGTAGGTAATTGCAAGTCCAAGTGCAGCAAGCAATAAAATACTCGCGGTGCTTAAACCTGAAAAAACATGTCCTGTCCATTCACTGGCTTGAATCCGGGTTTTAATACTGCTTTGCGCATTCACCAATGCCGACTTTAATTCTGGATTTAGATCCGGCTGTGTGAGTGCCTGTTCAACAATGGCTAAAACATCAGGACGGTTAGAATCCTGCAGGGTTTTAGCAGCTTGAATTTTGGTTAAAGTGTCAGGACTATTAAAATCCATTCTGGCTTTTAATTGAGCTAAACGCGCTTTCACTTTATTGTTCTTTTCATCAAGATAAAGCTGATTGATCATTTTTATATCCAGCTCATCTAAGTTATTTTCTAAAATATCAATCGCAGCAAGACGCTGTGAAATATCGGTAGACTGTAATTTGATTTTTGCTTGGGCAAAGCTTAATGCTTTGTGCAAAGTATTAACCAGCGTCACTTGATTTAAATCACCCGGCCAATCCGTTATTGCCTGCTCATCAGGATAACTGAATAATTTATCGCCCTCTTTCATCAGATAGGTCTTGCCTGAGCTATCGGTATAAAGCTCATCTTTTTCAACATAAGCAACCAATTGGTCAAGTTGTTCAATACTGGCCGGCCATTGATTGAGCATTGCACGACGGCTGGCAAAATCCCCACGTACAAATTGCTGAATTGCATCATCATGAGATGTGGTTTTTTGTGTGGTTAAAGCAGCACCCGTTTGATCCGTATGTAAAGATTCAGCAGCAATCGTTTGCATCAGGAACAACTGGAAAATCATAAAAAAAAGTGTTGCAAAACTTAGTCTGATCGACATACGCAACTCCCCCTATTCTTGTTGAAATACAATGACACTCGATCATGGGTTAAGCTTGCTGAACAACAGCAAGCTTTGGGGTCGTAAAATGCCTATTTAGGAATATAGGGGCTCCACGGTTCGGCTTTGATCGGTTGAGGGCTCTTGTACACCACATCAAACTGTCCATCGCCACGAATTTGCCCAATCATGACCGGCTTGTGTAAGTGATGATTGGTGGCATCCATACTTAAGGTATAACCAGAAGGTGCTTTGAACGTTTGACCGGCCATTGCATCACGCACTTTATCGACATCAGTTGTTCCAGCCTTTTCAACAGCTTGTTTCCACATATGGATACCGACATAAGTTGCTTCCATTGGATCATTGGTCACCAATTTATTCGCGTTTGGCAATTTATATTCCACTGCGTACTGCTTCATTTTATTGATAAATTCTGCATTTACAGGATTCTTCACAGACATGAAGTAGTTCCAAGATGCCAGATGTCCGACCAAAGGCTTGGTATCAATACCGCGTAATTCTTCTTCACCTACAGAGAAAGCCATCACTGGAATATCTGAAGCTTTGATGCCCTGATTGCCCAATTCACGATAAAACGGCACATTGGAATCACCATTGATGGTTGAGATCACCGCTGTTTTCTTTCCTGCGGCAAATTTTTTAATATTTCCAACAATGGTTTGATAGTTGCTATGACCAAAAGGGGTGTACTCTTCCATAATGTCGGCATCAGCCACACCTTTTGACTTTAAGAATGCACGTAAGATTTTATTGGTGGTACGAGGATAGACATAGTCCGTCCCCAAAAGAACAAAACGTTGCGCTTTACCCCCTTCATCACTCATCAAATATTCAACCGCAGGAATCGCTTGTTGATTGGGTGCAGCACCTGTATAGAAAATATTTTTAGACTGCTCCTGTCCTTCATACTGCACAGGATAAAATAACAAACCATTCAGTTCTTCAACGACTGGAAGTACCGACTTACGTGATACCGATGTCCAACATCCAAAAATCACCGCAACCTTGTCTTGGGTAATCAACTGACGTGCTTTCTCTGCAAACAGGGGCCAATCCGATGCTGGATCAACCACCACAGGTTCAAGTTTTTTCCCCATCACACCGCCGTTAGCATTAATTTCATTGATGGTCATCAATGCGGTGTCTTTAAGCGATGTTTCTGAGATCGCCATCGTTCCTGACAGCGAATGTAAAATGCCGACTTTGATCGTGTCACCACTTGTAGCAGGTGCCTTGTTTTCTGCGGTTGTTGGTTTCGCGTCGGTTTTATCCGCAGGCTTTGAACAACCCGTCAATACCATGCTCCCCATCATTGCAGCAACTAACAGTGTCTTTGAAAACATTTTTTGTTGGAACATGATTTTTTTCTCCAAACCTTTTGGTGCATTTTTAAATGCATGATTTTGTTCATACCTCACAGGCTGGATTCAATTTTTATGCCAAGTCGAAAATTTCTTTTTTTTGAATGACTTTTTAGAAGCAATAACATGATGAAAATCAATGAAATTACAGGTGCTATTTTTTTTGCCAAAGGGGGTAGACCATTCTCTACCCATAGCCAACAGATAGACTAAACAACCAGATGTAGCGAATCTAAAAATGCCAGATTAAAAGCCATACTGATCAAATTAAGTGCGATTTTTTTACTTTAAAATGAGCAAATAGAGTGCAGATTGACTCTGGCAAGCCAGGATGAAAAATGGACCGTATCCTATACTTTGAAAAGCAGATAGATTGGGCAATCTGAATTAAAAACCAATAAAAAATGAGGTCTGCAAGACCTCATTTTTTTACCTAAAGTTTTCAGCAAGCCAAATGCTATTTAAACGGTTAAATCTGCTAGGTTACCTTTTTGCTCTAACCAGTCTTTACGATCGCTGGCACGTTTCTTTGCCAATAATTTGTCCAATAAGCCTGCGGTATGATGTGCATCATCCAAATCAAGTTGAACCAAGCGCCGAGTATTTGGATCTAAAGTCGTTTCACGCAATTGGCTTGCGTTCATCTCTCCCAATCCTTTAAATCGGGTAATTTGTGGGTTCTTAGACTTTACTCTCTTTAAGATAGCTTCTAACTCATCATCATCCAACGCGTAATAAACGTCTTTATTGTCATCTATTCGATACAAAGGCGGCATCGCTACATATAAATGCCCGGCATCCACCATTGCAGGGAAATGCTTCACAAACAAGGCACACAATAAAGTTGCGATGTGTAAACCATCAGAGTCCGCATCGGCAAGAATACAAATTTTACCATAACGCAATTCTGAAAGATCATCACTTCCCGGATCAACACCAATCGCTATCGCGATATTGTGTACTTCTTGAGAAGCCAAGACCTCATCAGAAGATACTTCCCAAGTATTTAAGATTTTTCCACGGATTGGCATAATGGCTTGGAAATTTTTATCTCGCGCCTGTTTGGCAGAACCGCCTGCTGAATCCCCTTCCACGATAAAAAGTTCTGATTCTTCAAGTGTATGCCCTACACAATCTGATAATTTTCCAGGTAATGTCGGACCTGCCACAATTTTTTTACGTTCAACTTTTTTCGCTGCTTTTAAACGGCGACCAGCTTTCGCAATCACGATTTCAGCCAGTTGCATTGCAACTTCAGCATTCTGATTGAGCCACAGCGCAAAAGCATCTTTAGCAATATTTAAAACAATATTGGATGCTTCACGGCTTGAAAGCCGTTCTTTGGTTTGACCGGAAAATTGCGGTTCTTGGAATTTAAGTGAGAGAATAAAATTCACGCCATCCCAAACATCTTCTGCTGACAATTTCATATTACGTGGCAATAAGTTACGCAATTCACAGAATTCACGCATTGCATCAGTCACCCCTGAACGTAAACCGTTCACATGCGTACCGCCTTGTGCAGTTGGAATCAAGTTGACATAACTTTCCTGAATCTGTTCTCCGCCTTCGATATTCCAGCAAATTGCAAATTCTGCACTGGCACGCTCAGCCTCGCCTGTTGCAACAAAAGCAGGTTCAGGAATAATTTCACGGTCTTGCAATTCATCCATCAAATAGTCGACTAAACCATTTTCAAATTGCCATTCGATTTTCTCGTCATTGATCTGATCAATATAATTAATCTGCAAACCCGCAGCCAAAACAGCTTTGGCTTTTAAATTATGCTTTAAAGCTTTAAGCGCAAATTTAGGCGAATCAAAATACTTGGCTTCAGGCCAAAAACGTACCGTTGTCCCTGTTGCACGCTTGGCAACCTTACCTTCCAGAACTTCTAGAGGCGCGACAGGTTCGCCACGTTCAAAAGCCATTTTATAAAGATTGCCCTGACGTTGAACCTCAACCTCGACACGGTCAGACAAGGCATTTACAACAGAAATTCCGACCCCATGTAAACCGCCTGAAAACTGGTAATTGTCTGTACTAAACTTACCACCTGCATGCAATTTGGTCAGAATAATTTCGATCCCGCTTTGACCATATTCAGGATGGATATCGACAGGCATACCACGACCATTGTCTTCAACAGATAAAGAACCGTCTTTATATACCGTGACAGTTATTTTGTTGGCATGCCCTGCAAGTGCCTCATCGACAGCATTATCAATAACTTCTTGCGCCAAATGGTTTGGACGCGTGGTATCTGTATACATGCCTGGACGACGACGCACAGGGTCTAAGCCAGATAATACTTCAAGTGATTGGGCCGTATATTGAGACACGTTTAAGTTTTTCCTTTTATTTTACGGAGTAAGATAAAAACTCCACAATCATGGGAATTTTATCTGCAAAATCTTCCATCGCATGATTACCATGCATTTCTGTCATGATCAAGGATGTATGTGGCGCTGTACTATAATACCGTTCTGCCTCACGATAATCCAAAACTTCATCGCCTTGTTGCAATAACACCATTATTTTGTCTGCATCTTGCACAAACGGTACAGCAGTTTCTTCCAAGTAGTCCAATTGGACATCATCCAGTGTCCATTGTTCAGTCACCTGGTAAGGCATATATTCCGTCCCAAAGAGCTGACGAAACAATTGCCATGGTCGCATAGCCGGATTAATTAAAACAGCAGGTACACCATATTTTGCGACCAGCTGTGTCGCATAAAACCCGCCTAGACTGCTTCCCACCAACACCACATCTGAGTATTGCTCAATATAAGCCGATATTTGTGTTAAAACATCGTGTGGATGCTGATTTAAATCAGGTAAATGCACACGATGCGATGAATGGTAGCGACAATAGTCGGCTAGCTGTTGCCCTTTTATGGACAAAGGGCTACTTTTAAAACCATGTAAATAAATAATATTCATTGAAAACGGATTGATTTTTCACCACGGATGTTTTAATTTTTAATGTGAACTAAATCACACAATTGTTTTAATTTGTATATGTGAGGATATTGTCCGACAAAAAATTAAAACTTTAATGCAATTATCGGTATTTTAAATAGTGTTCAGGATGAACAAGATAAGATGATTGCCTATGAATTTATACAGGGATCTAGAGCAAAAATAAAGTCTTTGTTCCAGATCAATATGGATGAGGAAATAACAATGCCAAGCTTAACCCCTTTACACGAAACCTATTGTAAGTGGGACCGCTCGCCTCCAAGTCAGGCAGACGTACTAGAAGGCTTAGCGCAGTTAGTCAGTACGCCCCTCAGTGGTGTCGTTCAGGACTTCATCCAATCAATTCAACGTGAAATGTTACTGAGTATTTTCGGTTTAAGTAAGCAAAAAGCTAAACGTTTCCAGTCTCGTCCAATTGTCGATAAATTCTATAAATTCGGTTATAACGCTTTGCAAAATTACGGTAGCCATCTGTTGGCACCCGTACTCCGTAAAACCATTGAACGTTTCCCAAACCTACATGATAAACCGCTTAATGCGCATATGACCTTTTTAGTCAGTGCTTTAAATGGCGTACTCGGCGATTATCTTTTGGCGACCCATAATCCATTAGCACTTTCTCCTGTCCTCTACGACCATTATGGTGCATTACAACAAGGCGACTTGGCAGGCCGTGTGGTGATCTTTTCACACGGTCTATGTATGAACTATCAGGACTGGAGTAATCGTGGTAATGGCGGTATCGGGGAAAAATTACTGGCACAGCGTGATAACAACACCATGCTATATTTCCATTACAACACCGGTCGAAGAATTTCAGCCAATGGTCGCTCTTTAGCCAATCTGCTTGAAGACCTCATCAAACGTAATCCACGCATTACCAGTATTGATTTGATCGGACATAGTATGGGGGGGTTGGTGAGTCGAAGTGCCTTATTTTATGGCAAGCAAAATATGCATCAATGGTTTCACATGGTTGAAAATCTGGTCTGTATCGGCTCTCCACATCATGGTGCGGTTTTAGAACGCTTTGGCTTTGCAATTCAAGAAAAGATAGGGCATTTTCCGATTGTCAAAATCATCAGTCATGTGGTGAATATTCGTAGCAATGGGATATTGGACTTACGCTATGGCAGTGTGCGTGATGATGACTGGGAACATAATAATGCAAGGATCGGTCTGATGGATGACAACCGTAAACCTGCGCCACTCCCCTCACACATCAACACCTTTTTAATTGCTGGAACCCTAGAGTTTGAAAATCGTAAAAATCGAACCCTCAAAGTCATTGGTGATTATTTGGTCAGTGTAAAGAGTGCTCTAGGCGAACATCCTAATCCACGTTTTCAGCTCAAACTGCCAGAATCTCACAAAGCAGTATTCTACGGACTGAACCATTTTGATATTCAATATCATCCCTTGGTTTCAGAACAAATCGCCAAATGGTTCTATCCGCATCATGATGAGTTGGCTGAAGAACAAATCCGGAAGTATCTGATCAAGCTGGAAAGCATGCAGGGCATTGTGGAAACCTGATTGTGCCTAAATCCAAGCATAAAAAAAGCTGATGTTGAATCAGCTTTTTTTAGATTATTTGATTTCGACTCGATAGGACTTATTTTGTTTAGGATCACGCATTTCACCATATTCATCAAAATTTGATTTTTCTGTACATTGTGTATCAATGAATAATTTTTGATTTTTTGCAATCAAGCCTTGTGTTAACTCACAGGTCCAACCTTGATTATAAAATTTCTGATCGACTTTTTTACCGTTTAAGTCAAATTGTGTCACTTCAATCAAAGACTGTGCCAGTGTTCTTGCAGGATGACTCTGAGATACGGACAGCACATAGTATCGACCACGATGTAATTGGCAGTCTTCAACATGACTCGAAAAAAAATCAGGATTGGTCTTAAACACTTTAAAAGGCTGAGCACCGAACTTGATATAGGAAACATCCGCAGGGATGGTGTCGTCAAATTCGGATTTAAATTCGCAGGATACCTCTTGACCAGCAAGTAGAGGAGCCTTGGCTAAAACAGGTACAGAAATACAAAACACAATTGCGCCAAGACAACTTAAATATATTTTATGATTGATCATTTTAATACGACAATATTGACTGTGTTTGTAATTGAATAAGATAAAAAAGAGCTGGTCAATACCAACTCCTTTTACATTTCAGTACTTTCTAAATAACTGCCACAGGCTAATCAATGCCAATACACTAAAGAACAGCAGAGACCACACAGGTAAAGACTGTCCTAAAAAGGTCCAATCCACCATTGCACATTCACCCGAACCTTTTAGCACATTTTCAAAAACAGCTTTTAAAGGCAAGGTATTCACCCAATAGTCCAAACCAGGACCACAACTTGGCACTTGGTCCTTAGGCAGGTTTTGCAGCCACACATGGCGAGCCGCAACACCGACTGACCAAGAAATTGCAACCAGACCCAAGAAACTATAAATGCGTTTAAATACATTATTTTTAGGATGATGTAAAAATGCGATCAAAGAGATCAGTCCAAGACCAATCAACCCAATACGTTGAAATACGCAAAGTGGACATGGCTCAAGCCCCTGCACATGCTCTAAATAGAGTGCAAAAGACATCCCGACCACACTTGCTAAAAATAAAAGACCACTTACGAAGCGATAACTACGCCATTGCATGGAACTTCCTCGTTATATCATCAATACCTTATCTAAATTTACTCAGATAATCTTCAAAACTTATACTTGTATCTTGTTCAAGTTGCTGTTGTTCTGTGAGAGAAGTTTGAGTAAGACCCTCAAAATACGCTAAAGTTTCAGGACTTAATACATGTTGTTCGTAACTTTCGATATGCTGATTTGCCATGTGACCACCAAAACTCCATGTTCCCCCATATTCCATCGTATCGGCAATGACTTGTGCTGATAAAGTCTCATCAACATCATCAATCCTTTTCTGCATCACATCGAGTGCTTGACCATATAAATGTGTTGAATAGGTTTGGTTCAATAGCGCTGCAAGTGGCTGCATGGCATCGAGATGTTGCTGCAACCATTCCAACAATGGATATTCTGTACCTGCCTCAATAATTTTGGCATTCGGCGCACGTCCGCGGTTGACCACTTCAGTTTGGTTTTGTTCAATCAAATCTTGTTCTTCATCCCATAAATCTGGGCTGTCTTGAAGCAAACAATACAAGGCAACCACTTCCAAGAAGCCTGCTGTATCTTCATTGATACCAATTGCACTATATGGATTGACATCTACAGCACGTAATTCAACATAACCAATGCCACGATTCGCCAAGGCCTGTGATGGCGTTTCACCCGCCTGTGGGACTTGTTTAGGACGAACCAGACTATAGTATTCATTTTCAATCTGTAATACATGATCATTGATTTGAATCGGTTCACCCGCAGCATTGTTTAGACCCAAACGGCTAAATTGTGCATAAGGAGAATTCACTGCTTTTTGAAGTTCAGCCACATAACTGTCTAAATTGTTGTAGTGAATGCCGAGTTGCTTTTGTGCAGAATTTTGATAGCCAAAACGCCCCATCCGCAAGGCAGTCGCATAAGGCAAGAACAAAGTTCCTTTGATTAATGGCAATAACTGGTGCTCACGCCCAGTCATAAAACACTTACATACCGACGGGCTTGCACCGACCAGATACATCACCAACGGCGTTAAACGGATAAAGTTACGAATAAGTCCCAAATAACGATGACTGCGATAATCTTGCAGACTGAGTTCTTTTAATGCATCGTCTTGCTCATGCTGTTGCAATTGTTCAAATAGAATATCAGGAAAAGAAACATTGTAATGTACACCTGAAATCGTCTGCATCCGGCGACCATAGCGAATACCCAAACCATGGCGATAGAGTGTTTTAAATTGACCAATATTAGATGTGCCATATTGTGCCAAACGAATATTTTCTTCTTTTTCATCTAGCATACAAGGCATAGACAAAGTCCAAAGCTTTTCACCATTTTCTAAATGGCGGTTCACCACAGCATGTATATCGGTTAAAAAATTTAAAGCTTCGCTGATGCTTGCTTTGGGAGGCGTAATAAACTCCATCAACGCTTCCGAATAATCTGTCGTGATATGCGGATGCGTCAAAGCAGAACCTAAAGAACGAGGATGATCGGCCTGTGATAAAAAGCCATTATTCTGCATACGCAGGCTTTCACGTTCAATGCCACGCAACATCCCTTTGAATAAGGTAGAATCCACCCAATCTGGCACAAGAAATTGGGAAATCGTTTTGGGTTGACTCATACTTACTCACTTATCTTAAAGAATTTTTTAAAATAAAATATTTCGATGCGCGCAGTATAACGTTATTTATCGATATACACGTATAACCATCGTTGTTTTAAATGAATTATTCACTTTATTTCGAAAAAAGTTTTTATCACAAAGTTCAACTACAAGACATCTGAAATTTGTGTTTGTATAGAAAAATCACCAATAAAGAATTGTAAACATTATGAATTATCAAGAAATTATCGATTTTTGGTTTAGTGCAGAAACTCAACCTTTTTGGTTCGCCAAAAGTGATGCATTTGATCAAATTTTACGTGAGCGCTTTGTACATACATTAGATCAAGCCAAACAGTGTGAATTGTGGACTTGGCGGGCAACAGCCGAAGGTCGTCTTGCTGAAATTATTGTTCTAGATCAATTTTCTCGTAATTTATATCGTGACCAAGCCAATGCATTTGCTCAGGATGCTCTTGCACTTGCATTGGCACAAGAAACGATTCAGCTTAAATTAGATCAAGCGTTGAAACCTGAACAACGTTCATTCTTGTATATGCCATTTATGCACAGTGAATCGAAAATTATTCATGCTCAGGCTTTGCAGCTTTTTGAAGCGTTGGGCAATCCCATCAATCTGGACTTTGAGAAAAAGCATAAACTGATTATTGATCGTTTTGGGCGTTACCCACATCGTAATCAAATTTTGGGAAGAACCTCAACTGCTGAAGAAATTGAGTTTTTAAAGCAACCCAATAGCAGCTTTTAATCGGTCTGGCTGATGTAAAATTCATATTGCATCAGCCACTAAAAACATAGCTTTGCTTAATGATTTTATTTTCAATCATTTCCGCCTGTAATGACTTTAATTGGCGTTCAGTTGTATTAAAGCGAGGAAATAGAGGAATACCACTTCCCAATAAAACAGGCATGATAAAAACATCTAACCGATTGATAAGGTTTTGTTCTATTAATGTATTTTGTAATTGAGTTCCTCCAACTACCCACACATTACCAGAATAATTTTGCTGAAGATGATCAATTAAAGTACTGACTCCATTTGTCCATACTGAAAGAGATGAATCGCATAATGTTAAATGGGGATTGGAACTTACAATAAAGCCTTTTTGATTAGGATATGGCCATTCTGTACCAAAAGAGCATATCACCTCATAAGTTTTACGTCCCATCAGAATAATATCAATCTCTTTGATAAAATCGTCATACCCGCAGTCAATACTTTGAAATGGGGTCAAAAACGCCACCGATCCATCAAGCGTTGCAATATATCCATCTGCACTGGTGGCAATATAACCTCTAATCTGAATCGTCATTTAATTCTCTACACTTGATTTATATTTAATACTCAACGCTTGATAGGTGCGCCTAGGGCAATTTCGGAATTGAACTAATTTCAAATTATAGTCTTCTCTCCTATGGAGAATTAACAAAAATCTTCTTGAAATTCATTGTCAGTCCATCAACTTAGAACACTATAGCACATAGAAATTTATTCACTTCCATCCCAAAAAATGGACAAGGAGCAACAGATGAAAAAAACACTGATGGGTCTGACGATCGTCGCTGTGCTCACCATCACGGGTTGTGCCACGACGCCAAACAAACCACGCACCTTTGATCAACTTGGACAGTACACCACTGTGCCGCTCAATGACCATAGCTATCGCATTAGTTTTCAAGGCAATAGCAATATGAGTTTTGGAACCGCAGAAGAAATTAATCTTGTTAAAGCTGCTCAAACCACCCTATTAAACGGTTTCACCTTCTTCAAAGTTCTAGACGACCCAAGTAATCGAAGCCAACAGCCTCCGCGCAAAACGGTGGTTTATCCATCCACAAACTACTATCCCTATGGTTGGGGCTATCGACGCCATCCAATGTTCTGGAATGATCCATTTTACGATATGCCACAAGTCGTCAATATTGATCCCGTACAGATTTCCTATACCATCGAATGTTATAAAGATAAGAAATCTTCACCCAACGATGCCTTTGATGCTCGTCTGATTTTGCAATCTCTGGGACCAAAATATGGTGTTGGTCCGACAGGACAGGTACTACAACCACAGCCTGATACGGTAACATCAAAGCAATAAAGATAAAGAAACTTGTTTAGGAAAGTGAATGAGCGGAATTGAACACAGTGAAATCGCCAATAGTATTCCAAGCCTAGATCGAAGCAAACGCTTTGCCACAATCGCCTTGATTGTGGCGGTTGTGGCTTGGATTGCTTTAATCATTTCTGCCAAGTTGCTACCTGAATATGCATGGTTTATCCATATCCTCATGTTGGGTGCAGAAGCAGGAGTTGTGGGGGGTCTAGCCGACTGGTATGCAATCACTGTCTTGTTCCGCAATCCCTTTGGGAAAATTCCTATTCCTAAATTTTTAAAAGATCATACTGAAATTATTCCGCGCAATAAGGCACGTATTGCGGAATCGATGGGTAAATTTGTTCAGGAAAACTTCCTTTCTCCTCAAATCGTTGAGCGAAGTTTACAAAATACCGACCTGAGCTTAGCCGTAGGACAATGGTTGGCACATCCCAAAAACAATGGTCAAGTGGCCGATGTGATTCAACAAACGGTACCCAAAATTTTTGAATTTGTTGGACAGGAACAAATTGGACGCTTTATCCAAAATAACAGTGTGCAATGGGTACGCAATACCCGTATGAATCAACTTGCCAGTGAAATGCTTCGTGCGGTCTTAGACAACGATTTCCACCAAGATGTGTTGCAACGTGGACTCGACATTGCACATGAATGGATGATGACCCATCCTGAAAGAACACGAGAACTCACCCAGACCCTGTTTAAAGAACTGGGCGTTTCACGCCTTGCCAAGGGTGCAAGTTGGATCGGCATTGATGTGGAACAACGTACAATTGACTCAATTATTGAAAAAGTTGAGTCAATGCTGGCAGATGAAGACCATCCAATCCGTCAAAAAATAGAACAAGCAGCGCATCAACTTATGCTGCAATTGTCAGATAATAATAGCCATGCCAGCATACGTTTAAATGAAACTAAAAATGCACTTTTAGACAGTGAACCTGTTTTGAATTTTATGACGGGTGCTGTGGTTATTTTATGTGATGCCATTAAATCTGACCTGCTAAAAGTCGATTCTGGTATAGCGATGAACCTGCGTGTTGCAATTCAACAAGTGGGAGAAAACCTCATACAGAATCAATCTGTTCGTGAGTTACTCAATGACCGAATCAGCGGTATTGCTGTTAATTTAAGCGATCAATATAGTGAAAAAGTGATTACGTTTATTAGTCAACGAATTCATGAATGGGATTCCACGGAAATGATTGCCAAAATTGAAAATGAAGTGGGCGGTGACTTACATATGATTCGCGTAAATGGTGTGGTCGTAGGCGCGTTTATTGGTTTGAGTTTAGGTGTTATTCGGGCCGTGATTGATTTTGCGATCTAATAGTGCAAATGAATACGATGAAATCAATTCACCCATCAGCATAAAATCAATCAAAAATGGGAGCTGAGCTCCCATTTTTTTTTACTTAACCATTTCTCATGTTAAAGCATCACTTGCTCAAACCAAGCTTTGAAGACGGATTAATCAATTGAATAATTAATCGTGACCACCACACGGGCAATTTTATTGATGGTGTTTTTGTCATATGCGCCACCATAATCACTGTCATCGTCTGAGCCGCTTTCAGGCAAAATATAAAATGCACCTTGGCTTGCTGAACGCATTGCACCCACTTTTACACCACCCACTTTTGCAAATTCATTGGCACGGCTGTAGGCATTTTTTGTGGCATTGGCAATCAATGACATCTTAATTTCTTCTAGATTGGACACCAGATACTGCGGTTTTTGTTCAATTGAAATGCCTTTTTCATCCAATAGGTATGCATCTTTTGCAGCTTTTTCTATTTTTTGAATATCGCGGCTATTGATCACCAACGACTGCATTGCGACATAACCTCTGAATTCGCGAATTGTTTTTCCATCACCCTGATCCACATCTTGATAATAGGGTTGTGAACTTTTATTGCCTAATTTCATTTCTGTGGCTTTAAAACCATGTTCCACGAAGAATACCTGTAAAGCCTTTATTTCTTGATCAAGTAATTGGTAGGACGCTGTCACACTGTCGGTCGAACGATTGGTTTGAAGGTTGATTTCCCAACGGGCCGCATCTGCTTGAATGGGTTTTTCAGCCAATCCTTTCACAGTAATTGAATTTTTTTCACCGCCAAATTGCTTAAAAGCATATCCCAATACACTTGCCGAAATGATAAAACCCAAACTCAGGATCAGTGCAAAAATCCATAAGGACTTATATGTAATTGATTTATTTTCCATTATTCTAATTTAACCTAAAATATTATAAAGAATTTATAATAATAAACTGATCATAAGTCAACCGTATATGATGCTGAACAGGAGACTAAGTAGATCGTCATCTTGTATTCTGGATAAATGTATTCCTATTTAAAATCAGAGAGAAAATCAGTGGATTTAATTAATATAAGAAAAGCCAATATTCATGATTTCAGTGTTTTATCCGAAATCTGGCTGGAAGCCTCATTTATCGCTCACCATTTTATTCCAGAAACATATTGGAAAGAAAATAAACTTAAAATGCAGAATATTTATCTGCCGATGTCCGAAGTTTATCTTGCAGAACATAATCTGCACACCTATGGATTTATTGCCTTGCTGGACACTCAAATCGCCGCAATTTTTGTCTCACCGCAGTATCAGGGAAAAGGTGTAGGTACAGCGCTGATCCAGTACGCTCAAGCCATACGGACTGAACTTGAATTAAATGTCTATCAGGAAAATCCAAAAAGCGTGCAATTTTATAAGACTTTAGGTTTTGAAATTATAAAAGCAGGCATTGATTTAGAAACCAATTCAAAAGACTTCTTGATGCGTTGGGAAAAATCATTTCATTCAAGATGAATCTGATCTTTATTCTAAAAATCAGATTCAGATTGGATTAAAAAATCTTAAACATCAATGGCTGTATATGATTAACGCCGTCATCATCAATATAAGCAATAACAAAAAAATTATGACTATATTTTTCTTTAAGTTAATGGATTGGAACAGATTAAATTCTTTATTTAAATCATCAACTATTTACATTCACCTTCTCGTTTATATTCATGAATAAACGTTGTATTGGAAGGCATTTGAGCTTCAACAATTAAATGATTTGCTGAAACACGTTGTACTCGATAATTGACTTTGAATCCACTGAAAGCGCCTGAACATTTTAAAGCCATACGCCCCTCATTCGGCTGATCACTGGTAATTTGAGTTTTGCATTCTTGAGGAATGCTTTCTCGCATCTCATCCGTTTGTTGTTTGATGAAATCTTTAATCTGGATACAACCGCGTTCAGAATGATCTGCTGCTGTAGACTTATGCGGTCGCATGGTTGATTTCCAGTTCCAAATTCCATCTTGAAGATTTTGTGCTGCTTTGAGCTGATATATTGGAAAATCTGCAGCTATCGCAAGATTACATAAGATAAAAACCAAACAACCCATCAATAGCTTAACAAGATGCATGCAACAACCCTCCTTTTATAAGTATATGTTTTCTATTTTAGTTCTCATTTTACAGAGACAAAATGTCATTATTATTGACGTAGATCCTGAGCATCAATGATCTTAAATCATTGTCTCCGAATCAACCGTTCAATTACTCAACATTGTACACATATTCATTCATCCCGTTCGGTATATGACTCATTTGTAAGGATTCCATTGTTTTAAGCTGTGAAATATTCAGATGTGATCAGAGTATTTGATCACCCAAGTCTTTCTTAATTGAACAAAATTATCAATCATGAATTTTATTCAACTTTTTATGAATTAATATCATTTTTATTCATGTAGTTTTTGGGGTATAAATTACACCATGCTCCTCGCTACAGACCGTATCAGCATCGATTTCCAATTTTTCATGCCGTTTAGATGAGAAAATATTGAAAAACGATACATGAATAAGTTTCAACAATACTTTTGAGGCAGTCGAAAAGAGCATGAAATAAATTCAGGTTTTTATCTCAGAAATTAGGGTTATCACAATGAGTAAAGAGTTTACATTTACGATTAAGCGCATTAGTTTCGATGAAAATTATCATCCTGCTGACAGTACGCGCATTACAACCAACTTTGCGAATTTGGCAAGAGGTGAAAGTCGTCAAGACAACTTGCGCAATACTTTGAAGATGATCAACAATCGTTTCAATGCTTTGGCACATTGGGATAACCCGAAAGCAGACCGTTACGCTGTCGAACTTGAAATTATTTCAGTGGATATTGATATTGAAGGTAATGGCCAAACATTCCCGACCATTGAAATCTTAAAAACCAATATTATCGATCACAAAAACAATCAACGTATTGAAGGTATTGTTGGAAACAATTTTTCCTCTTATGTAAGAGACTATGATTTTAGTGTACTTCTGTTAGAACATAATAAAGATAAAGCCGAATTTAGCCTTCCTGAAAACTATGGTGAGCTTCACGGCAACATTTTTAATTCATTCGTCAATTCGAATACTTATAAAGATAATTTTAGTAAGGCACCCGTGATTTGTTTGAGTGTTTCCAGCAGTAAGACCTATCATCAAACTGCGAATCAACATCCTGTTTTAGGCGTTGAATACCAACAAGATGAATACTCTCTAACAGATGAATATTTTGCAAAAATGGGTTTGCAGGTTCGCTATTTTATGCCGCCAAACAGTGTTGCACCTTTAGCATTCTATTTCCGTGGTGATTTACTCAGTGATTATACCAACCTTGAGTTGATCAGTACCATCAGTACCATGGAAACCTTCCAAAAGATTTATCGCCCTGAAATTTACAATGCGAATGCTGTGGCTGGAAAATCTTATCGCCCAAGTTTAAAGCATCAGGATTATTCGCTGACGCGTATTGTGTATGACCGAGAAGAGCGTAGCCAGTTGGCCATTAAGCAAGGCAAATTTACTGAAGAACAATTTATCAAGCCATACAAAACCATCCTTGAGCAGTGGTCTTCAAATTACGTTGCTGTGTAACCCCAATAGAAAAGATATAGATGATGAAAATTTTATTACCGACCTCAACTGCTGGCAGTTTACCAAAACCTTCTTGGCTTGCAGAGCCTGAAAAACTTTGGTCACCTTGGAAATTGCAAGATGAGCAATTAATTGAAGGTAAACAAGATGCTTTACGTTTATCTTTACAAGAGCAGCAACATGCAGGCATTGATATCGTCAGCGATGGTGAACAAACCCGTCAGCATTTCGTAACGACCTTTATTGAACACCTTAATGGGGTAGACTTCGAAAAGCGTGAAACTGTTCGTATCCGTAATCGTTATGATGCAAGCGTACCTACGGTTGTGGGTGAAGTGTCTCGTCAAAAACCGGTTTTCGTTGAAGATGCCAAGTTTTTACGTCAGCAGACTTCCCAACCGATTAAATGGGCATTACCTGGTCCAATGACCATGATTGATACGCTTTATGATGCACATTATAAAAGCCGTGAAAAACTGGCTTGGGAATTTGCCAAGATTCTCAATGAAGAAGCCAAAGAGTTAGAAGCCGCAGGTGTAGATATTATTCAGTTTGATGAGCCTGCATTTAATGTATTCTTCGATGAAGTCAATGACTGGGGTGTTGCAACCTTAGAGCGAGCACTTGAAGGGCTTAAATGTGAAACAGCGGTGCACATTTGCTATGGTTATGGTATCAAAGCCAATACCGATTGGAAAAAGACCTTAGGTTCAGAATGGCGTCAATATGAAGAGGCCTTGCCTAAACTTCAACAGTCTAAAATCGATATTGTCTCTTTAGAATGTCAAAACTCTCGCGTACCGATGGATTTGATTGAATTGATCCGTGGTAAAAAAGTGATGGTCGGTGCGATCGATGTTGCGACCAACAACATTGAAACACCCGAAGAAGTTGCAAATACACTGCGTAAAGCACTGCAATTTGTCGATGCAGATAAGCTTTATCCATCAACCAACTGTGGAATGGCACCACTCTCTCGCCAAGTCGCAAGAGGTAAATTGAATGCCCTAAGCGCAGGTGCAGAAATCGTTCGTAGAGAACTTAACCGCTAGTTTTCAATCGTAACATTCGGTATAAAGGGGCATTATTTCAGTTTGTTTGGATATATATTTCTGAGCAGACTGATGCCCTGATCTTGATCCAGTGTATTATCCACCCTACGCATATCTGATCTCAATAGATAGTCGACAAGACGCAATAGCAAGGTATCGCTAAATCTAAAAGTGGTACGGTTCAATTTAGGAACAATGAAATGATTGAAGCAACAAACTTTAGAGATGCAATGTCTTTGCTCACCAGTGCGGTCAGTGTGATCACCACTGCAGGCTTGTCGGGTCGTTATGGATTCACTGCTTCTGCTGTCTGTAGTGTGACCGATACACCGCCGACCTTACTGGTATGTATGAACAAGGCATCTAGTTCTCATGTGCATTTTGTTGAAAATAAAATTTTAACTGTCAATGTACTCAGCGCACATCATCAGCATATTTCTAAAGCTTTTTCGTCTAAGTTAAGCCCAGAAGAAAGATTTAAACATGGTACTTGGACGGAGTTAGAAACAGGCGCACCAGTCTTAAAGGATGCTTTGGTGAATTTCGATTGTGAAATTGAGCAAATGCAAGAAGTTGGCACGCATACGATTTTGATTTGTCGTATTGTTGCGATTCAACAGAGCCAACATGATCAAAGCTTGGTTTATTTTAACCGTGCGTATCATCATGTGGGACAGACAGAAATTGCTTAGAGTGTTTGCTGCTTTATATTTGTTCTAACAAATTGCTGAAAAACCATTTTTGTGCAATGCAACTTAAAAATGGCTTTATTTAATATACAAATGATAGAAATTTTACATAAACTACTTATATACCTTTTTGGAAATTTTTTAAAAATTCTCACGTTAAATTTCAACTTTGTTTATTTTTTTGATAAAAAATTGTAGGTTTCATCAAAAACTTTAAATAACTGAATCATTTCTTCATATTCTTTTTTAGTATAAAAATCTTGTTTGAAAAACTCTGCTATATTCCGTTTAAACATACTAAACGCTCCGTATGGATAAAGTAAATTTTCAAGGTGACTATTCACATTTTTAATTTTTTCAAATTTTTCCTTTAAAAGTAAAATTTCTTGATTAATAGATCTTTCAAAATTTTCTAAATATTTATTATTCTCTCGAAGTTTATCAATTTCCGTAATTAATAACGCTGTTTGCCTTGTAATTTCATTGGCTTTTGAGTGTGATTTATAGGAACAAAACAACAATATTGAAATACCAGTAATATCAATTAATGTCATTGTTCCTGCAGCCATTCCACCTCCTCCTGCTGCTATTGCTCCACCTCCAAACCAAGCAAGTGTAGCATTATATGCAGCTGCACCACTTAAAGTAGAGATCGCTGTACCTGTTGATGCCGTTCCAAAAAGTGACACAAGTGTCCAACTACCTAAAGCAGCTAAACCTCCTATTGTAGAACCTTGAAGTAACACCATTCCTGTATTAATTTCGATTTCTGTGATTGCTTTTAATTCCCCAATACTTTTATTCATAAATTCAACCAATTGCTTTTCTTTATAATTTAAGGCTGAATTTTTGGGTATATTGACTAATTTTTGGCTTCTATCCAATTCCTGAATAGTAAGATATGTAAATTCACCTAATTCATTAAGTTTATAATTTATAATATTCTGTAAATCAATTAACTTATTAAAATTTGTTGCATACGAGTGATATTGAATTTCATAATTATATTTCGCAGTTTTAGCTCGACCATGACCAAAACCAGTTACTAAATCTAAAGCAAAAGTCCCTACTCCATAATTATCATTACTTTCTATTTGAAAGTTAATTTTTGGAGGTAACTTTATTTGCGTTCTTCTCGGTAGTTTAGTTGTTATAGATTTATTCAACTGATTTGGAAAAACAACCAAAAAATCAACAATTATTATGAACAAAAAACAGCCAAAACCCATAATCATAAAATTATTTTCAATAGAGTCCACTTTAAATCCATTTAATTAAGTAGTTATTAATTCATTATAATATATCTCAAACAAGATAAAAAAATATAATTTTCTATTCATTTAAAAATAATGATATTTATGTCAAATATAGACCTACCCGCTACTTAAAAACCTTATCTGATTAATATCATAACGAACTCCTCGATATATTATGTATTAAAAATACCACCATTTTAAGATCCACATTACTTAAATAAAGTTTCTTTAAATTCCCTATCCTCCCACCACAAACCACAACAGCCTATTTTGCTGTTAAAAATCACCTGCTACACTCAGCTCTACAAACCTCTTTAAAACAGTCTGGTCATGATCGAAATCCACTCCAAACTTCCTGCTCAAGGCGTCACCATTTTCAGTATCATGACCGCAATGGCACAACGACTCAATGCGCTGAACTTATCACAAGGCTTTCCAGACTTTGATGCGCCACCTGCTCTGCTACAAGCGCTGAGCCAAGCCACATTGGATGGTTTTAACCAATACGCAGCGGGTGATGGCTTACTACAGCTTAGACAACAACTGGCGCAGCTTTTTCTTAAACGAGATCAATTACAGCTCGATCCACTTACAGAAATCACCATCACACCGGGCGCAACGATTGGGATTTTCAGTGCCATACAAGCCATCATCCACCAAGACGATGAAGTGATTATCTTTGATCCGAGCTATGACAGTTATGCACCTAGCGTGCAGTTGGTCGGAGGCAAAGCGGTTCATATTCCACTCAACGCACCTGAGTTTTCTGTAGATTGGGATCAAGTCAAATCTGCAATCACAGATAAAACCCGAATGGTCATCGTAAATACCCCTCACAATCCCACAGGGGCAATTTGGTCTAAACAAGACTGGCTGAATTTAATTGAACTGATTCAAGATAAAAATATCATCGTGCTTTCAGATGAAGTTTATGAACACCTGATTTTTGACGGCGAAAAACATTATTCAGCGTTGTCGTTTCCTGCGCTTAGAGATCGTAGTTTTGTCGTGGGCTCTTTTGGAAAAACCTTTCATGTCACAGGTTGGAAAACAGGTTATTGCATTGCCTCACCTGAGCTGATGAAAGTGTTCCGTCAAATTTATCAGTTTGCCAACTTTTGTGGTGTCACACCTGTACAAATGGCACTTGCCAACTTTATGCAACAGCACCCTGAACATATCGATGGCTTAGCGAGTTTTTATCAACAAAAGCGTGATCTGTTTAATTCAGGCATTCAAGATTCAAAATTTAGCTTTATTCCATCCAAAGGAACCTTTTTCCAAAATGTTGACTACAGCCAAATTCGTCCAGATTTAAATGATATCGAGATGTGCAAGTTCCTTGCAGAACAACACAGAATTGTGGCAATTCCAGTCTCTGTTTTTTATCGGAAAGCACCTGAAAATTTACGTTTAATCCGTTTTTGTTTTGCCAAAAAAGATCAAACTTTAGTTCAGGCCTGTGAAATTTTAAATCGAATTCAAGCCTAAAAAATTTTCGATCTCGGTAAAATAAAGCTTGAGTTACTCAAATACTCAGGCTTTTTATTGAGTAGTTGTATATTATCAATAAGATAAAGACACTCGAAAATAGACAGTAGAACAAAAGATGCCAGCTCGTCCCGACATGCTCCACCAACCCAAATTCTGGAAGGTTTTTTTAATCTTCTTGGGTCCATTGATCTTAACCAATATCTTGCAAAATCTGTCTGGGACAATTAACACTATTTTTGTCGGGCAAATGCTGGGTGTTGAAGCGATTGCTGCCATTTCGGTATTTTTTCCGATCCTATTTTTATTGCTGGCTTTTGTGATTGGTCTTTCGACAGGTGCAACTGTTTTGGTGGGGCAAGCTTGGGGCGCCAAAGATATTGAAAAAGTGCGTACCATTGTTGGTGCATTGTTATTTATGACGCTGATTGGCGGAACCATTATTGCCTTTTTAGGCGTGTTTTTTGCGAAGCAGATTTTATTGCTGTTGGGAATCGACCCGAAAATCATGCACCTTGCACTACCTTATGTGCAATGGATGTTAATGAGTAGCCCATTTCTATTTATCTATATCACCTACACCTCCATTTTGCGTGGTGTCGGGGACAGCACCACGCCACTTATGGCTTCAAGCCTTACCATTATTGTCGGTGTGATTGTCACACCTGTATTGATTGGAGGTTATTTTGGTATGCCAAAACTGGGAATTATTGCCCCGGCAATTGCCAGTGGTTTAGGGTTTATTGCGACCCTTGCTTTTCTGATTGTCTATTTAAATAAAAAAGACCATGCCTTAAAACCAGATGTGGCATTAATCGAACATGTGCGCTTTCATCCGCAGTTTAGTCGAAGTATTTTACGTTTAGGCATACCGACAGGTATCCAAATGATCACCAACTCTGTTGCAGGTTTGGTGGTGATCGGACTGGTCAACCAACATGGTGCACATGCAACAGCAGCCTATGGTGCAGTCAATCAGGTTCTCAACTATATTCAATTTCCAGCCCTATCCATCGCGATTGCAGGCTCAATCTTTGCAGCGCAGGCGATTGGGGCAGGCAAATCCGAATTGCTGGCAAAAGTGACCCGTACAGCACTGGTCAGCAATATTGTGATCACGGGTTCATTGGTACTGTTGGCCTATATTTGTTCAAAGTATTTGATGGCATTGTTTATTACAGATCCATCCGTGATTGAACTGGGTCAGCAATTATTGTTTATTGTGTTGTGGTCGATTATCTTTTTTGGTGCAAGTGCCATTTTTGCCTCCATCATGCGTGCCAGTGGTACTGTCACAGTGCCAATGATTTTCAACATTTTATCGATCTTGCTGATCGAAGTGCCATGTGCTTATTTATTCAGTCAGTGGTTTGGCTTACAAGGCATCTGGTATGCCCTTGCACTGACCTTCTTCAGCCTCTGCGTAATGCAAGGTCTGTATTATCAATTTGTGTGGAAAAAGAAAACCATCGAAATCTTGATTTAAATGCATCAGCCCTGTGCCCATGCATTTAAATCAATCCTGGTTATCTCATTCAAAAAAAGATTTTAGTCTTCTTGATGGAGCTCAATCACTTTCAGTTCCGACTGTGCCAAGCGTTTGGTTTTATTGCGCGCAAAGACTTGTTGCGTTGCTGGATCATTTGGATCCAAGACTAAGGCTCGCGGTAAAATTTTCTGATCATTGAGATAGCTTTCAGCAAACAAGATTAAAATCTTGCCATTTTCCAGCAGTTCAATGTGCTGAGGTTTGCTCGGCAGTTTAAATGCTACTTTCTGACCATTTCCTTGAGTTTGATCAACAAGATTGAGCAGATAAATATCTAAATCTTGTTGATCCAGGGCGCTATTTAACCAATTAAATCGGTTAAAGTTCGCCTTCTCGGCATAATAAAAATATTGATCCGCTAAATATCCCATCATGACAGGTATGCTTCTGGTGTAGACATCTCGATAAGTATGGCGATTATCTTCTTGCTCACCTTGATCTTGAGAGGGTTCATCCTGCACATTGATCACACTGACCAAATCTGCAATCCGTTGGTCATAAATCCCAATCTGATTTTCCGAGTCTTGATAAAACTCCACCACTGAGCGATAGGCATCAACAGGATAAAGTACTTTCTGTGGTACATCAAAATTCAGTTCAAAAAAGCTTAAATCAGCAGTATTCATATAGATAAAAGGACGATTTGCCCAATCACCCAGAATACGAATACTTTTTTGGTCTGGTTCAAATACCATATCGATTTCTCGACAAAAATGTTCCTGATAATTTGCTGGCAATGCGGCTGTGGTGATTTTGCCTGATTTTAATTGGATGCGTGAAATACTGTTCCCTACCCCATTGTATACATACAGATTTTCACCCTGTTTATCCAATAATAGTTTGCGTGGATAACGTTCAACTTTAAACTTTTGCAGGACCTGTTTGGTCTTTAAATCAATTGCAAAAACTTGATCATAATCCAAAGATGCCACATAGATGATTTGACCATCGCGACTCAATACCACATCGGTTGCCCCCACACCACGGCACATATTGTGATCACAGCCGCTGTCATCAGCCGTTAATGCATATTGATAAATCAGTTCTTCTTTGAAAGAAGCCAGATTAAATCGATAGACTGCGTTTTTCTCTGTTTCGGTATAGTAAAGATCATCGCCATATCGACGATAATCTCCCATAGCATTCATATTGGACAAAGTAGCAATTTGCTGCGGGACGGTTTCTAAAAAAACCTGACTTTTATAAAATTGTTGAATCTTGGACTTTTGTTGCTGACAATCTCGTATATATTGTTGCTTGGTTTTTCCTAAGTAAGCTGCAATCTCATCGCGTTGTTCGCCATTCCACAGATAATCACAATATTGACTAGAATCCTGTAAAGCACTGACCTGATCTGGCACTTCAGATGATGCTGTATTTGAACTTGGTTCTGGAGCAATCGCCGCCATGATCGCGTTTACTTTTTTTATGTTCTGCTCTGACTGTGCAGCTTGCTGGTATTTTTTAGCATAGGCTGGATGCGCTTCAACATCATAACTGTCTAAAACACTATAGGTCGCCTTAAATGCATCATAGCCTTGCAGTTGGGCTGACAAATAATGCCCAATCAATGCCACTTTTCGATTCAACACATCAATATTTTTTTCATGCTGCTTTTTGACTCGTTTAGATACAATCTTTGCAAATTCATCTACTCGATCTTGGTACTGGTCGATCATTTGGGTGAGTAAAATGAGTTGTTTCTTCTCTGCGTTCTGAACCTCATTCATGTTACGTAATGCCGAACGATAGGCACTACCTTGTTCCTCGTCCAGCAATGGATAAGGTTGATCGAATTTAATCTGATCGACAATCACACGGTTAAAATCAACCACGGGTTTTAAGTGATTTTGAATCCGATCAAGAGATTGGTAAATACGGGTTAAATCCGAATATAGCATCGCATCCAGTTTGGAAAGCTTCGGATCGATTTTACGTAATTGTTCTTGTTGAATTGCGCTTTGGTATAAATCCAAATATTGTACAGAGCGATCAAAATATGCTGACCAAAATTTTCTATATTGATAATCTGCTAAGAAAGTTGAATATAACTGATCGCCTTCATCCTCTTTGACATATTGTGGGTAGAGTCGTTCTACTTCTGCCCGATACAGCGCTGTATCGTCCGTCGCATCATGGTTTGCATGGTCTTGTACACCTGCAACACTGTCTAAAATAGTGACATTCTCTTGATCAGTAGAAGCATGGGCTAAATGTGATGCAAATAAAATCATGCCTACGCTGAGGCTTAAAATGGCTTTTTTCATAAAAATGCTCAATTCAAATTATCTTTATAATAAAAATAAAAAATTTAATATTTTCAGAGTCAGTCTAACAAATTATTGTAGCAATCCCAATTCTTAGACGATGGGTACAGTAAAAGTATGAGGTTTTAATTGTCAATCAAGCTATTTGACACAGCGCTTAAAAAAGAAAAAACCACCAGATTTGGCGGTTTTTTTCATAGAAGCACTTATTTTGGTTCTAATTTTTTACTGAATTTGGTCGCAAAAGCTGTTAGTTTTTGATAACCCGTCGGTAAGACACGCTGGATCAAATCTAAAGTTTTTGCATCATTGCCAATCAATAAACGGCGTTTGTCTTTGAGAACCGCATCAAGCATTTGTTGAGCAGCGTCTTCTGGAGGCATACGTAATAATTTATTAAACGCTTTTGCTGACTTATCAGGATTCATGCCCAAAGAACGTAAACTGTCATTCATACGTGCATCATTGGCAATGTTGGTACGGATACCACCTGGGTGTACACATAATGCAGATACACCACAATTCTCGATATCTAATTCCTGACGTAATGATTCAGTAAAACCACGTACCGCAAATTTCGATGCATTATAAGCAGATTGCGTCGGCTGAGCCGTTAAACCAAATAAACTCGAAATATTGATAATATGACCGTCACCAGTTTTCTTGATATATGGTAAAAATTCTTTGGTTCCGTACACCACACCCCAGAAATTGATATTCATAATCCATTCAAGTTCTTCATAGGTCGCGCCTTCTACAGTCGAACCTAAAGCAACCCCCGCATTGTTGAAAATCATGTTCACAGAACCATGATTCTGTACGGTTTCAGCAGCCCATGTACGCATTTCCTCGACATTTGCCACATTTACTTTCTTAGAAGTAACACGAACATTATAAGGTTTAACCAATTCGATTGTTTCTGCCAAACCTTTTTCATTCACATCACTGATTGATAAATGACAGCCTGCTTTTGCCAGTAAAATCGCAAGCTGTTGTCCCATACCAGAGCCAGCACCTGTAATTGCAGCGACTTTGTTTTTAAAATTTTTCATTGTCTATCCTTTATTAAAATCCGCACACAATAATACTGATAATGTGCAGCTCACCTGCTCAATATAATTTTGACAATAACTATTGTCAATATTATATTGTGAATGAGCAGTTGTTTTTTTATACAAAAAATCTTAAATAGGTTTCAATGGCTTTTATTGCTAAAATAACCCCTTCTTTGTGACAATCGAACATGACACGAGTAATTTTTTACAATGACTGAATCTCGCTTAACTGAAAAGAAAACCATAAATAGAACCACAAAAGAACGCCAATTCAAAGGCATGTCCTTGTCTGAAAGAAAGCTCGCACGCCGAGAAAAGCTGATTGAAGCAGGCATCGCGGCATATGGAACACATGGTTTCTTTTCCGTCACAGTCAAAGATATTTGTAATGAAGCAAAGCTGACTGAACGCTATTTTTATGAATCATTTAAAAAGAGTGAGGAACTGTTCCAAGTCATCTTTTTACAGTTAATTGAACAATTGCAGCAAACTGTCATGCAAGGCGTGATGCAAGGTGCGCCTGAGCCTAGAAATATGATTAAAGGAGGCCTAACTGCAATTTTTACCATGTTAAAAAACGATCCGCGTGTTGCCCGTATTATTTATATTGATGCCATGTTGGTTCAAGAGCTACATAACCACGCAACTATTCACGAAACCATGGGGCGTTTTGATCGATTAATTCATTCTTTTGTCACCCTGATGATGCCGCATATTGAACGAAGTGAACAGGAGATTTCGTTGGTTGCTACAGGCTTGAATGGCTATGTTACACAAATTGCCGTACGCTGGGTCATGGGCGGTTTTAAACAATCTCTTGAAGAAATTGTTTCCGCTTGCGAAGTGGTTTTTGTGTCATTAATTGATACTTTTTCACCTAAATAAACCCCGAAGTTTTACTTATGCTACTGAATAAACATTGTCATAAAACTGTCACATTTTAATTTTTATGATTTAATTTGATGCTTTTTCTTTGGGCAAAATGAACTGATTATTTAAAAATGTCATCTAATTTTCATCACATCGCCCATTTTTTGTCACATTTTTTTGCAAAAATTCGTCTACATCTTGTTTTTGCAATGATACTGTCATAATTAATCTTTGTAATAAGCCTGTCATAAATAAAAGACGGTACACCGTTCATACATAGGATATTGCGTTGTGAAAGATGACTATATATTAATCGTCGATGACGAACTTCCGATTCGGGAAATGATCCATACCTCATTGGATATGGCAGGTTTTCAGTGCCTGCAAGCTGAAGATGCAAAACAAGCCCATCAAATGATCGTAGATCAACGCCCATCCTTGATCTTGCTTGATTGGATGATGCCAGGTGGTGTCAGCGGCGTCGATCTATGCCGTCGTTTAAAACGTGATGAAAATCTGGCAGAAATTCCAGTGATTATGTTGACTGCACGTGGCGAAGAAGACCATAAAGTTCAAGGTCTTGATGCTGGTGCAGATGACTATATGACCAAGCCTTTTTCAACACGTGAATTGGTTTCCCGTATCAAGGCAGTACTGCGTCGCGCCAATGCATTGAGTGGCGAAAAAACCATTGATGCCAATGGACTGGTACTTGATCCTGTTAGCCAACGCGTAAGTTTTGGTGACAGTATTTTAGATATGGGCCCAACAGAATACCGTTTATTGGCCTTCTTTATGACCCATCCTGAGCGTGCCTACACGCGTGCGCAACTACTTGACCAAGTTTGGGGTGGAAATGTTTATATTGAAGACCGTACCATCGATGTCCACATCCGTCGCTTGCGTAAAGTGCTTGAACCTTATGGTGCAGATCGCTATGTACAAACCGTACGTGGAACTGGATATCGTTTCTCTACCCGTGCAGATGTTGCCATAGGTTAAGCATTTTCAAGGTAAATAAATTTCTATGTATGAACCCTATCCCGTCCCAGATATTGCACGTGAACATAAAAAGTTCCGCTACAGCAGTTTGTGGGAGTTTGCAAAACAAGACTTACGCCTGTTGGCTTTTTTACTGATTATTGGCGGATTTATTGGGTTAGGGATCGGTTATTTTTGGATTTGTATTTCCATCGGTTTTGCCGTCTTTTTTGCATTTCAATTGCGTTCTTTGTATTTGGTCAATGAATGGATTTCTAATCGCCCTTACGATTCTCCACCTAATCTCGAAGGCATTTGGGGAGCGCTACTGTTTAATGTCTATCGTGCACAACGCCAGGAACGAGTTGTTCAAGCTGAAATGGTCGGCTTGATTGATCGTGCACAATCTTCCTTGGTGGCTTTGGCAGAAGCAGTGGTTTTAACAGATGAACTTCATCAAATCGAATGGTGGAACCCTGCTGCGGAAAAACTGTTGGGCATTCAACCCTTAGACCGTGGGCGCAATATTTTAACCATTATCCGCCAACCGAGTTTTATCGAATATTTTAATAATATTGATCAATCACCTGATGGTATAAAAATAAAGTCATCCGTGTTTGAAGAACATTATGTGCAAATCAAGCTGACTCGCTTTGGCAGTGAGAGTCGTTTGTTAGTCGCTTATGATGTAACCCGCGTACACAATCTTGAGCAGATGCGTAAAGACTTTGTGGATAACATTTCGCACGAGCTTCGTACACCCTTAACTGTTCTCAGCGGCTATATTGAAACTTTTACTGACCAAGAAGATCTAAATCCTCGTTGGAAACGCGCCTTTGAACAGATGCAATCTCAAACGCGACGCATGAATGCTTTGGTGAATGATTTACTGCTACTTTCTCGGCTGGAAGGCAATAAACAGGTCGCTAAAAACCAAATTATCGATATGCCCAATTTAATGAATCAACTTTTTGATGATGCACAAGCCTATAACGTTGATTATGGACACACTTTAAATTTGGATATCGACAGCCATTGTGATCTGATTGGTTCAGATGCAGAACTTGCCAGTGCTTTCAGTAACTTAATTACCAATGCAATCAAATATACTCCTAAAGGGGGAACTGTGACGATTGGTTGGCATGATGACACTGAACATGGTTATTTTACTGTTGAAGACACGGGCATTGGGATTGATCCCAAGCATATCCCGCGTTTAACTGAACGTTTTTATCGCGTAGACAGTGCGAGAAGTCGACAAACGGGTGGAACAGGTCTAGGTTTAGCAATCGTAAAGCATGTTTTAATGCAACATAATGCTTATCTTGAAATTGATTCTAAAGAAAACCAAGGTTCAGTTTTTAGAGTGGTGTTCCCTAAAGAGCGCCTTGATTTTGCTGGTTAATTCTTGATTAATTTAAATGAAATTATTTTTAGATTGTGAGTTTAATGGTTTTGGTGGTGAACTGATTTCATTGGCATTGGTCGATGAACAGCATCAATCATTTTATGAGGTTCTAGAATGCCCAAATCCTGTACCATGAGTAAAAGATCATGTGATACCACGGTTAAACCAGCCACCCATTCAATTCAAAAAATTTCAAAGTCGTTTGCAGATTTTTTTGTTTCAATATGAACAGATCGAAATCATCGCAGATTGGCCAGAAGATTTTGCCTTGTTTATGCGGAGTTTAGTACTCTCAGCAGGAAAGTGTATACGAACGCCTTCACTGTCCATGCGACTCTGGATGCCAGATCCAATCGAAACACATGTACCCTCTAAAAACCCACACAATGCTTTAGCAGATGCACAGGCTTTAAAACAGTCTTATTTAAAAGCACATGGTCTTTGATTTATCCTAAAAATTAAAACAAGTTTTTATCTCAGTGAACCTGAGTTCAACATCACGATATTTTTCATTTATTCAAAAACAAGGATCTTGGCTGAGTTTTCACTCAATTTCAGGATCAGCCTTCGACTCGATTAAATTTTGTCTCGGCATGAGCAGTGAAGCTCCGCCAGAGCAGCCATCTTGCGCAGCGATACGCTGTTTACCCTAAAACTTTCAGTCACCCGCAATCCATTCAATACGCGGCAGAAACAATACCTTATAAAATACGTCCTGCCTCAAACAGCTTCGGATAACGTTTCCAAGTATCATATTTCATCAGCATTTTTATATGGCACGCCAATTGTAAATAAAATAACTGTGCTTTGAGGTCTGCGATTTTTTTCTAAATCGCTATCGCGAGCGGGCATGGATGTCACCATGTTGAGTGAAGATATATACGCAAAACCATGATGCTGTTGGTGAATCCAACTTATTTTTGAGATTTGATATTACATCGTTTGCTTTAAATATAAATGTAATACAAACCTGTAATGTTTTAGAGGAGTTGTATTCTCTACACGTAAAAATACAACCCACAATGAATCAAGAAATTATAGTGTGTGCCCTAGAGCCTCACCCATCACAACAGCGGAATTGGCTTTAAATTGTGCATCCCAATTCATTTTATCTTGCTCAAACAATACTATTGCAGTTGAGCCTAGATAAAAACGTCCGAGCTCTGCACCTTTTTCCAACACCAACTCATGATGGTTCAATTCTAAACGTCCAGTTGGCTTCACTTTGCCTGTTGCCACAGTTTCAATGCCCGCGACGATCATCGCACCCACCAGAACTACAGCCATACGCCCCAATTCAGTATCAAACAGACACACCATACGCTCGTTGCGTGCAAACAAGCCTGGAATATTTTCAGCAGTGGTTTGGTTGACTGAAAATAATTCACCTGGAATATATAAAGTTTCCGTCAGGGTTCCTGCAAATGGCATATGCACACGATGATAATCACGTGGCGATAGATAAACCGTTGCAAATTCTCCATGAACAAAAGGTGCAGCCAATTTTGGGTCACCAATCAACTGCTCTACAGTAAAATGCTGACCTTTGGCTTGAAAGATATCTCCATTTTTAATTTTTCCTAATTGTGAAATCGCACCATCTGCAGGAGAAACAATACTACTCGGATCTGTATCAATTTCTCGTACACCCTGTTTCAGGGCACGAGTAAAAAAATCATTAAACGATTTATATTTCAACGCATCCGTTTGCTCAGCAATCGAAAGATCAATCCCGTACTGAGCTTTAAAAGCTTGAATCGCTAAGTTTTTAACGACTGGGTTTTCACTGGCTGCAACTTTGCCGACAACACGGCTGAGTTGTTGTTGTGGAACAACTTTTTGAGCTTGAATAAAAATTTGTTTTTTTAAGGTTGATGTAAGACTCACGCAGGTGATTCTCCAGTAATAATTGGACTATCGAGGCGATTGCCCCACTCACTCCACGCACCATCATAGGCTTGGATATTCCAATCCAGTAACCGACCTAAAATATAAGCCAAGCCTGAACGATGATGTGATTGACAGTACACCACCACAGGTTGATCAAATTGAAAGCCCAATTGTTCTAGACGTTGTTGCGTGCGCTCTAGAGGATGCAATTTTAAATGATTTTGGCGGTTAATTGCAGTACTCCACTCAAAATGTTGTGCATTTGGAATGTGACCGCCGCGTCTAGCTGCCAAACGTTGCCCAGTATATTCTTCAGATGTTCGACAATCCCAGACTTGAATGCTTTGTTGCTGAACCTTTTCCAATAATTTCGCATATTCAATGCGATGTTGCTCAAGATGATTTAAATTGACCGGAACCAATGTTTTAACTGGTTCAAATGTTTCAATTTCTGATGAAGTCGGGAAACCTTCTGCCAACCACGCATGAATACCGCCATTTAATAAACTGGTATTGTAAAAGCCAAGGCAATGCAAATTCCAAATCAAACGTCCAGCCCAAGCTCCACCTTCATCATCATAAACCACAACATGATGCTCAGGCGAAATATTTAAATATTCGACCAGCGCATTCAGACCGTCTTCATCAGGCAGCAGCCCTGAAGCTTGTTCTTCCTGTCTCACCAACAATTGTGGCTTTACATGTAAGGCATGGGGAATATGTAGTTGTTCATAGACAGAACTACGACTCAAATCGACAATACGAATTTTATCGTGCCCTAAAAAAGGCACGAGTTGTTCAGCTTCGATGAGTAATCCCAAATTAAAGGCAGGTGTAGTCATACGTTTTTCTATTTTAAGACCCTGAATAGTCATGATCTTAGCACAGTGTTTTTTCCCAATAAGCTGATTTTTCACATTCTTTTAGCAAAAAATCAGATATCATTTTTCTCTGCATCGACAACTTCTGGTATTTCAAAGACCTGTCGCAGATACGCCAGAAATGTATCATTATCCGTCATGGTTTTTCCTGGACTATCAGAAATTTTCGCGACAGACTGACCATTACACTCCACCAATTTTAAAACAATATTCAGTGGCGTTTGCCCCATATCATTGGTCAAATTGGTTCCTATACCAAAACTCACTTGGAAACGATCTTTGAAATATTGATATAAAGCCCATGCCCGCTCTATATCTAAACCATCACTAAAAGTCAGCATTTTGGCGCGGGTATCAATTTTTAATTTACGATAGTGATGATATGCCTTATCGCCCCATTCAAAAGGGTCACCACTGTCATGGCGTAAACCATCAAACAGTTTGGCAAAATACAGATCGAAATCCCGCAGGAATGCATCCATACCAACAACATCGGTCAAGGCAATGCCTAAATCTCCACGATATTCTTGTACCCAAGTTTCCAAAGCCGCTTTTTGAAAGTCTCTTAGACGCACATCTAAAGCTTGGAAAGCTTGCAAAAATTCATGGGCCATTGTTCCAATTGGATAAATATTTAACTCTTTTGCCAACAGAACATTACTGGTTCCTCTAAAAACATGAGGTACTGCTTCATGAAACGTTTGAATCACGTGTCTTTGCCAATCCAAACTATAACGGCGACGGGTACCAAAATCAGACACCAAGAATGGGGGCTTATCCGCCTGTTGCTGCTGTTCAAATTTCTTTAATAACTCAACTTTGGCTTGTAGACGTCGTTCACCCTCAGCATACACCCCCTCATTGCGAATACGGCTAAAATAAAGCTCGTTCACGATCGCAAGAACAAAGATTTCAAACATCATCGCTTGAACCATTGGACCTTCTACCCAAATATCCAAACGACCTTCTTCATCTATACCGGCTTTGATAAAACGCCGTTTCAGTTGGAATAATTCTAGATAATCAACAAAATCACTTTTGATAAAACGCATGCTGCGTAAATATTGTAATTCGTCTTCTTTAAACTTTAATAAGCAAAGATGATCCAATTGCTCATTCAAATCCTCCAAAATATCCGTTAACGGATAAACGGTATCATCCAGATTACGGCAGCGGAAATGGTAGACACTGTGGGTTTGAGGAAATTTATGAAGTACCACTTGCAACATGGTAAATTTATATAAATCGGTATCCAGCAAAGATTGAATGATTGGCGCCATATCTGTTTGTAATTTCGCTATGCTTTTTTTATTAAAGCATATTTTTGAAGGGCGTAACGTAATCATTTGATTGTGAATTGCTATATTTGCAATTCAACAGCACTTAAACCTCTAAGATCATTATCTTTCCCCGATCAGAAAATGCTGAATAATTAAGCAAAAGATTTGCTTATTCAAATATTTATAAAATTTTATAAGTGGTGCATTTTAGACAATCTTGATGATCTATTACTGTTAGAATAGCTCTATCATATTTTAGTCTTATTGTTCCTATGCGTGCATTATTACAACGAGTGTTAGAAGCCAAAGTCGTGGTTGATGGTGAAGTCACTGGAGAAATCCAAAAAGGGATTTTGGTTTTTTTAGGTTTAGGTAAAGAAGATAACTTTGAAAAGGGTCAAAAACTGATTGATAAGATTTTAAAATATCGCTTTTTTGATGATGAGCAAGGAAAAATGGGCTGGAATGTCAGCCAAGCCGATGGTGGAATTCTACTGGTTTCACAGTTTACCTTAATGGCACAAACACAAAAAGGCTTGCGTCCTGACTTTGGACCAGCAATGCCACCTAATGAAGCCAAAGCATTGTATGAACAATTGGTTGCATATGCGCAATCACAATTTGCAAATGTACAAACAGGAATCTTTGCAGCAGATATGAAAGTTTATTTGATCAATGATGGACCTGTGACCTTCAACCTAGAGGTTGAATAAGCTCACATACACAACACAAACTCACTTTTTAAAATATAAAAAAGCCCGAGTGGGCTTTTTTAATGCTTGAAAACCAATTATCGACCTGTTTTTTCCTTTAAGAACTGACGTGCCAATTTGATTTTTTCTTTGACAGATTTTGGTACTTTCGGCGGGATTAACTTGGCAACTTGGTTAAACCACACCAGCAAACTAAAATCACCTTCCATTTTAATCGTGCCGTTTTGCATACCCGTCATAAATGCAGTTGGATCACCTTTGACCAAAGTTTTCACACCTTGATCACTGTCAGCAAACTGTAAAACGAAATCCGCTTTTTGTTCGGCACCTGAAACTGTATCAATTTGACCGTTATTGACAATAATTTGGCGAGCCACGCCTAAGTCTGTACCAATCTGGATACGGAACTGACGATCATGGGTCAATTCAATAAATTTTGGGCTGGTACGCGCCAATTGTTTCATACGAAGCGCTAAACCCAATACAAGTAAATCCAATGGATCTGTACTTGCATCAACGATTGGTAACTTCACAACTGGAATTGCAGAAAGTTTCATGACATTTAAGCCTGTTGTTTTTTAAATTAGATCCGAATTTGCTCATCCTAGCATAACTTGTCATTTCTTAGACATGGCTTTGAGAACAAAGTATAAACTGAAAAAAGGTATACCATTTTGATATACCTTAAAATGTCTAAATTGATTTTTTTCGTGTAATTAAAGTCACTATTGTTATCTTGGTTTGCATATTGTCATTCTGTTCACTCAATACTTATTCATCTTCATAGACTGGGGTGTGCTCAATATATTGACGATTTGCCAGTGCTTTTTGAGCACGGCTATCTTCACGCAATAACAACGCAATCAATGCAGACATGGCGAGCATAATTGCCGTTAAATAACTATATGCCACCGAAAGATCGAAAATATTCTGTACGCTGTAACGCATTGCTTCTAGGGTGCCCCAGAAGATCATACCCGCAAACATAAACCCTAACCAATGACGATAAGGGGAAAAGAAAACAGTAGCCAACGCTGCAGCAATTAGAGCGAATCCAATCAATGTTGCAAATGTCGCTGATACCATAACAACCTCCGTCAAAATGATGTCTCTCATAAACCGTCTAAGTGGTGTTTCACAACAAGTTCAAGCTTTATAATTTTTCTTTAACCATCTTATAGAAGCTTATGCCTTGCATTATGTATGGTTTTTATAAGAAGGAAAGTGCTGTTTTTCTGCTAAACGACACACTTTGTCGCAACATTCATTTGTCATTACATTTTTTAAGAATCATGTTTTTCTCACAATCTAATTGCCATCAATCATGCAGTGTCATTACAAAAAAATACATGTTGCATTTCTGTAGAAATAAAAAAATTTAAGTTTTAAATCGAATCTTTTTATCAAAATGTATTATTTAGGTTTGATGACAGCAAAGTGATTCATTTTCAAACAAAAATAGCGACATCATGTCGCTATTTTTCATTTTCTGCACTCTCAGTAAAAGCGTTTAAGCACGGCTAAGATCTTTATCATGCACACCCAAGAGATAAAGTACACCGTCTAAGCCCACACTTGAAATGGCCTGATTGGCGTTTTGACGAACCAAAGGTTTGGCACGGAATGCCACGCCTAAACCAGCAATAGAAAGCATCGGTAAGTCATTTGCGCCATCACCCACAGCAATCGCCTGCTCTGGCGAAATTCCCATTTTTTCAGCCAATTCAGTCAATAGATAGGCTTTGCGCGCACCATCCACAATATGCCCTTTTACTTCGCCTGTGACTTGACCATTTTCTACATCAAGAATATTGGCATGAACTTCATCAATACCTAATTTCTCTTGTAGATATTCTGCGAAATATTGAAAACCACCCGATAAGATTGCGGTTTTATAGCCCAAAGATTTCAGGGTAGAAATTAAACGCTCTGCCCCTTCGGTAATGGTTAATCGTGCGGCAATTTGAGGTAAAACATCAGCATCCAAGCCTTTCAACAAGGCCACACGTGCACGGAAGCTTTGCTGAAAATCCAATTCACCCTGCATCGCAAGTTCTGTGATTTCAGCAACCTTATCCCCCACACCCGCTTCTTTAGCCAACTCATCAATCACTTCTTGTTCAATTAAAGTCGAGTCCATATCAAAGCAGACTAAACGGCGATTGCGTCGGTAAGCATTGTCTTCCTGCACAGCCACATCAATGTTCAGTTCAGCCGAAAGACGCAAACATGCTGCACGCATCGCTTGCGCATCCAGCATTTGCCCACTCAAGCCAAATTGAACACATGAACGTTTGAGTACATCTTGATGTCCTCCGCGCTCAGGACGACCAGACAAACGCGTCACTGTTTCAATATTAAACCCCTGACTTGAAACAATATTTGTTACAGCTTGTAAGTGTGCAGCGGTTAATTCTGGTGCCAATGCCGTCACAATATAGCGGGTACGTCCACCTTCACTCACCCATTGGTCATATTCTGTACCTGAAATTGGTTTAAAACGAACGGTTAGCCCAATATCATGTGCTAAAATAAGAATGTCTTTCATTGCTAAAGCTGTTGCAGTCTGGTCGTTTGACGACACTACAATACCTAAAGTCAATTGATTGTGGATGACCGCCTGCCCTACATCTAATATTTGCAAAGAATGTACGGACAACACTTGCATTAATCGAGTAAACTGATTGGGTTGGTCAGGTCCTAAAAATGAAATAAGAATGATTTCTCGCATGAATTGACTCGGGTCTGAGCTACAACAATTGGAAGAATCATAATCGAAATCGAAATTTTTTGCTTTGGAAGTTTACGTTGAATGCGCCAAGACAAGGGCTATTTGCTAGCCTACTTATTGTAAGTTTTGCATTTCATACCTTTTTATTGGTAGTTGCAACAACACATCAGTTAAATGAAAACCGTGCCAGTCAAGGGCAACTGATGACCAGCCAACTGGTCACAGACAGTCTGTCCGAGCTTGAACCTGCAAATACAGTTTCATTGGCACTGTTGGCAAATCGTTATGCGACCAATCCGAGCGTTGCTTCGATTCGAATACTTGATGCTAAAAAACAGGTTCTTGCAACCAGCGGCATGGCAAAAACTCGCCAAGGTGAAGTGTTTGTTCGAGATGCATTGCAGAACGAGAAAAAAGTCGGAACGATTGAAATCACTTTAATCAAACCAAGTATTGGTGAGATTTTACGGACACAATGGCTGGCGATTCTCGTTTCACTTTTGATCCATGCTTTCCTTTGGTTGGCCTATCGCGCAATTGCACGACCGACACGGAGTGAATATCTGGCAAGAATCAATAATGAAGCACGCCTGAAGCATGAAATTCAACAATTAACTGAGGCGCTGGAGGCTGAAAAAGCCAATCGCACCTTAGCAATTGCGCAAGCACAACAACAGGCACAAAACAAAATCAAACCTGAGCCTAAAGTTGCAGTCACGTCTACTGTCGATGATGATCAAGAAATTCTTGCACTGAATATTCAGTATTATGATCCAAAACAATTGATGAATACCGTTAATCAGTCTGTATCTGTCCCTTATTTCAACTTATGTCAGATTTTCCTGAATAAAAGTATTGAACTTTGTGCTCAACATTTCAAACTCAATTCTAAAGATTTCGTCATTCATCAAGCTTTTAATCAACATGGTGCGATCTTGAGCGTTGATGCTGAAAAGCCCAATGCGGCACAATCCATCTTGATGATAGGTTCAGTGTTCCAATTACTTTCAGAGGTTCTGTATAAACGTTATCGTGAAGACAAACGCTTCGTTTTACAGACACGCTGTGCCGTGACAACTTCTGTAGAAGCAATGCAGTTGGATGCGAAACATGCAGCAGAACGCTTGGTGAATCATTTAATTGCCAAAGAAATGGCACTGTACTTAAGCAATGATCAACTCAAACATATTGGCGATTGCTATCAATTGGTTGCCTTGCCAAATCCGACCAACGTACTGACACGCCATGCCTTTATGATTAATGGAATGAATAATGAGTGTGCCGAGCTTGCACAAAATATTCGTACAGAAATTCTAAAAGGAAAAAAACAAAGCGTCAGTTCTGAACCTGTGTCAGATTTATAATTCAAATCACCATAAGGGCGTTCTACTCATAAAGGTAGAGCGCTTTTTTCATTTTTATCCGCTTAAATACTCGGGTGTGTTGGCAATTCGCCTATGTTTGCGACTGGGCGTGTTTTTTAATAGATACTAGGCACAAAATATGAAACTTGAAAATATTCTCGCTGTCTCCTTCATTTCATGCCTTGCCTGCTCAATTTTAACCTGCAACGCAAGCTATTTATAAAATATCGATAGATCCTCATAAGCTCATCTTATTTTTTTCTAAATAAGCGTTTAATGTTTGTTCAAAATCCGCATAAATCAATTTTCCTTCTCTTTTCATACCCCTACAAGCTTGTGTATAACTATCAGCTGTAAAGGAAGATGATAAGCATAGGCAAAATACGTAAAAACGCGTTAGACTATGTGCCGAATGAATCCAATGAAAATGTCACACGACAGAACAAAAAGGTGAAGGTTGATGCCGCTCAATACCGTTGAAGAGCTTGTAGCAGATATCCGTGCAGGGAAAATGGTTATCCTGATGGATGACGAAGATCGTGAAAATGAAGGCGATTTGGTGATTGCTGCAACACATGTACGTCCTGAAGACATCAACTTTATGATCACCCATGCACGCGGTCTAGTGTGCTTGACCTTGAGCCGTGATCGCTGTAAGCAACTCGATTTACCATTGATGGTCGATCAAAATGGTGCTCAACACGGTACCAACTTTACGCTTTCAATTGAAGCAGCTGATGGAATTACCACAGGTATTTCTGCTGCGGAACGTGCACATACCATTCAAACGGCTGTAGCAGCACATGCCAAACCTTCTGATATTGTACAGCCGGGTCATATTTTCCCGTTAATGGCACAACCAGGTGGCGTACTTCACCGTGCTGGACATACCGAAGCAGGTTGTGACCTGTCTCGTTTAGCGGGCTTAGAACCGGCTTCAGTGATCTGCGAAATCATCAACGAAGACGGCACAATGGCACGTCGACCAGACCTTGAGGTGTTTGCTGAAAAGCATGGTTTAAAAATTGGCACCATTGCCGATCTCATCCATTACCGTATGACCAATGAGCAAACGGTTGAACGTTTGGATCAGCAAAGCATTGATACCGAATACGGAACATTTGATCTGTATCGCTATCGTGAAATTGGCAACCCGGATATTCATTTGGCTTTGGTGAAAGGTGAGCCTAAAGAAGGTGTAACCACTGTACGTGTACACGGTTTTAATCCTGCGCGCGACTTACTCAAACTCAATAAAAAAGATGGTGAGCCTGCGTGGAATCTGGATAAAGCACTGAAAACGATTGCGTATAGCGAACGTGGTGTGTTGGTCTGGATTGGGCAACGCCATTTATCTGATTTAGGTCCAGCTCTAGAAGCATTGGGCAAACCAAAGCCGACCAAATCGAATGCCGCACTTTCTCAGCAATATCAAACGATTGGTGTAGGTGCTCAGATTTTACGTGATTTAGGCGTAGAAAAAATGAAGTTGTTAAGTTCACCGCTTCGCTTTAATGCATTGTCAGGATTTCATCTGGAAGTGGTTGAGTATATGACGGCTGATGCAAAAGCTGATTCATAATTTTTAAATCGACGGCTTGGATCTATGTTGTCGTATTAAAAACAGCGTATGATCCAAGAAGTCTGTAAAATAACTTATCTGTTAAATTATCGAGGTTGCCATGGCGATTCGCCGAATTGAAGGTTTATTACATCTCGCGAGCGAAGACCGTTACGCGATTTTAGTTGGTCGTTTTAACAGCTTTGTTGTTGAACATTTATTAGAAGGTGCAATTGATACATTGCATCGCCATGGTGTAAGCGACGATAATATCACTGTCGTTCATGCACCTGGTGCATGGGAACTGCCTGTTGTCGCTAAAAAATTGGCGGCTTCTGGTAAGTTTGATGCAGTGATCGCACTTGGCGCAGTGATTCGTGGAAGTACACCACATTTCGACTTCGTTGCAGGTGAATGTGCCAAAGGTTTAGGTGTAGTTGGTTTAGATACTGGTTTACCTGTAATCAATGGTGTATTGACTACGGATAGTATTGAGCAGGCGATTGAACGCTCTGGTACAAAAGCAGGTAATAAAGGTGGTGAAGCTGCCCTTACTGCAATTGAAATGGTTAACCTGTTAAAGGCAATTTAAAGCATGTCGCAAACACTCCAAGCTACTTATGCAGCAAAACGTAAAGCACGTCGCTTTGCTGTACAAGGGATTTATGAATGGCAAATGAGCCACAACCCAGTGCATGAAATCGAAGCACGCACACGTGCTGAAAATGCAATGCATAAAGTGGATCTGAGCTATTATCATGAGTTGCTCACTACCGTGATTGCCAATCATGAAGCATTGGATGCTTTACTAATTCCAGTTCTAGATCGTGAAATTGATGCTTTGGATGGTGTAGAACTTGCTACATTACGTTTGGGCGCATATGAACTCAAAGATCATCTTGAAATTCCATATCGCGTGGTACTGGATGAAGCCATTGAATTGGCAAAACACTTTGGTGGTGCTGACAGTCACAAATACATCAATGGTGTATTAGACCGTTTAGCGACAAGCCTGCGTGAAGCAGAAAAGCAACAACCTAAATAAGTTGTTTTTACATGGCTGAGTTTTCAATTATTGAGCGCTATTTCAACCGTCAGCAACAGTCTGATGTTGACTTGGGTGTCGGAGATGACTCAGCCCTGCTCACCCCACCTTTAAATCACCAACTGGTGATCTGTACAGATACACTTGTCGCAGGACGACATTTCCCCTTAGATACTTCTGCCCATGCCATTGGTTGGAAATCTGTCGCTGTCAATCTTTCAGACATTGCTGCCATGGGCGCAAAACCCCACAGCATTCTTCTCGCACTGAGCTTAGCCCAAATTGATCATGAATGGCTAAAAGACTTTAGTCAGGGCTTATATGATTGTTGTGATCAATTTGGGGTACGTTTAATTGGTGGTGACACCACACAAAGCCCTCATCTTACCATCACGGTAACCGCACTGGGGTGGATTGAAACAGATCAAGCCGTGACACGTGCTCAGGCACAAGTGGATGACCTGATTGTTGTCAGTGGTTCTATAGGCGATGCCGCATTCGCGCTGCAACATTTAGGGCATCCTCTTCAACAACGTCTGGACTATCCAATACCTCGTTGTGAACTTGGCGCAATGCTTAAAGGTTTAGCGTCAAGCATGATTGATGTTTCAGATGGTTTGGCTCAAGATCTTGGGCACATCTTGGATGCTTCCAAGGTAGGTGCTAAAATTAATTTAAATCAGCTCCCGATTAATCCTGCTTTAAGGGATTTAAGTGAAAATCAGCAGTGGAAATATGCTTTAGCTGGCGGGGATGACTATGAATTGTGCTTTACAATAAGTATGCAAAATTATGATAAACTTTTGCAATTACAACCCAATGTAACCACTACAATTATTGGAAAAGTTACACGATCAAATGGCATCGTATTTGAAAAAGATGGCTTAGACCATCCACTGCAGCTTCAAGGGTACCAACACTTTGCATAAACCTCCGATTGTCTTTAAAAATATGACATGGTCTGAACGCTTGATTGTGTTCTGCGGTGTTGGCTTTGGCTCTGGATTAGCACCTAAAGCGCCCGGTACATTCGGTTCTGCTTTTGCATTGTTGTTTATTCCGATTTGGCTTGCAATTGGCTTTTATGGCGCCATATTGGCCATCATGATGATGTCATTGGTCGGAATCTGGATTTGTGGAAAAACGGCAGACATTATTCATGTGCATGATGATGGTCGAATCGTTTGGGATGAGTTTGCAGGACAATCCATTACATTTCTTCCCTTAATCTATATTGGACAAATGAATTGGATATGGGTTGTGGTTGGATTTGCATTGTTCCGCTTATTTGATGTTTGGAAACCTTGGCCAATTCGCATCATTGATCAAAAAGTCGATGGCGGTTTTGGCATCATGTTTGACGACATTATTGCAGGGGTCTGGGCAGCAATATGTATCATGATTTATTTATATTTTAAAATGGCTTAAGCCAGATCGGTTAGGTGTGATATGTCTACAACTGTGATCATTCTTGCGGCAGGGAAAGGAACGCGTATGCGCTCTCGATTACCCAAGGTACTTCAACCTTTAGCAGGACGTCCATTACTCGGTCATGTAATTGAAACAGCAAAAAAATTACAAGCAAAAAATATTATTACCATTTTTGGGCATGGCGGTGATCTGGTTCAACAGGCATTTGTGCAAGAAAATGTTGAATGGGTAGAACAAACTGAACAATTGGGTACAGGGCATGCAGTAAAAGTCACCTTGCCTGTTTTACCCAAAGATGGAATTTCCTTGATTCTTTCTGGGGATGTCCCTTGTGTTCAACACAGTACCTTGCAACGTTTAGTCGATGTGTCTACGCCAACAGGTATTGGCTTAGTCACATTGACGCTTGAGGATTCAACAGGTTATGGACGTATTGTTCGTAAAGATGGAAAAATCCAGGCAATTGTTGAACATAAAGACGCTTCCGAAGAACAACGCCAGATTAAAGAGATTAACACGGGTATTTACTGTGTCAGCAATGCCAAACTGCATGAATGGCTGCCTCAACTCAGTAATGACAATGCACAAGGTGAATACTACCTGACCGACATCGTTGCAATGGCATTGGCTGACGGGATGGAAATTTCTTCTATTCAGCCTGAGTTGGCATTTGAAGTTGAGGGCGTAAATGATCGTATCCAACTTGCAGCTTTGGAACGTGAATTTCAAAACTATCAAGCCAAACAACTGATGCAGCAAGGCGTACATTTGATTGATCCATCTCGTTTTGACTTACGTGGTCAACTCACTGTAGGCACAGATGTTCGTATTGATATCAATGTCATTGTTGAAGGCAGTTGTAGTTTTGGTGATGGTGTTGAAATTGGTGCAGGCTGTGTAATAAAAAATACTCAAATCGCCGCGGGTACCAAAGTTCAAGCCTATAGCGTATTTGAAGATGCGGTGATTGGTTCGGATGTCAAGATTGGTCCATTTGCACGACTTCGCCCAGGCGCCAAACTGGCCAATGAAGTGCATATCGGAAACTTTGTTGAGGTTAAAAACACCACAGTAGGTTTAGGCTCCAAAGCAAATCATTTCACTTATTTAGGTGATGCTGAAATTGGTGCCGGCTCAAATATCGGTGCAGGGACTATCACGTGTAACTATGATGGTGTCAATAAGCACAAAACCATTATTGGTGACAATGCCTTTATCGGTACCAATAATTCACTTGTAGCCCCAATCAAAATTGGCCATGGCGCAACCACAGGTGCCGGTTCTGTGATTACCCATGATGTCGCTGACAACAGTCTTGCATTTGAACGTGCAAAACAAATTTCTAAAGAAAATTATCAACGTCCCCAAAAGGTCAAGAAATAAGAGGATATTAATATGTGCGGTATTGTTGGTGGCGTTGCTGAACGAAGCATTACAAATATTTTAATTGAAGGTCTAAAGCGCCTTGAATATCGTGGTTATGACTCAGCGGGAGTTGCACTTGTCGATCAAGGACAAATCTTGCGTGAACGTCGTGTTGGTAAAGTTGCCAATTTAGAAGGGGCAATTTCTGAATCCAATATTTTAGGTTCACTTGGTATTGCCCACACCCGTTGGGCAACTCACGGTAAACCTACAGAAAACAATGCGCATCCCCATATTTCTGGGCATGTTGCGGTTGTACATAACGGTATTATTGAAAATTATCAAGAATTGAAAGACGATCTTGAAGCGCTTGGTTATGTGTTCACTTCACAAACAGATACCGAAGTTGTTGCACACTTAATTGCTGAAGCACTCAAATCAACATCAACTCTACTCAAAGCTGTTGAGGAAGTAGTTCCACAATTAAAAGGTGCTTATGCACTGGGGATTGTTCATACTGATTTTCCTGATGAATTGATTGCTGTTCGTGAAGGTTCGCCTTTAGTGATTGGTGTGGGTATCGGTGAAAACTTTATCAGCTCAGATCAATTGGCGCTTTTACCTGTCACCAACCGTTTCATCTATCTTGAAGAAGGTGATATTGCGCGTTTAACGCGTGAAACAATTGAAGTTTTTGTGCATGATCAATTGGTGGAACGCCCAATTAAAGAGTTAGATGCTGCGGTAAGCAATGCATCGAAAGGTGAATATAAGCATTATATGCTTAAAGAGATTTATGAACAGCCCGAAGCAATTCAGCAAACCATTTCTCAAGCATTAAATGGCAATGCATTGCGTGAAGACTTTTTACAGAATGCTGAAGTCGATTTTAAAAATGTCCAGCAAATTCAAATTCTTGCTTGTGGAACCAGCTACCATGCAGGAATGATTGCAAAATATTGGTTTGAACAGCTGATCGATTTGCCTTGCCAAGTTGAGATTGCCAGCGAGTTCCGTTATCGCTCACCCGTGATTGTCGCAAACACACTCTACATCTGCATTTCTCAATCAGGTGAAACTGCAGATACTTTAGCTGCCTTGCGTGATACTCAAAAACGAGCGCAAGCGAGAGGCTTAAATATTTGTACCATGACCATTTGTAATGTTGCAACATCGTCAATGGTTCGTGAAACCAACCATCATCTTTTAACGCTTGCGGGTCCTGAAATTGGTGTTGCTTCTACCAAAGCATTTACCACTCAGCTTGCTGCTTTGATGCTGTTAACGCTGAAACTTGGTCAGGTCAAGCAAAGTATTACTGCGGAGTCTATTGAACAAATTACCTCGGCGTTATGGCATATTCCAAAAGTGATTCTTGATACTTTGCAGAATGATGCAGAAATTTTACGTTTATCCGAACTGTTCAAAGAAAAACAACACTGTTTATTCTTGGGTCGTGGCACAGAGTTTCCAATCGCACTGGAAGGTGCTTTAAAGCTAAAAGAAATTTCCTATATTCATGCCGAAGGTTATGCTGCGGGTGAATTGAAGCATGGTCCGTTGGCTTTGGTTGACAATGATATGCCTGTGGTCATTCTTGCACCGAATGATGATATGTTGGATAAACTCAAATCAAATATGGAAGAAGTTCAAGCACGTGGCGGTGAATTATTTGTATTTGCTGACGAAAACAGTGGAATTATCAATAAAGACCGTCAACATGTTGTCAATGTGCCTGCCGTCAACACGTGGCTAGCACCGATTGTTTATAGTGTCCCTGTACAGTTGTTGTCTTATCATGTTGCGGTATTACGTGGTACAGATGTAGACCAGCCGCGTAATTTGGCAAAGTCTGTCACTGTTGAATAATCAATGTGTCCGATATTGAGTATATGTATCTGATTGATAAAATCTAATATATACCCATAGTAAAAGATCCACACAATTCATGCACGAAAACAGCATGGATGTGTGGATTTTTTTATATAAGACTGTATATAAATCCATCAGGCTTTAAATTAATTTGATCAATAATGAAATACAGCAGTTAACATAAACACATTTGACAAAACAAACATATGAACATATATTCATATGTAGTTAATCCAATAATGCAGAGGTCCTTATGGGACATAATCACAATCATACCCATAACAGCCATAGTGATCATGACCATACACATGCGCCTGAAGCAAATGGTGGGAATGAAAGAAAAATTCTCATTTCATTTTTCATTATTTTTAGTTTTATGCTTGTTGAAGCTGCTGGAGGAATCATATCCGGTTCACTGGCACTTCTGGCGGATGCGGGACATATGCTGACTGATGCACTTGCATTGGGCCTAGCATATGCAGCCTTTCGCTTCGGTCGACGCACCGCAGATAAATCCCGTACTTTTGGTTATATGCGCTTTGAAGTCATTGCAGGCTTGATCAATTCTCTAACCTTGTTCGGGATTGTGGGCTGGATCGTTTATGAGGCAATTGTACGTTTTCAATCACCTCAACCTGTTCTTGCGGGACCCATGTTCGTTGTGGCCATTATTGGGATGCTGGTAAATATCTTTGTATTATGGTATCTGACACGAAACGATACAGATCATGTAAATGTTAAAGGAGCAATTTTACATGTGATGGGTGATCTACTCGGTTCAGTTGCTGCAATTATCGCTGCGATTGTCATCTGGTATTCAGGTTGGACCCCGATTGATCCTATCTTATCTGTACTTGTCTCATTACTGGTATTACGTAGTGCATGGTCGCTGTTTAAGCAAACCATTCATATTTTACTCGAAGGCGCTCCTGCAAATGCCAATACAACAGATATTACCGCTCACTTATTAAAATCCGTTCATGGCATTCAGAAAATTAGCCATATTCATGTATGGATGATTACTTCAGGGAGAGCAATGGCAACATTACATGTCCAACCTGAGGCGGGTATTGATATCAAAACACTGACCGAACAAATTGAACATGAATTAAAAACCAAGTTTGATATTGAACATCCAACCGTGGCTATTGATTGGCAGGGTGATAGCTCATGTAGTCTTGAAAAACCGGTCAAAATTGATCCTCATGCTGGGCATAGCCACTAAGATCAGTATCCGTCAATCATAAAATGCCACAAGGTTATTTCTAACAATCTTGTGGCATTTACATTTAAAGATCAGCCTTTATTTTGATCAACATGAAAAATTGAATCAAACTTAAATAAATTCAATTATTTAATTTATTAAAATAACAACATTTTATCCACATTGTTCTTCTGCAATATGTTTTGCCATATCAGACAGAACATGACTCACATGGGTATCTGCTATTTCATACAGGACTTGTTTTGCCTGACGTTCACTTTTAACTAATCGTGCAGAACGCAATAAACGTAAATGGTGGCTGACCAAAGATTGTGACAAATCCAGTGCTTCACAAATATCACCTACAGGGCTAGGTCCACGCATACAGAACAGAAGAATTCTCAGACGTGAAGGATCCCCCAAAAGCCGAAAAGTTTCAGCCAGAATAATAATTTCGTCCTGTGATATTTCTGTTGAACCTTCTTTAACACTCATATCGCTATCATTGTTCATCATTGATCGTCATCGAAGATTCTACTCTTGTGCTTCTCATCAGAACAAGACTTAATCTCTAGAAAAAATCCTTTGAGAAATGCTATTCAGTCGGCATTTATCAAGATTGGCTGAGTTGAAGTTTAAGCTGCTTACCACAAGCAATAATGGTTTTTCGATCAGCATCAATTGCGCCATGCGTAAGGGCGATGACACGCATTTGCAGAGTAATGTCATAATGAGGATAAGATGCTGAACGATGAAATAAGCGGGAATCTATGCCTAACATTTCTGCAAAATGGTGTAATTCCTCTAGCGTATCTGCCATGAGATGGCACCATTCTTTACCTTTAAACGGTACTTTTGCACGATCGACATAAACGCTCATAGTGACTTTCATTTCCCATATTTTAGATTGATTATCACATGAAAATCATCAATGATTGAACATTGCATCCAATCATAACAAGCCATCATTTTAAGATAAAACACCATGAAAATTTACCAAGCCACGACGACCCATGCAAATCAACTTTATACACTAGGCAATACCACATATCGCCAACATTTTAGTGAGCTTTGGTCAGAACAAGGATTACAAAATTTTCTCAACCAAGATTTTAGTCTTGAAAACTTATCGGAATCCCTAGCAGACCCGCAACAAATTTGGGTATTGGCTGAAAATGAGCATGCCCAACTAATCGGCTACGCTAAACTCAACCTTAACCAATACCAACCCGATTTAAAGTGTATGGGTATGGAATTACAGAAAATTTATTTACTTAAAGAGGTCATCGGAAAACATATAGCCGCAAATTTAATGCAATATATCATTGAGATCGCAAATCAGCATCATCAAGCTTATATCTTCTTAGAAGTGCTGAAAACCAATGCACGTGCAAAAAAATTCTATCAAAAATTTGCCTTTACAGAACAATTAAGCCTCGACTTTAAAACTGATTTATATGATATTGGCATGGATTTAATGCAGCTTGAATTAAACCCAAGATGACCAAAAAATATCTGATCAGTGCATGTCTTGTTGGTGAAAATGTCCGTTATGATGCCAAAAACTGTTTACAAGAAATATTTAAGCAGTTGCTCGACAATCAACAGGCTGTAGTGATCTGCCCTGAAGTTTCAGGTGGTTTAAGCACACCACGCCCTCCTGCTGAGATTGTTGGCGGTGATGGTCATGCTGTTTTACAGGGACAGGCTATAGTCCAAGATGCCAATGGCGATGACGTTTCTTTAGCATTTATCCAAGGTGCAGAAAAAGCACTTAAACTCGCACAACAATACCAAGTCACCCATATTATCTTAAAAGCCAATAGCCCCTCTTGCGGTTCAGGTATGATTTATGATGGTTCATTTTCGGGACAAAAAGTACAAGGCAAAGGTGTCACCACTGCCTTATTGGAACAACATGGATTTATTGTCATGACGGAAAATGAGTTTTTAAAACAACTCGAGAGTGAATAACCATCAAAAACTTGCTGCAGCTCTCCGTGTAAAAACGGAATTTGAGCTGCTGTTAAGGCTGGTTGTGGGTTACTTTATCCGCTTTTGATGCCCAATAGGTCGCTAAAATTGGACCTGAAATATTATGCCATAAACTGAAAATGGCACTGGGGACTGCGGTCACAGGAGAGGCGGCAAAATGAAGTGCCGCCAAGGTTACTCCCAAACCCGAGTTTTGCATCCCCACTTCAATCGCTACAGCTTTGGAGTCAGGATAAGATAAATTGAATAAACGACTTGCCCAATAGCCCAATAAAAAACCTAATCCGTTGTGTAAAATGACTACACCGAGAATCAGTAAACCTGATTGCAAAATAGACGCCTTACTGGCGGCAATAATTGCTGCAACGATGACCACAATCGCAATCACAGAGACCAACGGCATAACTTGGATATATTGTTCTGTCTTCTGTTTAAACAAACTTCTTAAAATGACGCCCAAGATGATGGGGAAAATCACCACTTTAAGAATATCAATAAACATTGAGCCTGCATCAATCGGAATCCATTGACTGGCTAAAATATAGAATATGGCGGGAGTCAAAACTGGAGCGAGAAATGTTGAAACAGAAGTACATGTCACAGATAAAGCAGTATTGCCCTTTGCCATATAGGTAATCACATTGGAAGCAGTTCCTCCTGGACAACATCCAACGAGAATGACACCTACAGCGATTTCTGGTGGTAAATTAAAAATTTTGCAGAGAAAAAATGCTACGCTCGGCATCACCACAAAATGAGCTACCACACCAATCACCACTGCTTTTGGATTGGACAATACATTTTTAAACTCATCGACCGTCATGGTCATTCCCATCCCCAGCATAATGATGCCAAGAACCCATGGAATATAAGCTTTCATCCATATAAATGCATCGGGAAAGCATAATGCGATGAAGGCAAATACAACGACCCAAAGTGCGAAAGTTTTTTGCACAAACTGACTAAAGCATAAAATTGCTGACATTGTCCCGACCCAAATAGGTTTAAAATCAAGGCTTATCTTAAAGCATGTCGTTCAAACCAGTATCACTTTTCTCAAATGCCCAGATTTATGCGTTAATTCATGATTTAGAGAAATCAAGAATCTCTTTTGAAACCATACGCTTCACGCCAGCAGCCAGCATTTCCTGCCATGCATGCTGTAATGAGCCTTGTAGATCAATTGCTTTAGTCGCATCGGAAATCACAAAAGTCTTAAACCCTAATCTAGCGGCATCCATTGCAGTCCATGCTACGCAAAAATCTGTCGCAATCCCTACAATATATACAGTGTCTATCTGACGTTCTCGCAAATACCCCGCCAAACCTGTTGTGGTCTTATGATCTGCTTCCATGAAGGCTGAATAACTGTCAATATGTGGACGAAAACCTTTACGAACAATCAACTGTGCAGTCGGAATATTTAAATCAGGATGGAATTCAGCATCCTGTGTGCCTTGTATGCAATGAGCAGGCCATAGCACTTGTGGACCATAGTCCAGCTGAACAACATCAAAAGCTTTATGTTGGGGGTGTTGTTCAACAAATGAAATATGGTTTGCAGGATGCCAGTCTTGTGTCAGTACAATATTGTCAAAATGATCTGCCAATTGATTGATTGTCGGTATGATCCTTTCTGCTTGGGCAACCTCTAGCTTTCCTCCTGAAGTAAAACCATTCTGCACATCGACAACAATTAAGGCGCTACGCTCAGTTTGCAACATTTCCCTATCCTTATACAGACAACATCTCAGCTATTTTAATGATCAATGTGACACGAGTTGATGACCTAACATACAATAAAAAAGCTCACATTTGCGAGCTTCTTATCAAAATCAAGGATTCAGGCATTCAGATTCCATCAAGTCGTTTCTAAACGTCGCGTTAACAGCACCATGATAATTGCCGAAATAACGATACAAGGTATCGCAGCACTGATCACCCCTGCTGCACCACTTCCCATTGCCAACAATTGTCCGGCAATCGCAGGTCCCATCATGGCACCGATACGCCCAACGGCAGAAGCGGCACCTACACCTTGACCGCGTAAATGGGTTGGGTAGACAAAACTACCAAAAGCATATAACACACCTTGACCTCCAATTGTAAAAGTCCCCATGATGGCTGCTGCAACAAACATGAAATTCAATGTAGTGGCCGAATTCAAACTGAATAAACCAATCAAAATTCCCACATACATCAAAATAATCACATAAGCTTTATGAAAACGATCGATCAACATGCCTAAAACGACGGTACCTAGGGCTGCACCCATCTGGAAATAGACCATCGCCATACTGCCATCTTTACGGCTAAAGCCCAGTTCAGTAAACAATGAAGGTAGCCAGCTCAACATGATGTATACCACCATCAAGGTGAAGAAATAGCTCACCCACAACAATAATGTTCTTGTGGCATAAATGCGGCTGAACAAATCGCGGTAAGACAAAGCCTTTTGATCGGCAAGATTGACCTCTTGTTGTGCTTTAAGGAATTCACGTGATTCGGGTAGAAACTTGATCATCAGAGGTACAACGATTAAAGGCAGTATCCCCCCAACATAGAAAATTGTTTTCCAACTGCTCGCCAAATCCACAGTTGCCAATTGGGCTGCCAACAAAGACACAATGATTGCTCCAATTGGCATACCACAATACATTAGACCAACAGCACGTCCACGGTTTTCCGCTGTGGTTGACTCTGAGGCCAAAGCAATTAAATTGGGCATTGCAGCTCCTAAACCTGCACCTGCCAAAAAACGTACAAGCAGTAAAGCGTAAAAACTATTCACCCAAACTGTACATAAAGTAAAAATTGCAAAAATGCTTACCGATGCAATTAAAACTTTTTTTCGTCCAATGCGGTCAGCATAACGACCTCCAATTAATGCACCTGGCAGTAATCCTAAAATTCCTGTACTAAAAAATAAACCGAGTTGCTTTGCATCTAAAGCAAAATATTCTTTGATCCCGGATGCAGCTACCCCCGCAGCCTGAATATCAATCCCTTCGATCACTGCGATTAAAAAGCAAATCAATATGGTAATTATAGAATGCTGTTTATCGAGCGTGACTAATCTATCCATCGTGGAAAATCCTTTTACGAGATATTGCCGAATAAAGAATAGACATCATCTAGAACTCTCCCTGAGGAGATAACTATCAAAAAGTGGTACAAAATCTCGTTTTCACTGCTGTGATATAGGAAAATTCCTGTTTTTTATAAATCACTATAATCAATGAGGGTAAAAAAGCTGTGATCAATTCTGAGGAATTCACTTGGAAATATTGAAAATATATTGGATTATTCTCATGTTATAAGAACCAGTAAGGATCTAACTGATCTCTATAAAAGATTATCTGTTGAGCAAAACTTGAAAAATCAACTGATTCAGAGCACTGGGGTTAATCATTCATATGTCTGTTATCATCTTAAAAAACTATTAATATCACCTCTGTATGGCTGATTAGTGAAAACGATCCACAATTTATATCTCACACAGCCAGCTGTTTAAAAAACATCCCGATTTACTTTTTTGAAAAATATCCCAATCCAAATCTTATTCAACTGAAATGTGAGTGAATTGTTGCTTTTTTTAAAGAATTTCCAAGCTTTGACTAAAGCATATTGTTCTGTCTCGCTGAATCAGTCATAATTTGGGTAAGCATTATGCAATCTTTCGAATGATTGCTTTTCGCTCAAATCAAAATACTGCAACCATCCCAACCCTTGTTTACTCAAACGCATGCGGATGGAAAAATAGGATATTTTTTTAAAATGACTCAGCAAGCACAGACCATTCAAGGCTCAATTGTCGCAATCGTCACCCCCATGTTTGAAGATGGCAGCGTAGATTGGAAGGGTCTCGAGAAGCTCGTTGAGTGGCACATAGAACAAGGCACTAATAGTATTGTTGCTGTCGGTACAACTGGTGAAGCATCTACTCTTAGCATGGCAGAACACACAGAAGTAATTAAAGAAATTATCCGTGTAGCCAATAAACGCATTCCAATTATTGCCGGTACTGGTGCAAACTCGACACACGAAGCGATCGAACTCACCAAAGAAGCGAAACAGCTCGGCGCAGATGCCGCACTTTTAGTGACCCCTTATTATAACAAGCCGACCCAAGAAGGCTTATTCCAACATTATAAAGCAGTTGCAGAAGCTGTTGATTTACCGATTATTCTTTACAATGTTCCAGGTCGTACAGGCGTTGATTTACAGAATGATACCGCCATTCGTTTAGCAGATATTCCTCAGATCGTTGGAATTAAAGATGCAACAGGCGATGTACCACGTGGTAAACAATTGATTGAGGGTTTACAAGGTAAAAACATGTTGGTGTATTCTGGTGATGACGCTACTGCAAATGAACTGATGCAGTTAGGGGCAAAAGGCAATATCTCTGTGACTGCCAATATTGCACCTAAAATCATGAGTGAACTTTGCGCGGCTGCACTCGCTGGTGATGCAAGTACTGCAAAAGTTAAAGATGACCAAGTTGCAAAATTAAACAATATTCTGTTTTGCGAATCGAACCCAATTCCAGTGAAATGGGCACTTCATGAAATGGAATTAATTGGTACAGGTATTCGCCTACCATTAACTCCTCTTGCAGAAAAATACCGTGCACCTCTGCGTGAAGAACTCAAAGCAGTAGGTCTCATTTAATAAGAGCTTAGTATTATGCAATTACGTTTAGGTTTAACTCTTGCCATTTCAGCTTTAAGTTTGGCGGGTTGTAGTTCCCTTGGAATCAGTAATGGTTCTTTAGATTATAAAAATACGACCACAGTAGAGCCACTTAAGTACCCTGAAGGTTCAACAGTTAGACCTGCAACGCCAATGTATCCAGCTCCTATTGTTGACCCGCTGGCGCTTGAGCATGCACCAAAATTTGAAAATAAAAAAGGCAATCGTTATGACGTGCCTCGTCCAGAAGTCGCTCAGATCAATTCATCTACAGATGAAAGTTCAAGCAGCAGCGAAACTGTGGGCAGACCTCAAATTTTAACTGACGGAAATGGCAATCCATTGATCAAAATTGATGGAAATTCTGCTACAATTTGGCAGTACACACTTGCAACCCTCAGTAGTCTAAATTATAAGCTGCTCGGTCAAAGCAAAAATGCCAATGAGGCAACTGTGAAAATCGATAACTCAACTTATATACTCAGACTTAGCTCAGTAGGTTCAAGCAACACACTTGCTGTGTTTAACGCAGACAATAGTTTTGCAGACAAAGAAAAAGCTGCAGGATTATTGACCCAGATTTACCAAAACTGGCCAGCCTAGTCGTTCTAGGCAATTTTTTTTTGCAAAAGGTTCCCCCATGTTAAAACAAACCTTGCTCTATACTGGTAAAGCGAAATCTGTTTATGAAACAGATAGCGCGGATCATCTAATTCTAGTTTTCCGTGATGATGCATCTGCATTCAATGGCGAAAAAATAGAGCAACTAGATCGTAAAGGTAAGGTGAACAACCGTTTTAATGCCTTTATCATGGAAAAATTGGCAGCGGCGGGTATCGAAACTCACTTTGAAAAACTTCTTTCTCCGACTGAAGTTCTGGTTAAAAAATTGCAAATGATTCCTGTAGAATGCGTTATGCGCAACTATGCAGCAGGTTCATTATGCCGTCGTCTAGGTGTTGAAGAAGGCTTAGAACTTGTTCCACCAACATTTGAACTGTTCTTCAAAGATGACGCTTTAGGCGATCCTATGGTGAATGAGTCTCAAGCGATTGCTTTAGGTTGGGCAAATGCGGAACAACTTGCTCAAATGAAAGAACTGACTCAAAAAGTCAATGTGGTACTGAAAGATTTATTTGCTCAAGGCAACATGCTTCTTGTCGATTTCAAACTTGAATTTGGCGTATTCCATGACCGTATCGTTTTAGGTGATGAGTTTTCTCCAGACGGTTGCCGTTTATGGGATAAAGACACTAAGAAAAAACTAGACAAAGACCGTTTCCGCCAAGGCTTAGGTGGTGTGGTTGAAGCTTATGAAGAAGTTGCAGCACGTATTGGTGTGGATCTTTCAGATCTTTAACAGCAATGATGTAGCAATAAAAGAGCTGAGTTATTGAACTCAGCTTTTTTATTGCATTTGAAATGGGTTTAAGCTTCTATTTTTTGCAACAGATAGTCATATAAATTTTCACCTGATTTTTCCTTAAAACGATTTTTAAAAAGCGGAACCAAAAACTCAGGATTAATCTGGGCGAAACTGATCTCCTCAAAATCCTCATCAAACGAATCAGCATACTGAATAATCATAATGATTTCTTCACCCTGCTGATTTTTTAATTTTCCTGCAGATCTTAAGTCCTGTAATGCTTGGATGATGGTGTCTTGATAATGTTCTCTCAAAGCAATATATTGCTCATCCGTACATTGTTTACCCAAGCGCTCATAAAGTGCCATGATCGCATCATGGGTACGATTATTGGCTGTATTTGAATAACGCCATTCTGAAATCCACCATGCTTCATACACATCTTCAAAATCTTTAAGATTTTCTATTGTGCATCCCACATAAAAAAAACCACATAAATCTTCAACCATTCCCAAACCTATGGCGCATAGATGCTGACCTTGTGTTTGTTGTTGAATCTCAGCTATGGCATCTTGAATATCTTGATAAATAACTGAATATAAATAATCTTCTCTCATGGTCGTGTTTTTATTGGCTAAAGTATAAGTTCAGAGTTTACTCTCAAAGCACAAATTTTGCATATCAGTATTCGACTGAGGTTCAACATCTGTTTAAAACACGAAGTTCAGGAATTAAAGCTTGACCTTACAATTATGGTAAGGTTTATATTGTTTTTGAATCTTCTTTGAACAGGTGAAATATGGAATTTTATATTGAAAATATGACCTGTGGTGGTTGCGCACGTGGCGTCACCAAAGCGGTCCAATCTGTAGATGCAAATGCAAAAGTGATTGCTGATCCACCAAATCGCAGTGTTAAAGTTGAAACATCAGCAACTCAGCAACAAGTTGCAGATGCCTTAACTGAGGCAGGATTTCCGCCACGTTAAAGGGTTCAAAATTCTTATGATGAAGGCTGTCATTTTGACAGCTTTTTTTTATCGATACTGTGCCACGCTAAAACAGGCCCCGATCATCAATCTCAACTACGGATAAAATTTGCTTTAATTACTCATAGAAAGCTTTAAATAACAAGACACTTTGCAGATTTTATTCTATTGATATTTTTAAAAGTTGTTTTCTAAATCTTTCCAAGCTCACTATGATCACTACAAATAGTTACAAAAAGAGCTTCAAAATAGAGTTATGCGTATATTATCAAAACAATATTCATTCAGTCTCACAGCAAGCTTGATCTTTGCTTTACTGTACTCACAAGCTCGTGCTGAAGAGCAACAGAATACATCTCCCGAAGTCAAAACATTAGATACGATTGTGGTGACGGGGACACGCTCATTAAAGCGTTCTAAGACCGATTCGTTACAACCCATCGATGTGATCAGTGCACAGGAACTCACGGAGCGTACAGGTTCCAGTGAGCTAGGTACAGCCCTAAGTAAAATTATTCCTTCTATTAATTTTCCCCGTCCGACGGTGGTGGATGGAACGGAACTGGTTCGTCCTGTACAACTGAAAGGGCTATCTCCTGATCAAGTCTTGGTCTTGGTAAACGGTAAACGTCGCCATAGCGGTGCTTTTATTAATCTGGGTGGAACAATTGGTCGTGGTTCAGCGCCGACTGATTTAAATGCGATTCCTGTTTCTGCAATTAGCCGTATCGAAGTACTCAGAGAAGGGGCTTCTGCACGTTATGGTTCAGATGCAATTGCTGGTGTCGTCAATATCATCTTAAAGTCTGATCCAAAAACAGGTGAAGCGGGAATACGCTACGGCATTTATGATAAAGGTGATGGTGAGCAAAAGCAGTCCTATGTTTCAGGGGGATCTCGACTTGGCGATTATGGTTATGCCATTTTTTCCGGTGAATGGCAGGACAATGAAGCCACCAATCGTGCCGGCTTAGACTTACGTGATCCAAATGCCACCACCTATGGGCAGAGGACATTTCGATTTGGTGACCCAAAATCAGACGAAGTAAAAGCTGCTTTCAATGCGGGCTTTGACCTTAGTGATGAAATCGAATTATATGGTTTCTCCACCTATAGCCACCGAAATGCCGAAACTGCTGGATTTTATCGTTTAAGCAACGCCTCAAACAATGTTCCGGCATTATTTCCGAATGGCTACTTACCTCTGATCCGAGGTCAATTAGACGACTTTAGTGCTGTTGCAGGTCTACGAGGAGAAGTTGCGGATTGGCGTTATGATATTTCTGCAAATTATGGTTTGAACCAATATGATGTAAATACCCGAACCATCAATGTTGATCTGTACAAAGACACAGGGGCAACACCCAATTCATTTCATAATGGCAAGCTGAAAAATAGCCAGTCTGTTTTTAATCTTGATCTTTCCAAAGAGTATGATATATCTGCGTTTGCAAGCCCTTTGAATATTGCATTTGGTGCCCAGTATTTAAACCAGCAATATCAAATTAAAGCAGGAGATCCGGGCGCTTATTATAAAAGTGGCTCGTCAGGTTTATCGGGTTTCCGTCAAGCTGATGCAGGCAAATGGACCCGTGACAGCTATGCTGGATATCTAGATTTAGAAACTGATATTACCCAAAAGTTTTCTGCTTCTACCGCATATCGTTATGAGAAATATGATGATTTTGGTGATACCAACAATGCTTCACTGTCCTTACGTTATAAGCTTTTACCACAAGTTGCTGTACGAGGATCAGTTTCGACAGGTTTTCGAGCACCCAGTCTGGCACAACAGTATTTTACTCAAACCTCATCTCAACTGGTGAATGGGCAGTTTGTTGAAGCGGGCACATTCCCGAGTTCATCTCAAGTTGCACAATTGCTCGGAGCCGAGGATTTAAAAGCTGAAAAATCCAAAAACTATAGTCTTGGTTTTGTCTTTACCCCAACTCCAAATCTGTATGTAACTTTAGATGCCTATCAAATCGATATTGATGATCGTATTAGTCTGTCTTCCAATATCAATGCCAGCAGCCCTGCTGTACGTGATTATCTGATCTCAAAAGGCATCACCGATACCAACTTTAGCAGCGTACGTTTTTTCAATAATGCCAGTGATACACGTACACGTGGCGTGGATTTGGTTGCAAACTACCAATGGCAGAACCTACCTTATGGAGAGTTAACCACATCTTTGGCTTATAACTTCAATCGTAATGAAGTCACCAATGTAGATAAAAATCCTGAAATTTTAAATACCTTGGGTGTCAATCTGACACGCTTAGACCGTCGTGAACAATATGGATTACTGGCAGGCAGTACACCTGAACATAAATTCAGTTTGGCCAATGATTATAAAATTGGAAATTTCGGCATTAACACCAATCTCACGCGATACGGAAGCTTTAAAACATTTAGTAATGCTGGTTCAGCCAGTGATCAGAAATTCTCTGCAAAATGGCTTTTGGACTTAGCCCTAAGCTATCAATTGAACGCTTGGAAATTTACCCTTGGCGGTGACAACATTACCAATGTTTATCCAGATAAAGATGTTTATGACATCAACAAACCTACTGGTGGAAGCCTACAGTATAGCCAGTTCTCACCTTTTGGTTTTAATGGCGCATTCTATTACGGCAAAATTAATTATAAGTGGTAAGGGTTTGAGCCTTTTAAAAAGCATTGAACCGAGTTAAGAGACTCGGTTTTTTATGCTTATTGTGCTTGGTAATCACTATTAAAGTCTGGGCAGGGTATGGGTGGATATCACTGGGTTTAGCTTGGTGATGAACTTTTTATCTGAAACTTATATACTCAAAACAAGACATATTCGAATTTAATCCAAGATGATAAAAACAATTTATACATGTATTCTATTCTTAATCCTTTCGAGCCATGGGCTCGCACAACAATTAAGCTGTAAACAAGACTATTCTAAAATCATTGCACCTGACCTAGAGCGTTTAGGACAAGATTTAAAAAATAATGATTATTCTTTTATGCAACAGAAAACTCATCCTTCTCTCATCAATTATGTCGGTGGTATAGAAAATTACCAAAAACTTCTCCAACACACACAGAGTATCCTCGCGACATCAAACTTAGAGATTCAACAAGTTGAATCCGCTCCCCCTCTTTATAGCTATATTGTTGATCAAGAAGAAATCTGTTTTGTTCCGAAAACCATCACCATGAAAGTGGCAGGCAAAACAGTCAAAGGAGCGCCTTCTTTTATGGTTGCGATTCGCCCACAACATTCACATCATTGGACTTATCTAGACGGTTCAGGTTTACAGAAAAATCCCAAAATGCTTTTTATTCTTTTTCCCCATTTTCCTAAAAATGTCAAAGTCCCTTTTTAAACCAATACAGTTCGATGAGTTATTTCACCACCACCTTTATCGGTGAGGAAAAGATGTGATAGTCGTATTGTTGATCAATCTGATATTTATAACCTGCTAAAACATAGGCTGTTCCCTGCTCAACAAAACTCAACTGCCCATTTTTTAGCTCATGCTTTGGAGAACCCGCTAAAACAACAAAATTGTTGACTTGCAATTTGGCTTTTTCTCCGTCTTGTTGAGTCATTTGCGCATCAATTAAAACAGCTTGTCCCACTTTGGCTTTGATATTTTTCGGTGTTTGTATATCCACCACATATTTTGAATAAAGCTGTGCTGAATTGGTGGTGATCCCATAAGTTCCTGCAACATACAGCTTCTTAAATGTATCATCACTCAAAGCCCAAGGCCAGAAACTGATACCACGATGCTTAGTGGCTTCTAAAATATTGATCAAATCACTACGGTAGGCAGGGTTATAACTTGAATTATACTTTTGCACATCGTTATTGATCTGTTGGATATTGACCAAAATATTACGGCTGTTTGGCATATTCCCCACCAATAAACCTCGGGGAATCTCAGTCATTTGGGTTTGTGCACGTACAATTTGATCTGTATTGAACGATGTGGTGACCACTTGGCTTTCCACTTGGTACTTTTTAATCTCATCCTGCATTTTTGCGACCAATGCGGGATTGGCACTTTTCATTTCAATCATCAGTACAACATTTGGATGCTGTTTTAAGATGCTAAAATACTCTGCAAGAGTAGGTATTTTATAAGCTTTGTACTTGGATCTTAATTGTTGAACCTGTGCAAGATTCATCTCTTCAATTTTTCCAGTTGAACGCGTAGTACGATCAACCGTTGCATCATGCATAACCACAAGATGCTGATCTTTAGTCAAATAAATATCATTTTCGACGATATCTGCACCCAAAGCCACAGCATGTTTGACACTTTCTAAAGTATTTTCATCCTCTAAGCTGGGTACACCCCGATGCCCAATAATAAAAGGTTTACGTAATAAAGTATTTTTCGGAAATTGCTTCAATATACTGGAAAAAACCGTACTTTGCGTTGTGATCACCCCATTTACACCTGTGGTCAACACCCGCGCAGCATCCTGAGCCTCAACAGCAGATGTATCCACCCAAACTGTCATCAAATGGCGTTGGATAAAACTGATCGATGCTTTCTCCGTCAGGCTTTGTGGAACAACTACAATTCGTGCATAAGCTTGATTGCTGCGACGGATAATTTCAGCAAGATCTTGATGGCGGTCTTTAAGATTTTCACGACTTAAATCCAATGCTGTTCGTACCATCGGTATAATTTGATGTGCAGATTTAAGCAGCTCATCACTTCTTGATAACACGGTAATATCACTAATATCCTGAGATTTAGACAGTAATTTTAATGCTTCTATACTTTTGGGGTCTTTAATCTCTAAAACCGGAATGGTGTTACGCTGTGGAGTGGAGAGATAGTGTTTTAAGGTTTCGATCACCTGACCAGTTTGATCAAGTAAATTTAAATTTGCATCTAATTGATAATACTGCTGATTACTTGAATTTAATGCGCCATTTGGATGTTTTACTTTTTGAATAATGGTTGAGGCTAAAGCTACATTGGTTTGAACTTCTTGTACCTGCATAACTTTATTATGGCTAAGATCAGGTAAGGCACTGAGCTGTTCAGAGACTTGGATATTCTTAATTTTTAAAATGGCACCTGAGGCAGAAAAGCCAATTCCACCTTTTGTAGACAATTGATTCAGCTCAACATCTTGCATTAACTGATCATTCAAATAATGTTGTACCCGTTGACCAGAGACCACGACACTGGCTTTGTACCATTGATTCGCTTTGATATTTTCAGAGAAGGCTTTGATCTCACTCACTTCCCATTGCGCATTCGTTTTATGGCGTCCAAATTCAGTGCCGTTCTTCGCTGTTGCATCTGCTCTGAGAGTAAATTGATAGTAACTGCTTGGAATTACGCCCTGCGTTTCTGTGACATCATAAATCACACTTCCCCAACGGGAAGCATTGACTGGTTGATCTAAAGTAAATTCGAGATCAATCCTATAGTTTTTATGCTTTTCAAGAGATTGTGGCAATAAAATCGAGGTTGGGCTCATTGCATTAGCCCGTCCATCAATATTCAGTACACCATGCTCAATATAAATATGACCCGGATTATTCCCGGGAATGCGCCACCCTTGAGGAATATTGTTCTGCCGAACAAAATTTTGCTGATAAAGCTTTTTAAATTGTGGTATTGCCGTTTTAGACGGAGTCTGCGTCGAAATTTTTGTTGCCAGTTCAGCATAACCGGTCACAGGTAAAGCAATTAAAACAGCACAAGATAAAACAGTAAGCTTCATAAAATTTCTGGAGCATTCAAAACGTTTTTCAATAATATCCGTTGTAAATGACATCAGCCTAATTCAAATTTTACCGATATTTTAAACCTTTATCTGTCATAGATCAGCTCATTTAAAGCCAGCATGAAAATTATTGCTGCTGCTCCTGCTGCCAACGACGTTGCTGTAAGCGCTCCCCTTCAACCTCCCGCTTATTTCGTGCAGACTCATATAGTTTTGTCCCTTTTAATTCAGGTGGCAAATAGTCCTGTAGTACAAAATGTTCTGGATAATTGTGCGGATAGAGATAATCTGCACCATAACCCTGTTGTTTCATCAATTTGGTTGGTGCATTACGTAAATGTAAAGGTACGGCTAAATTAGAGGTTTTTTCAGCCAACTCTAGTGCCTTATTGATGGCCAAGTAAGTACTGTTACTTTTTGCGCTGGTCGCCAAATAAACAGCACATTGCCCTAAAATAATTCTACATTCGGGCATCCCAATGGCTTGAACCGAGCGGAAACACTCTCCTGCCAACAACAGTGCATTGGGATTTGAATTGCCAATGTCTTCTGAAGCAGCAATCAGCATACGTCGTGCAATAAAAACTGGATCTTCTCCACCTTTTAGCATTCGTGCCATCCAGTATAACGCTGCATCTGGGTCACTCCCACGAATCGACTTGATAAATGCAGACACAAGATCATAATGCTGTTCACCGGACTTGTCATAGCGTGCGATATTCTGTTGGGCAACTTTAACCACGATCGCATTGGTCACCCTATTTTCAACATCAGCTTCAAAAGTGCTGGCGATCAGATCAATTAAATTCAATGCCTTACGTGCATCCCCTGCGGCGAATTGAATCAAGGCATCAAATTCCTCAATCTGAATGTGGCGCTCTTGTAAAAATTTGTCTTGTTGAATGGCACGAAGAATCAGTTCTTGAATTGCTTCATTGCCGAGTGCATTCAGCGTATAGACCTGACAACGTGAAAGTAAGGCGCTGTTGACTTCAAATGAAGGATTCTCTGTTGTCGCCCCGATTAAGGTAATTTTACCTTTTTCAACAGCATTTAATAATGCGTCTTGTTGCGACTTGTTGAAACGATGGATTTCATCAATAAATACCACTGGGGTTAATAGATCACCACTTTCAGCAATCACTTCACGCAGTTCTTTAACCCCGGTATTTAACGCTGAGAGGCTGACAAATGGACGATCCACAGCTTGTGCCAATAACAATGCAATTGTGGTTTTTCCAACGCCCGGTGGTCCCCAGAAAATAATCGAAGGCAAATGCCCTTGATCAATCATTTGACGTAATGGTGCGTCAGCGCCAAGCAAATGATCTTGTCCAATAATTTCAGACAAATCACGTGGACGTAAACGTTCTGGAAGTGGAATTTGAGTGTCTGACATACTGCTTTTTTAATTGATGAATGCTGAGCTTAGTCTACTATGGAAAGCATTCAATAATGTACTTTCAATTTTAAAATAATCGATTCTGTAAAATATCCAAGAGTGAAGCCTGAAGACTTCCCCATGACTGAGGTCAGGATACAGCAGGAGCTTGGTATTTGCGCCTTTACTGGCTAAGTCTAAAACCAGTTGTCGATTATTTTGAATCATATCTTGATCGATATTCGGGCTCATTTTCACTGTAGTAGATGAAGTAAAATCACCTTCCATCACCAACAGTTTTTGATTTTCAAGTGTTTCGGGCTTTGCGCGTTCAACGACTTTCAGTAATCGGGAATCTGCCCAAGTTAAAGATGGACTTGCTGCAAAATAATGCGAAAATTTCTGCTCATACTGCTGGTGATTCAATAAGGTATCCAATACAAATAATCCACCATGGGAATGTCCCCACAATGCCGTGCGCCGAGTGTCCAGTTTGACCTGTGAATGAACCCAAGGCATGACTTTTTCAAAGATCATTTGTCTAAACTGCGAACTTCCAACTGACATATGTTCAGGATTTCGGGGATCAACGAATATTTTTCCTGACTCATCTGCTGGCGTATAATCCACGGAACGTGAAGCAGATTCAAATGGCAACTGCGTTTGATAACCGATCGTCACCAAAACAGGGCTGTCTTGTTCAGATCATTGTTTTAATAATACGTCATCTAAACGCGCCATTACTGGGTTGCCATCCAACATAAAAATGGCAGGTCGTGGTTGATTTTTATTGATCTGTCTGGGTATCCCTAAGTAACCTTTATAATACCGTCGCTGATCGGCTGACTGAAATGTGTAAACTTGAAACTGATAATAACGGGAACCAAGATCTGCAATATGAGGTCCTAAAGGCTTTAGATCAGGCTTTGCATACGTCACTGAACAAAAAGCAAAGGTCAAAATGATGGCAGACAGGCATAAAGTCATTTTTTGAATAGGGTCAATCAACCAGACATTTTAGATTCAATCAAATCATGAAAGCCTATTTATCATATTAATATTTGATAATGATTATCAATTCATAATTGACGTGATTTTCTAACGGACCCAACGTACAACATATTCATCAATTTCTTCCTCATCGACTTCTGTCTCTGAGATACAGCGCCCTGCTGCTGATTTTCTGGCTTTAATCACATTCTGTCTGGAACCTGTAATTAAATAATGCCAAGACGGAAGATTTTTACCTTCATTGACACGTCGATAGGCACAGCTTGAAGGCAACCAATGAATTTGCGCTAATTTTTCAGGGCTGAGTTGAATACAATCTGGAACATAGTGCAAACGATTGGCATAGTCTGAACATTGTGCTGTTTGACAGTCCAATAGTTTACAGGACACCTTGGTATAAGCGATTTCATGTGTTTCATCATCTTCAAGTTTAACCAAGCAGCACAAACCACAACCATCACATAAAGCTTCCCATTCAGCCTGATTGAGTTCAGACAAATGATGTTTTTTCCAAAATTGAGGGCGTATTTCGAAGCTCATTGTATACAGTGAAGTCATATGAAAGATTAATATTATATCAGCATAAGAACATGAACTAGAGAATAAAAAAACATCACAAATCAGTTACATGATGCTTTATTTATCACACTTTTCAAACATAACTTCACAAGACCGCGCCGTTTTTCTCCCTATACTGAAACTGCATAAAAACAATATGGAGGTGAGTATCATGTTCCGTTGGGCAATAATTTTCGCTGTGATCGCGTTAGTTGCAAGTTTATTTGGTTTTGGCGGTGTCGCAGGAATGTCTAAAGACTTTGCGGTAATTCTTCTTGTTGTTGCCGTTATTCTTGCAATTGTCGGATTTATTTCCAGAGGGAAAGTTTAAACTTTTCTTAGTACTCTTATTACAGTCTCTGTTTATGATAAAGAAGGTCTTAGGTCCTTCTTTTTTCATTTTAGTACCGATTCAATCATTCATAATTTCTCACATTTCTATACTCAATATTCCTCAATTAAGCATTTGAATCTTTCATATTTATGCTTTAATCAATGTCGCTCGCAAAAATATAAAAGGATCGAATAGATGGCTGTTGCAATTAAAACTCGTGAAATTCAATACCAAGCAAAAGATGGAACAACTTTAATCGGTTATTTTGCTGCCCCTGAATCTACACAACCTGTTGCAGGTGTCATCGTGGGTCCTGAATGGTGGGGACGAAATGAATATACTGAGCAACGTGCCAGAGAACTTGCTGAACATGGTTTTGCTGCATTGGCAGTTGACATGTATGGCGACAAAAAAGTAACCACCGTTGCTACACAGGCCAATGAATGGATGATGCAAACCTTTCAAGATGCCCATACCATTGTAGATCGCAGCTCAGCCGCACTTACCACCCTTGCCAATCAACCTGAAGTCGATGGACAGCGCCTTGCTGCAATTGGTTTTTGTTATGGCGGAAAAGTCATGCTTGATTTGGCGCGATCAGGCGCGGATTTAAAAGCAGTGATCACATTTCACGCCAATTTATCAGCGCAAAACCCCGCACAATCAGGAAAATTTAAAGCTGAGGTTTTAGTTTTACATGGTGAAAAAGACTCTATGGTGTCTTTGGCAGATGTTGAATCATTCAAGCAAGAAATGAATCATGCACAAGTAAAATCTGAAGTGACCATTCTCAAAGATGCCAAACATGGCTTTAGTAACCCACAAGCAGATGAACGTGCCAAAGCCAATGGTGTAGATCTAGGTTATAACGCAGAAGCTGAACGCGCAGGATTAACTGCGATGTATCAGCTGTTAGATCGTACATTGGTTTGATTTTGAATCTGATGTAGGACCTTAACCCGTAAACAAGGAGTTTAAAAATGACTGAGATAAAATGCCCTTATTGTGAATTTGAAGAATTTGACATCATTGATAAAAATGAATTTGGTGCAATTTTGCCTGAACAAAATCCTTTGTCTAAAGGGCATTCAGTCATTATCCCGTTGCGCCATATCGATTCTTTTTTTGAGGTTTCAGAAAAAGAGCGTAAAAGCCTCTCTTCGCTGTTGGAATTGGCACGCAATGAACTCAAAATCCGTCATCAACCAGAAGGTTTTCACATTACCTTTAATGACGGTAATGTTTTTGGTGAAGAACAAAATAAACATTTCCATATCCATATCATTCCACGCTATAAAAATGAACCGCTCAAACTGGATCAGCGTTGGGGTATCATCAACGAAAAATGATCCTTTGCCCATGCTATAAAAAAGACGCAAGCGCGTCTTTTTCAGTTCAATATATTGCTTCATTCAATTCTGTTTTTTATCACCTGCAAAGTGTGCCACTTTATATCGTTAAACCGCCTAAATTTTCGTACAAGTGATTTATCTTCTAAAAGATTTATGCTTTTTATATGAATTTTTAAAAGTTTTGCTAGCATGAAGCGACATGGATGCCGCCATGTTGGGCAGGGGGACAAAGCACTGCTTTGTTTGCAGTACGACAATGCCGAGAGCAAAGTGAAACATCGCCTGCGCAGCACAATTTAAACTCTAGATCTAAAGCCTGACATTGAAAGCTTTATATCGGCAAACAATAGATGTATTGCATTGATTTTATTGATCTAGAAATTATATTTAATGTATGCGTTTTTCAGCAGCTCGCCTATAAAATTAAATTCTGACTATTCAAAACGCGTTATCCTCACCAATCTCATGCACAGTATTCAGATAATTTTCTGTAATCCATTCGAATTTGGTTATACTGAGCCACCTATTTTTGCACTAGATCGATATGTCGCAATTTTCATTTTCAGATGCATTACTGACTTGGTTTGATCAACACGGACGCCATGATCTGCCTTGGCAGGTGGCAGATGATCCCTACAAAGTTTGGGTCTCTGAAATTATGTTGCAACAAACCCAAGTCAAAACAGTACTACAGTATTTTGATAGATTTATTCAACGCTTCCCTACCGTTGACGATTTAGGTCAAGCATCATGGGATGATGTTGCACCTTATTGGGCAGGCTTGGGTTATTACGCACGGGCCAGAAACTTACACAAAGCTGCGACGGTTGTCAGCCAACAAGGATATTTTCCAAGCACTCTGGAACAATGGATGGAGCTTTCAGGTATCGGGCGTTCGACTGCAGGTGCACTCATGTCACTTGGCTTACGCCAATATGGTGTCATTATGGATGGCAATGTAAAACGCGTGTTAGCGCGATTTTTTGCCATTGAAGATGATCTCAGTAAATCTGTACATGAACGGGCAATGTGGCAATTGGCTGAAAGTCTGTGCCCAACTGAACGCAATCATGACTATACTCAGGCAATTATGGATTTAGGTGCAACCATCTGCACCCCTAAAAAACCATTATGTCTATATTGTCCAATGCAGCAACATTGCCAAGCCCACCAACAGGGATTAGAAACGGAACTCCCTTATAAAAAACCTAAAAAGCCAGTTCCTGTAAAAACCGGTAAAGTTTTACTGATTGAATCTCAAGGACAATGGTTGTGGGAGCAACGTCCTAATAGTGGTCTATGGGGAGGACTATGGAGTTTACCAATATTTGAAACCGAGGCTGAACTGCAACAGATCAGTGAACGTTTAAAGCTGGTTTCAACCGTTGAGCCTGTACAGATTTCGCACAGTTTCACTCATTTTACCTGGATATTGACCGCACATATCATTCATGTTGAAAAAGACCAAGCTGAATATCTCCAAGCTGAACTTGGCGGTGAATGGCTCACGCCACAAAAAGCTACACAAATGGGCATACCCACAGCCATGAAAAAATTGATCTCAGCAATCAAAATATGACATAGTCAGGCACGGGTATTCTGATCATTTTTTCAATTTTAATTTACCCTTTTTTAAACCTCAAAGCTGAAATTTGAAACTAGAAAAAAGGATGTCTCGTGCCACGTCGTATCCAATATTGTATGATTGCCCTTTTTGCAATTATTTTAACTGCTTGTACTACCGCACCCAAAAAAACCAGTAGTACCAGACCGCATCTTCCGCAAGCTCAGATTAATCGTTTAAAAGCAATGCCGCTCCCTACACGCCTGGCGATTCCTGTCGATGGTGTCAAACCACAAAATCTCACCGATACATGGGGAGCCTCACGAAGTGCTGGACGCGCGCATGAAGGCATTGACATCATGGCTTCACGTGGAACCAAAGTGTACAGCAATACTGAAGGGGTGATTACTAGTTTAAAAAGCAATAACTTAGGCGGTAATGTCATTTGGCTAATGGGACCTGGTGGCGCTTATCATTACTATGCGCATTTGAATGATCACCGACGTGGTTTAAAAGAAGGAGACTACGTTAAAAAAGGTGAACTGATCGGTTATGTGGGCAATACAGGAAATGCACGACATACTGCACCTCATTTACACTATGGACTATACTTAAGAGGTAAGGGTCAAGGTGCAGTAAACCCTTATCCATATTTACGTTAAATTTAAATTAGATATTTAGGAATATTCCATGTCAGAAGCATTGCTTGAGCGTTTAGTTGAATTTGCAGAATCAGGCAATCAACAAAAAATTGTCCTCAATGGGCAAAGCCATCAAGGCTGGATTATGGAAATAACCAATGAAGCCCTCATGATCAGTACTGGCTTTGCAGATAAGACGGGTAAAGATATTTGGATAAATTTCACTGACCTAGACGCTGCCCAACTTTCATATTGGGATAATAAACAAGATCAATGGGTCGAATTTAAACTCTAAATACACTAAAAAATGGAGCATCTTTCATGATCAAAAAACGCTGCGGTTGGTGTTCAGATGATCCAATTTATATTGAATATCACGATCATGAATGGGGTAAACCAAATCGTAATGAGCAACATTTATTTGAAATGTTATGCCTCGAAGGACAACAAGCAGGATTATCTTGGATTACTGTTTTAAAAAAGCGTGAATCTTATCGAACACATTTTTTTAATCATCCAATTCAAACCATTGCTGAATTTACTGAACAGGATTTGGCGTTGAAATGCCAAGATACGGGACTCATTCGCCATATTGGTAAACTTACCGCTATTCGTGACAATGCGATTGCATGGCAAACCATGAAAGCGAAAAATATTGATATGGTGGATTGGCTTTGGGATTTTGTTGATCAACAGGTCCAGTTGAATGATGTTCCTGATTATCGACAAGCACCTGCACAAACTGAAGCTAGCCTTACGTTGTCTAAAACTTTGAAGAAAAATGGCTTTAAGTTTGTCGGTCCAACAACATGCTATGCATTCATGCAGGCTGTTGGAATGGTCAATGACCATGAAAATGATTGTATGTCGCGCTAAATTTTACTTAAAACAGGAAGGATTCATATGTCAGCCAATATCATTCAATCCTATGCAGCCCTAGAAGCAGGCGCTGAACTTGTACCCTTTCAATTTGATGCTGGTGATTTAGCGCCACATCAAGTTGAAGTTAAAGTTGAATACTGCGGTTTATGCCACTCTGATGTTTCAGTGATTAACAATGAATGGGGAAATGCAGTTTTTCCAGTCGTTGGCGGTCATGAAATTATTGGATTGATCACTCAGTTGGGTTCAGAAGCAAAAGGCTTAAAAGTCGGACAGCGTGTGGGAATTGGCTGGACAGCAGAAAGTTGTCAACACTGTGACCCATGTGTCAGTGGACAACAAGTGCTGTGTACGGGTGAGAAAAAAGCCACGATCGTTGGTCATGCCGGCGGTTTTGCGGATAAGGTTCGTGCCGGGTGGCAATGGATTATTCCTCTTCCGGAAGATTTAGACCCTGAAAGTGCAGGTCCACTGTTATGTGGTGGAATCACGGTTTTTGATCCAATTTTAAAACACCAAATCCAAGCCATTCACCATGTTGGCGTGATTGGAATTGGTGGTTTGGGTCATATGGCCATTAAACTACTCAAAGCTTGGGGATGTGAAATTACCGCATTCACCTCTAATTTAGATAAGTCAGATGAGCTCAGAGCGATGGGCGCAGACCATATCGTCAATAGTCGTGATGCAAACGACTTAAAAGCCCAACGCGGCAAATTTGATTTATTATTATGCACGGTGAACGTAAGTCTAGACTGGAAAGCATATCTGAATACGCTTGCTCCAAATGGCACCATTCATATGTTAGGAATGGTTCTTGAACCTATGCCCATTCCTGCAGGTACATTGATCAGTGGCGCAAAATCAGTAACAGGTTCTCCAACAGGCTCCCCTTTTGCATTACGTCAATTGTTGCAATTCGCAGCCCGCAAAAATATTGCGCCACAAATCGAAGTGTATCCAATGTCAAAAATTAATGAGGCTTTGGAACGTCTTCATTCAGGAAAAGCTCGTTATCGTATTGTGTTAAAAGCGGATTTTTAATTTTAGCTTTTTCTGCAATCCGCTGAATGATCTTGGATAGGAGGCTTATATACTCCTATCCTATACGGAACTTATTCGACTTCTAATTTTAAATAACGGTAAACCGTGAATGTAAATCATTTTTTATTAATCATTCATATATTCCGTTGGTTTAAGCCACACTCTTGGCTGACAATTCAGCTCTGACCCAATCTGCCAATAACATGATGGCGTCCTGAATATCCTGAGACAATTCATGTCCTGCATTGAGACGGATACAGTTGTTATAACGATGATCTTCACCAAAAATAATACCCGGAACAATATTGATACTGTATTGCTGTGCATAGTAATACAACGCCAAACTGTCCACTTGTTCAGGAAATTGTAACCACAGCGCATAACTTCCCTGCGGTTGATTCAAACGGATACTCACACCATGAAAGGCATACTGGATAAATTGTCGATACTGCTCGACCTGTGCCATCAACTTAGGACGTAATTCACTCAGATGCTGACGATAGGCTCTGCTATAAATCATATCGGCTAGCCCCAATTGCAAAGGCGTATTTACTGAAACATTCTGTAAAATCAGTCTTGCATGTAAATGTTGCAAACGCTGTGGCAAACAAAACCAGCCTACCCGATAAGAAGTCGATAGAGACTTGGAGACTGAGCTACAATACACCACATAGCCTTGTTGATCCCAATATTTAATTGGCAAAGGGCGTTTGGCATTAAAACTGCATTCTGCATAAATGTCATCTTCAATGACATAGCATTGATATTTAGCCGCAAGTTGTGCAATGCGTTCTTTCTCAGCATTACTGAGACAAAAACCGAGCGGATTTTGAAAATTGGCTGTCAATAAGCAGATTTTTACGCCCGGGCTTTGCATTTCTTGCTCTAAACGGTCTAGATCAAAACCCTCTGTGTTGGCAGGGATTTCAATAATTTTTCGCTTTAACAAAGCCAATAACTGTAACTGTCCATTATAGTTCGGGGTTGGCACAATCACACTATCGCCAACTTGAGTCAGACTCTGAATCATGACTGACAAGGCTGGCATACAGCCATTACTGATATAAATATCTTCTTTCGCAATGTAAAAACCATCTTCAGCCCAATGTGCAGACAAAGCCTCCCTCAATTGAAGATGCCCTTGCCGATCGTTATATAAAAAATCTTCAGGTTTACTGTGCTTTAAAGCACGTTGGACCGAACGGCGTATAGCTTCTACCGGGACCAGATTAGGGGAAAGTTGAATCGAACCGAGATGAATCAATTTATTATTAATCGCTGCTTCATGAATTTGTATTTGTAATTCCAAATTAGAAACTTCACGCGCTCTGGACTTAAAATCGGGGTGATCAGGTACTGCGATTTGAGGACTATTAGGCAATGCCTGTACAAAATAACCTGACTTTTCTTTTACAAAAATCAAGCCTTGCGCTTCAAGTAATTCATAACAGCTTTTAGCCGTATTCAAACTCACCTTTTGTAATTCGGCAAATTGACGTAAAGAACTAAGACGCTGCCCTACGGTTAATTCACCACAATAAATTTTCTGCGCAATCTGCTGTGCCAAGACCTGATACTGAAAAGCCATATCTGTACCCAAATTTTAATATTTGTTGTATCTGTACCTGTAAATCTAACAGATCTATGCTTCTTTTACAGCCAGTTTTTAAAACATAATTGATTTGAAAGGAGAAAATAATGAGAATCATCGCTCTTGTCAGCCTTGCTTTGGTACTCAGCGCCTGTCAGCCTCAACAAGTCAATAAAGTTGCCCAGCAGCAACATTTTGTATGTAAATCTTTGATTGAAGGCTTTTTAAAAACACAGCGTTTGGGAAACTATCAACTTGATCACTTATACCCTACGCTACATGAAAGTGTAGCTGTCAGACACTATCATTACCGTGCCAGTGGTGATCAAACTGTCAAAATTAATATGCCTGTACAGAAAAATTTGGAATTCCAATGCCAGCAAACCTCTGCAGAGCATTTCGAAATTCATTTGGTGACACCGCAACAGCCCAATAATGCCCCAATATTGAGTCTAGATTTACCCCCACAAAAGACTATCGAAACCTTGACAGCTTTTGCGCTAAAAACTCAATAAATAAACGTACACGTTTAGGCAAATGTTCTTGTTGATAATAAACTGCATGGATGTGTTGCTCGTAAATTTCTATTTGATCTTCAAATAGAGCGATCAACCTTCCCTCTCTGAGATCTTTAAGTACCTCAAATGCTGAAAGTCTGGCTATGCCATGCCCACGAAGACAAAGCTGACGTACTGTTTCACCGCTAGATGCTTTGATTTTAGGTTGTACTGTCAATTTTTCACCATTTACACGGATGGGCCAGGTATTCAGATGATTTACCTTACTAAATCCAATTTGAACATGGTTGAGGATATCCTGTGGGGTTTCAGGATAACCATTTCGTGCTAAATACTCAGGGCTGGCAACAATGTATAAACGACTTTTACACAGCAATCTTGCATGTAGGCTGGAGTCATTTAATTCTCCAAAACGTATTGCCACATCCGTTTTATGTTCCAATAAATCAATAATTTGATCATTGCTGTTTAATTCAATTTCAATTTCTGGATAAAGCTGAGAAAACTCCTGCATTAAGGGTGCAATCACATGCAATACAAAAGGAGTAGCCGAATCGACACGAATCAAGCCAGAAGTGTCACTGTCCGACTTCAGTAAAGCATCTTCAGCTTCATTCAGGTCATGTACAATTTTTCGGGCTTTTTCTAAAAATAATTGACCTTCCTGAGTTAACTTAAGCTTCCTTGTGGTGCGCTCCAATAGCGTGACATTAAGTTTAGATTCAAGCCGTTGCAAAGCCCGACTCACGCCAGAAGTGGTTTGTTCAAGATGTGTTGCAGCTGCAACGATCGAACCACTATCCACAATATTGATAAAGGCCTGTAATTCCTCAAGTGTAGATTTCATCGTAATAACCGCACACTTTATTGTTGATTTATAGTCAATAATATTTTGCATATTCCTGTATTTTTCCGCAACAATTAAAGGAGCAAAATAGCGCTAATCTCAGAAAACACAGTGAGTCCCTCATGACACACATCGTTCCTCAATTTGGTGTAGGTACTTTTCGCTTAACAGGTCAAACCGTGATTGATTCAGTCAAAAATGCGCTAGATGTCGGTTACCGTGCTGTAGATACAGCACAAATCTATGGCAATGAAGCCGAAGTGGGTCAGGCAATTGCTGAAAGCCATATTCCTCGTGATGATTTATTTATCACCACAAAGATATGGACAGACAATTATCAAGCAGACAAACTCATTCCAAGCCTGAAAGAAAGCCTGTGCAAACTACGCACAGATGCTGTTAATTTAACGTTAATCCATTGGCCTGCACCCAGTTTAGGTATTTCTGTTGCAGACATGATGCACAATCTTTTGGAAGCCAAGAAACTTGGCTTGACTGAACATATTGGGATTTCAAACTTCAATATTGACTTGTCACAGCAGGCAATTGATGCTGTGGGACTTGAACATATTGCGACCAACCAAATTGAACTGAGTCCTTATTTGCAAAACTCAAAATTGGTAGATTTCTTAGAATCTCGGCATATTGATGTGACCTCATATATGACTTTGGCTTACGGTAAAGTTTTAAACGATCCTGTATTGGCTGAAATTGCCCAGCAACATCAAGCTTCTACAGCACAAATTGCATTGGCATGGGCATTGCAACAAGGTTTTGCAGTCATCCCATCATCAACCAAGCGAGAAAACTTAATCGCAAACTTAAAAGCGCAAGAGATTCGACTTTCTGCTGAAGAAATGCAGATGATTGCACAATTAGAACGCAATGGTCGTGAAGTTGATCCTGAAAACCTAGCACCGAAGTGGGATGTTTAAATTGGTGCTCAGTTGAAATGATTATTTTTGCTCGATGAAACAACATCAATTGCTTTGCAAAGTTCTATTTTGTGAAGCATTGATGTTTGTTTGACTGCATCAAAATCCAAATTCAAAACCTTGTGTTGAGCATCAGCATCCAAGAATTGTGTTGCTGCTATAGATCTGCAGATCGCACGGCTGTACTTCGTCATTTTTCAATCTTCGGCATATTTGAGATCTTTCATGAAATTAAATTTTCCTCTGTTTGCTTTAGCCATCGGTGCTTTTGCAATCGGAACAACTGAATTCTCCCCAATGGGTTTTCTTCCTCAAATTGCAGAAAACCTGAATATCTCAATTCCCACCGCGGGGATGCTGATCACGGCTTATGCCTTGGGTGTGATGATTGGTGCTCCGATCATGACCTTATGGTTTGGACATTTTTCACGGCGTAAAGCACTGATTTTAGCCATGAGTATTTTCACAGTGGGAAACATTCTTGCGGCAATTGCGCCTAATTATTGGGGACTGATGGGCGCGCGAATTCTGACCAGTCTAAATCATGGTGTATTTTTTGGGATTGGCTCGATTGTTGCCACCAGTGTTGTCGCTAAAGACAAACAGGCCAGCGCTGTCGCCATGATGTTTATGGGACTTACCATTGCCAATATTGGTGGAGTACCTTTAGCTACTTGGGTTGGGCAAAATATCGGTTGGCGTATGTCCTTTGCCGCCATAGCGATCTTGGGTATCATGACCATGTTGGCTTTATGGAAAGCCCTACCTGTAGATACCACGAGGCAGCGTCCCAATCTAAAAGCCGAACTGAAAGTATTAACTCGCTTGCCTGTTATTTTTGCCTTGTTAACCACAGTGATGAGTGCAGGTGCTATGTTTACGCTCTACACCTATATTGCACCGAGCTTGCAAAGTATCACCCATGCCAGCCCAATGTATATCACCCTGATGCTGGTATTAATTGGCATCGGTTTCTCTATTGGAAATCATCTCGGTGGGAAATTTGCAGATCAATCACTGAATAAAACACTGACAGGCTTTTTAGTGCTATTAATGCTGTCCATGTTACTGTTTCCAATCTTGGCACAAACACCGCTTGGAGCAGCATTGGCGCTCATCGTTTGGGGAACTGCAGCCTTTGCCGTGGTACCTCCATTACAAATGCGCGTCATGTCTGTTGCACATGAAGCACCCGGACTGGCATCTTCGGTAAATATTGGGGCATTTAACTTAGGCAATGCTTTAGGAGCAACCGTTGGTGGAGCAGTCCTCAGTATGGGTATGAACTATTCAGCTGTTTCGATTGCAGGTGCTGTACTTACCGCATTGGGATTGGTTTTGGTCTTTATCCAGATCAAAATAACAAAAGAACCCGTTCATCAACTCAGCTCATTTTAAAGCACCCAATCCTCTGTGACTGAATAAGTTTATTATCCCCCCTGCATCATCATATGATGCAGGGAATCAAAACTGCAGAAAACTGACTCGTCTACCCTATAGCTGATCATTTTAAAATTTCAGGTAATGCAGCAAGCTTGGTATTCTTCGCCAGTTCAATTTTCATCTTTTGCAACATTTGATAAGGCTGTTGCTCAACCAGCAGATTGGTCACGCTTGCTGGAATTGAACCTTCAGGATTGGCATGTCCAGAGGTGATTACTTTCACTTTATTCGGGCCCAATTTTTGGAAAGTCCAATCCCCCGCATAATCTTTTAGTCGCACGTAATCTGAGTTCAGCGCTTTACCTTGTTGGACCGCAGCGTTTTTAATATAAATCGTGCCATTGCTGTCTTTAGACATCGTTCCTTTCACCACCATGTCACGATCTTTTAAAGGAAAAGGAAAGTCTAAAACCATATAAATACTGAACTCACCCTTTTTATCATCCCGAGATAACACTTCAGCTTTAGCAACATTCGGCACCCACTTAGATGAGTTATTGACATCCAATACTAAAGCAACAGCGCGCTCAATAGGTACATCCAGTGTGGTTTCGGCTTTATAGGACAGAACAGGATTATTGATATCTTTATACGTCCAAACCTTAATGTTGTTTTTGTTCAGACTCAATTTAGCATTGTTCGGTAAAGCAGCTTGTGCAGTCAGGCTAAAAGCACTGACTACACAACTCAGTAACATCACTGTTTTTTTCATTTTTTATGTTCAAAATTTAACTCATTGTTATAATTCTAGCGCAACATGTTTTAAGCTTGAATATCATTTAAGCCTAAAACGTCCTTCATATCGTATTTTTTTGCTTCTTTTCCGACAACCCATGCTGCTGCACGTACAGCACCTGCCGCAAAATTCATGCGATTGGTTGCTTTGTGCGTCACTTCGACACGCTCACCCTCACCAATGAACATCACAGTATGCTCACCGACAATATCACCGCCACGAATGGTTTCAAAACCAATGGTTTCGCGCTCACGTGGACCTGTGTGACCTTCACGACCATAAACCGCCACTTTCTTCAAATCACGACCTAAGGTTTCCGCAACCGCTTCACCCATCATCAAAGCCGTTCCTGATGGTGCATCTACTTTATGACGATGGTGAGCTTCGATAATCTCGATATCCACTGTATCACCAAATACTTTTGCAGCCAGCTCAAGCAATTTAATGGAAACATTGACACCTACTGAGTAGTTTGCAGCATACACAATTGGCGTCTCTGCCGCAGATTGATTCAACAAGGTCTTTTGCTCATCTGAAAAACCTGTTGTTCCAATCACCATTGCAACACCCGCTCCACGACATAACTTTAGATGGCTCTCTGTAGCCACAGGTGCAGTAAAATCAATCACGACATCAACGTCTTTTAAGATTTCTTCCAAACTGCCTACCACTTTAACACCCACAGCGCCAATGCCAGCAAGTTCTCCTGCATCTGCACCAATCAACGTACTTTCTGGACGCTCAACAGCTGCCGCAAGTTGATAACCCGCTTGTTGTACCGCTTGAATCAATGTACGGCCCATACGACCGCCTGCACCTAAAATACCAATACGTGGAGCTGCTGACATACGATCTTCCTAAATCTGAATTTGAAAATTTGGCTCTACTATAACAAAACTCAGTTCCAAGACGACGATTCCATTTAAAAAAATACCTTGAACTTTTTAATTACTTCAAAATCTGACTGTGTGATGGATCGTAAATTGACTCAACGAAGAAATAGATGAATATTAAAAAAGATATTGATAAAACTTTGAAACATTTACAGCGTTGCTCAAGCGATTTTCATCAAAATGCAAGAATCGCACCGCAGACTACTGCCACGAATGAAAATAATATGGATGATAAGGAGACCAATATGCATTCGAATAAAATGGCTTTTGTACTTGTGCTCGCAATAATGATGACCAATGTTTGGGCTGAATCTGTACCAGCGTCAACCTCTGCGCTTGTAGAAGAAAAAGCAGTAACTCAAGGCAACACAACTGCGCCTGCAGAAACACCAACAGAAGTTCGTGTTGAAGACATCGATGCTCCAATTCTTGAGTAGTTCTGGTTTGTTGTTATCATTAGAGGGTATGGGGGGCGTATCCTCTAATGTTAAAACTGCTTGACTCATTTACAAAAGCATCAATATGAAATCATCAAAACAAAAATTCCACTCATGGTCGCAGCTAGCCATTCTTATTTTTCAATTTTTATAGAATATTTAGAAACTCAAATCAAAAAACAAAACCATTTTAAATAAAATTTAAGCTAAATAGATAAGTATTAAAAATCTCGGAAATCTTACAAAGAATAGCTCAACCCAAGGACATATCATGCAAATTAAAACCATAATTTTCGGACTGATGATCACAACAGCGGTTTCATTCAGTTGGGCACAAGAGTCTTCAACACCCACTGAAGCTCAGACAATCCCTTCATCCACTCCAGCAGTAATTCTTCCACAAGATGACAATTCAATCGATGCTGCCCCAGATGATCATGAATTTGATCTTTCACAATCGAACCAAACCACAAAATAAAAAATGGAGCAACAGCTCAATGTTGCTCCATTTTTTAATGCTTTTATGACTGAATTAAACTTAATCAAATAATCGGTCAAAGAAAGATTTTTTCTTCGGCGAAGATTTATTGTCATCGCTTTCCATTGTTGCTTGAAGTTCTTTCAACAACTCACGTTGGCGACTGGTCAAATTCACAGGTGTTTCTACTACAATACGGCAGAGTAAATCACCTTGCATGCTACTGCGCACAGGTTTTACCCCTTTACCGCGTAAACGGAACATTTTGCCAGTTTGCGTACCTTCTGGCACTTTCAAACTAACACGACCATCTAAAGTTGGAATCTCAAGTTCCTTACCCAAGGCAGCATCAGCAATGCTCACAGGAACATCCATATACAAGTCTGCCCCGTCACGTTGGAAGATGTCATGTTCACGCACAACCACTTCAACGTATAAGTCGCCAGACTGGCCATCACGGATTGCTTCGCCTTTACCTGTCAGGCGTACACGATCACCGTTATCTACACCTGCAGGGATGGTAACTTCAAGCGTTTGTTGACGATCTGAAACTCCAGAACCATGACACTTGTTACAAGGGTTTTTAATGATTTTTCCTTGCCCACGACAAGTGCTGCAAGTCTGTTGGACTGAGAAAAACCCCTGTTGCATACGTACCTGACCTGCACCATGACAAGTCTTACACGTTTCCACATCATTCGGATTTTTTGAACCTTTGCCGTCACAGGCATCGCACGGTGCTGGTGCCGTGAAAGTAATGGTTTTTTTCACGCCTTTCACTGCTTCTTCAAGCGTTAATTCCATGACATAACGCAGGTCTGAGCCACGACGTGCACGTTGTTGACCACGACCGCCACCGCCAAAAGCACCACCGAAAATATCACCAAACTGGCTGAAAATATCTTCGGCACTGAATCCACCGCCGAAGCCGCCGCCGCCCATACCACCTTCAAAGGCATTGTGACCCATACGGTCATACATGCTACGTTTTTCACTGTCCGAAAGCACTTCATAGGCTTCCGCACACTCTTTAAACTTTTCTTCAGCTTCGGAATTGTCAGGGTTGCGATCTGGATGATACTTCATCGCCAACTTACGGTAGGCTTTTTTAATTTCATCATCACTAGCGGTTTTAGCAATACCTAAAACCTCATAATAATCACGTTTAGCCATGATTGGCGATGCTCCACAAAAATTTGATAATACTTCTATGCAGAGTAAATTGGGGGCGATGTTATTTTTTACAAGTTTGAAATCTAGTTTTTTTTAAAAAACTGCTTTTTTCTGTAAATATTTTGTAAAACCCTTAAACCAAATATTGAGTAAATATAGCCATGCTATCGCACTAAACACCACACCTGCCACCGTGCATGCCTTCACCCAGATAAAGCTATCCCAATAGAAAAACATTAAAGGAATAAACCACAATGCAGCAAAAGCCGCTAGAATCAAAAAAATGACAGCATTGCGCATAATCCACAATGCTTGTGCATGTATCCATACCTCTGCATCATTTGCTACTGCTACCTTGCGCGCTAACCAATATGCGAGCACTGCTGTAATCACCGTAAATAATGCAAGAAACATAAACAAATAAGAGCTCGTAATGAACTTACGATGCTGTTCTGGATTTGTTTGCCCCATGGGTGTTTTTGACCTCAAATTCATCGCATACTGATTGACTTATTATGCAATGAAATTTCCTATGTTATTTTCTGTTAAAGATTAAGTGCTACTATATTGAAGTTTTCAATTTTTCGCACCTAATATTCACAACAAATTATGTATTTTCTGTAGTTTTTTTAATCTTAAACCAAGTCGCATATAGCGCAGGTAAGAAAAATAAGGTCAAAAGTGTAGCGATAATTAATCCACCCATAATCGCAACAGCCATCGGACCAAAGAAAATACTACGCGACAACGGTATCATCGCCAAAACAGCGGCCAAGGCGGTAAGAATAATTGGACGGAAACGGCGTACCGTTGCGTCCAGAATTGCATCCCATTGATTATGTCCAGCCCGAATATCCTGCTCAATCTGATCGATCAGAATTAAAGAGTTCCGCATAATCATGCCTGACAGTGCAATCGTACCGAGCATTGCCACAAAGCCGAACGGTTTATTAAATAACAGCAGGAATAAAACCACACCAATCAAACCCAACGGCGCGGTCAAAAACACAATGAAAGAACGTGAAATACTTTTCAACTGAATCATCAAAAGCGTAAATACCACTGCCAGAAATAGGGGCATACCTGCATTCACAGACGTCTGTCCTTTGGCAGATTCCTCCACTGTTCCACCCACTTCAACCAAATAGCCACTTGGTAAAGTTGCTCGAAGTTGATCCATTTTTTCCGCCATTTCATTCACAACGGTAGCCGGCTGTAATTTCGTTCGAATATCTGCACGTACGGTAATGGTGGGTAAACGATTGCGATGCCAAATCAAACCATCTTCAAACTTATACTGTAGTGTGGCGATCTGTGCCAAAGGTACAGTGGTGCCTTTGCTGGTCGGTACAGCCAAACTTGACAATGCTTCCACATTAATCCGTTCAGCCTGATCTCCACGGATACGTACATCAATCAATTCACGTTTTTCACGATACTGATTGATGATCGCGCCTGAAATCGAACTGTTTAAGAAATTCGCCAAATCTTCAGAACTTACGCCCATTTGACGCGCACGATCTTGGTCGATCACTAAAGAAATGATTTTACTTTGCTCTCCCCAATCCAAATGCACATTGCCTGTATTCGGATTCTCACTCAGCAGTTGAGCAACTTTCTGTGCTTCCTGACGTACAACAGCAACGTCTTCACCAGATACACGATACTGCAAGGGGTAACCGACTGGAGGACCATTTTCCAACAGAGACACCCTTGTCCGCACCTGTGGCAATAATTGGCGAATTTGAGTGTCTAAGGATTTACGAATTTCATCCCGATCATCCAATGATGATGCCAGCACCACAAACTGTGCAAAACTGGCCTGTGGCATTTGTTGATCAAGTGGCAAGTAAAAACGGGGAGAGCCTGTACCAACATAAGCGACATAATTATCGATGCCTTTCTGTTTGGATAAAAAAGCTTCGACTTTTTTCACAGCATTTTCGGTTGCTGTCAGTGAAGCCCCTTCTTCTAATTTTAAATCAACCAGAATTTCTGCGCGATTTGAAGGTGGAAAGAACTGCTGTGGAACAAACTTAAACATTATCACCGACAGTACAAATACACCGACGGTAATGGAAATGACGGTTTTACGATAAGTCACACACCAGTTCACCAACTTTCTAAAGCCTTGATAAAATTTCGATTGATAGGGATCAAAATGCTCACCCACATGATGAATCACAGGTTGCGGTTCTGGCTGTTTACGCAATCTTGCATAAAGACGCTGATACCACGGTGCTTTTTGGGCTTCTTTACTAAAATCAGGCAGTAATTTATCGCCTAAATAAGGTACAAAAATGACCGCGGCAAACCATGAAACAACTAAAGCAATGGTCACCACCTGGAAAATCGAGCGTGTATATTCACCTGTACTTGATGCAGCTGTCGCAATCGGTAAGAAGCCTGCTGCCGTAATCAATGTCCCTGTCAGCATTGGAAATGCCGTACTGGTCCATGCAAAGCCTGCGGCTTTCATCCGACTATAACCTTGCTCCATTTTGATCGCCATCATTTCGACGGCGATAATGGCATCATCAACCAATAGTCCGAGGGCTAAAATCAGTGCCCCTAAAGAAATTTTATGCAGACCAACATCAAACAAGTTCATCCCTGCAAAGGTCATGGCGAGCACCAATGGGATCGAAAAGGCGACCACCAATCCGGTTCGGAAACCCAAAGAGAAGAAACTCACCAATAAGACAATGATCACGGCCTCAGCAAGAACTTTCACGAATTCATGAATACTACGCTGTACTGCAACAGGCTGATCTGAAACTTTTTTCAGTTCCATGCCTAAAGGTAAAGTTTTCTGTAGCGTCTGGAATTCGGTTTCCAGATTTTTACCCAAGGCAATGATGTCACCACCTTTACGCATGGACACAGCAAGACCAATACCATTTTCGCCCATAAAACGCATACGGGGCTGTGCCGGCTCGCTAAACCCCCGATAAACCTCAGCTACATCGCCCAGTTGAATGGTTTTATTTCCCACCAACAATGGCATCTTTTTCAGGTCGTCAACACTCTTTAAAGCCCCACTGACACGAATCTGAATACGGTCGGTGCCGGTTTCGAAAAATCCTGCACTGGTAACACTATTTTGTTTTGCCAAAGCTTCTTGGATTGCCGTAACCGGGACACCCATCTGCACCGCTTTGGTATTTGAAAGTTCAATCCAGATCTTTTGATCTTGTAAGCCAACCAAATTGACTTTGCTGACATCTTTGACTCGCTGTAAGCGAAGCTGTAATCGATCGGCATACTCTTTAAGCGTGGCATAGTCGAAGTCTTTGCCTGTCAAAACATAAATATTTCCAAATGTGTCGCCAAACTCATCATTAAAGAATGGACCTTGAACACCAGCAGGTAACTGGGTTTTGATGTCACCGACTTTTTTACGTACTTGGTACCAAACATCCGGAATTTGACTGGACTTCAAAGAGTCCTTTGCCATAAACATGACCATAGACTCACCGGGACGAGAGTATGCCATGATCTTGTCATACAGCCCTGTGCTCATGAGCTCCTTTTCAACCTTGTCGGTGATTTGCAAAGACACTTCCTGTGCCGTTGCACCCGGCCAATAAGTTTGTACCACCATAACTTTAAAGGTAAAAGGTGGATCTTCACTTTGAGACAGTTTGGAATAAGAAAATAACCCGACAATTCCCAGCAAAATCATAAAATAAAGTACTAAGCCTTTATTTTTAAGTGCCCATTCGGACAAATTAAAGGAGTTAAATAGACTCATGATCATGCCCCTTTTTGGATAGTTACGGCACGATTTTCACGATCTATCGGTTTAATTTTTTGCTTGTCACGGAGTAAGTGAACACCGCCAACCACGACCCATTGTCCAGCATTCAAACCACTTAATACCGTGACATTGTCACGCCCATAACGACCTAAGGTTACTGAAACCCTACGAATGGTCTGATCAGGATTGACCACCCAGATATAAGCCTGATTGTTATTGGCTGAAACACTGGTGAGCGGAACACTCAAGCTGTTTTGAATATTTTGATTGAAAAACACCCGTGCACTTTGACCCAATTGAATGGCTGATTGCCCTTCTTTTAAAGCCACTTTGACGGTAAAAGTACGTGACTGATCAGCGGCAGGCGAAATCTCACGGACATAAGCTGCAAATTTATCCTGAGGTTTTGACCACAAGGTAATCCATGCACTTTGACCCACTTTAATTTCAGAAATTGCCTGTTCAGGAACGCCGATAACGACTTCACGATCACCATCAATTGCCAGTTGATAAGCTGCTTGACCAGCCGAAACCACTTGCCCAATTTCAATATTACGTTGCGTAATCACTCCATTTTTATTGGCAATCAGCTGGTTATAACCCGTTTGGTTGGCACTCACATCATAGTTTGATTGTGCTTGTTTAAGACTTGCCTGCGCTGCGTCATACTGATTTTTGATAGCATCGTATTGTGAACGGCTGACTGCATTGATCGGTAACAACTGTTGGAAGCGTTTAAATTCATCCGCTGCAACTTTGGCAGCAGATTGAGCACTTTCAAGTTGTGCTCTTGCTGAGTTCAACTGTAATTCAGCATCTTTGACATCAAGCTTTGCCAAAACCTGTCCGACCTTGACCCGATCACCAACATCGACATAGCGTGCAGTGATCTGCCCGCCAACTCGAAACGCCAATGCAGTTTGTTGACGCGCCTGCACATCGCCTGCATAGCTTTTCTGATCTTCTTGGGAAGTCAATGGTTGGGCAACCATTACCAAGGGAACCTGTTCCACTTCGGGGACTGGTTTACTACACCCCACCATGATGATACTCCACAATCCCAATAGGCTTATGATCATTAAATTTAGTCTACGCATAGGCAAGGCTCTTATTCAAATGCTTTCTTTTTTGGAAAATACAATGAGAATTCAAGATTTATTGATCATTCATCTGTATACAGCAAACAAAACCACACTTTGTTCTTTCTCAAGTTTTCGCTAAAATTATCTCAGTGCGCGTTAAGAATTTTGAAAATAGTCTCTATTTTCTTGATTCGTAGTCTGCCGATTTATTTTTAGCCAATAACGCAAGCCATTGATGAAGTATCAAAATACCTTTTCGTTGCTCATTTTTTAATTAATATACTGCATGGTACAATAATTGTGAATCATGTTTTGAGTAATTGACCTAATTTTGTTTTTTTGGGAATTATTGTGCAAACAACAGTTGGCCGTCCAAAGGACTTAGAAAAACGTAAACACATTGTAGAAGCAGCAAAAAAACTGTTTCTAAAGCTCGGCTATCACGGTTCCAGTATGAACCAGATTGCCAAAGAAGCAGGTGTGACCAAACTGACCGTATATAACCATTTTCAAGATAAAGAAACTTTATTTAGCTGCGCCATTGAAGAAACCTGCGAAGAATCGATTAATGCCCGCCCATTACGCCTCAATGCTGATAGTGATTTTTATGCACATTTTTTTCAGGCCTGCGAACTGGCGATGAGTGTCATCAATTTACCCGAAGCCATTAAACTGGAACATTTATTATTGGAACTTGCCGCAGAAAAGAATCCATTGGCGCTGCAATTTTATAATTCGTCCCATCAGAGAATGTGTTCGGTATGGCAAGACTTTTTTCAACAAGCCACCACCCTGCAATTTATTCAGGCAGACCAAATCGACAAACAGATCAATTTGATTTTGTCTTTATTGCTCGGTGTTCGGCATCACGAGGTCCTACTAGGAATTCGTCCAACTCCAACAGCGCAAGAAAAACAGCAAATCATCAAAGAAAGTATTGATTTATTTATGCTGAAATATAAGCCATGAGAGTGCTATTAAAAAACTAAATAATGTGCAATTGCTGTTTCAGGCATACTCGAAGCTGTAATACGCAAATTACCCCGAATACAACTCAATGAAAAACAAATCAAAGTCGACTTCTTGCACAGTCACTTACATACTTTTGTAGGGAGTCCCTTGGATTGTGATGGAATCACGTTATATTCAAGATAACAAGAATTGGAGAGTGACAAATGGTTCAACAAATTGATGCTCCACTGCGTGAAGATGTACGCTTGCTCGGAAATCTTTTAGGTGAAACCTTAAAGGAACATGCAGGACAAGATTTGTTTAATCAAATTGAACAGATTCGTGCCTTAGGCAAAGGCGCCCGTGATGGTCAAATTGAAGCAGAAAAACAACTTGAACAATTATTTTTAAATTTAAAAGATGATGAAATTCTGCCTCTGACCCGTGCATTCTCACACTTTCTGAATTTTGCCAATATTGCAGAACAATATCATGTGGTGCGTAGCCGTCGCCAAAGTGAATGTGATGAAAATGCACCATCACCGAATGTTTTAGATCATTTATTTACCAAGTTTAAAGATCAGCAAATTTCGACTGAAACCCTTTATAAGCAAATCTGTGAATTAAAAATTGAATTGGTCCTCACCGCACATCCAACAGAGGTCAGTCGCCGTACTTTAATTCAAAAATATGATGGGATTAATCACTGTCTTTCAACATTTGATCAGCAAAAACTTACACCAAAACAACGTGCTGAAGTGCTGACTGATTTAAAACAATTGATTTGCTCAGCATGGCAAACGGATGAGATTCGTCAACATCGTCCAACCCCTATTGATGAAGCCAAATGGGGCTTCACCACCATTGAACAAACGCTGTGGAATGCGGTACCCAAATTTATCCGTGAGTTGGACGATCTTGTTCAAGATAACTGTGCCCAAGCCTTACCTTTGGATATTTCACCGATTCGTTTTGCATCATGGATGGGGGGTGACCGTGATGGAAACCCAAATGTTACCCATAACATTACCCAAGAAGTTTTGTGGTTATCTCGCTGGAAAGCTGCTGATTTATATGTTCGTGATATAGAAGATTTGCGTTGGGAGCTTTCAATTGAGGCGTATTCCAACGAATTGCATCAAGCTTTAGGCTATAGCCATCCAGAACCTTATCGTGAATATTTACGTGCAACCCGTGAACGTTTAAAAGCCACTCGTCAATGGTTGGCGGACAAATTGCGTGGTCAGCACTCAGATGTTGACCGCAGTTTAATCATTCGCCATAAAGATGAATTATTACAGCCACTGTTGCTTTGTTACCGCTCACTCATGGCATGTAATTTGCCAGAAATTGCCAACGGCAAATTGCTCGACTTTATCTATCGTGTCAATTGCTTTGGAATTGAGTTATTGAAGCTGGATATTCGTCAAGAATCAGGCCGTCACCGTCAAGCCATCTCTGCGATTACCGAATATCTTGGTTTGGGCAATTTTGAGACATGGACTGAACAAGCCCGTCAAAACTTCTTATTGCAAGAATTACAAAGCAAGCGCCCACTTTTACCAAAACATTTAAATGAACCTGCCAATAGCCTGATTGAACATCCTGATGTTCAAGAAGTCTTTGCAACCATGCGTACTTTGGCAGAGCAGCCCAAAGAAAGTTTGGGTGCTTACATCATTTCAATGGCGGAATATCCAAGTGATGTGTTGGCGGTACTGTTACTACAAAAAGAAGCAGGAATCGAACACCCTCTACGTGTAGTACCATTATTTGAAACCTTGAAGGATTTGGATGGTGCCGCAAATACCATGACGACCTTGTTCAATATGCATTGGTATAAACAGCATATCCAAGGCAAACATGAGGTCATGATTGGTTACTCTGACTCTGCCAAAGATGCAGGCTTTATGTCGGCAAATTGGGCACAGTATCGTGCGCAAGAAGAGTTGACTGCAATTGCAAAACAACACGGCGTACAATTGACCCTGTTCCACGGTCGTGGCGGCTCCATCAGTCGTGGTGGTGCACCCACTCAACAGGCGCTATTTTCCCAACCACCTGGCTCAATTTCAGGTGCAATCCGAGTGACTGAACAAGGTGAAATGATCCGCTTTAAATTCGGTTTGGAAGAAATCGCTTTACAGAATTTAGAAATTTATGCGGCTGCGACATTGGAAGCAACCTTGTTACCGCCCCCTGTGCCAAAGCAGGCATGGCGAGATTTGATGCACAATATGACCGACTTATCGGTTCAGGTGTATCGCCAGACCGTTCGGGAAAATCCTCATTTTGTAAAATATTTACGTACCGTTACACCTGAACTTGAGTTGCAAATGTTACCGCTTGGCTCACGTCCAGCGAAACGTAAAGTCAGTGGTGGAATTGAATCCTTACGCGCCATTCCTTGGGTTTTTGCATGGACACAAATTCGTTTGATGCTTCCTGCTTGGTTGGGTACGGGAGCAGCCATCAACCAAGTGATTGATCAAGGTCAGAAAGCTGTTCTGGATGAAATGCTGGCGGAATGGCCTTATTTCCAAACCTTAATTGATATGCTGGAAATGGTGCTGTCCAAAGCAGACTCAAATATTGCCCTCTATTATGAATCGCATTTAACTGATGATGACGATTTAAAAGTGCTTGGTGCTGAATTACGTCAACGTCTCCACGATGCTGTACAAACGCTGTTAGCAATGAAAGGTGAGTCAGAACTTCTAAGTTCCAACGAAGTGCTTGATCAAGCCATGAAAGTACGTAAACCGTATTTGTTGCCGTTACACTTACTGCAAGCTGAACTGATGAAACGACGCCGTGCTTATTTGGCTGAACGTCAAGCTGAACATACGCCAGTAGATCATGCGCTGATGGTGAGTATTGCCGGTATTGCGGCAGGTTTGCGGAATACCGGTTAATCCACTCAACGTCTGGTCACTTTTTATTTCCCGTTCAAGAGAATGTCATTTGACATTCTCTTGAGTTTTTATAAAAGTGCCAACTGATTCAAATATTTTAAACGATCAATCACTTTTTTTAATCAATCAAAAAACATCTCATTTTTTCTTCCTTTTGAAACTAAATTTTTTTAATACTTTGATTTTACGTATTAACATCAATTAATTATTTGACCAAATGGTACAAAACATCACTTTTTCCTAATAAATGCAAGCGTTTAGTTTGACTAAAATGATTAAAACTCTCGAAAAGAAAGCGTATCATGTGTCCAATTTGTCTTTCGAGCGCTCAATTTATGTCCAACTGGTTTCCCAAATGGCGTCCGTATTCTGGCAGCATTGATGCAAGACCTGTCGGTACCAATGAGTATTTACCTCCTGCACAAAGCATCGTTTTAGGGATTCAGCATGCTTTTGCAATGTTTGGTGCAACTGTACTTGCACCGTTCTTGATGGGCTTTGACCCAAACCTTGCTATTTTAATGTCAGGAATCTGTACGATTCTGTTTTTTATCGTGACGGGTGGTCGTGTTCCAAGTTACTTGGGGTCAAGCTTTGCCTTTATTGGTGTAGTGATCGCGGCAACGGGATATGCTGCTTCAGGCACAGGCACACCCAATGTAAATATTGCCCATGCAGCAGGTGGTATTATGGCGTGCGGGGTGTTGTATGCAATCTTTGGTTTGATTGTGATGGCAACAGGTACCAAATGGATAGAAAAGCTGATGCCTCCTGTCGTTACAGGTGCTGTGGTCATGATTATCGGTCTAAACCTTGCGCCCGTTACAGTAAAAGGTGTTGCAGGTAATAACTTTAATATGTGGATGGCATTGGTGACTGTACTTTGTATGGGTTCGATTGCGGTATTCACCAAAGGATTGCTGCAACGTTTACTGTTATTGGTGGGTTTATTGTTGGCTTATTTGATCTATTTCATTGTTGCCAATGTGATGGGTAACGGTTCTCCGATTAATTTTACCCCGATCCAAGAAGCGGCCTGGTTTGGCACACCGACATTCCATTCACCAGTTTTTGATGTCAATGCGATGTTGATCATTGCGCCAATCGCATTGATTCTTGTTGCAGAGAACTTAGGTCATATTAAAGCAGTCAGTGCCATGACTGGAGAAAATTTAGATCCACACATTGGTAAAGCGTTTGTTGCTGATGGTATCGCAACAACGCTTTCAGGTGGTGTTGGTGCTCCTGGTATGACCACATACGGTGAGAATATCGGTGTGATGGCAGTCACCCGTGTTTATTCAACGATTATTTTTGTGATTGCGGGTGTCTTTGCCATTTTCTTGGGCTTTTCACCAAAGTTTGGTGCAATTATCCATACTATCCCAACTGCGATTTTAACCGGTGCTTCGATTGTGGTTTTTGGTTTAATCACCATTGCGGGTGCAAAAATCTGGATTGAAAATAAAGTCGACTTTTCTAAAAATAAAAATCTGATGGTTGCTGCTGTGACGATTATTTTAGGTACAGGTGACTTTGCCCTTCAATTTGGTGATTTCAATCTGGGTGGTATTGGTACTGCAACGTTTGCGGCACTGATTCTCAACTGGTTCTTTAGTTTAAACGATAAATCAGAATAATTCATTGAAGACATTTCGAGGCTGCCTTACAGGTAGCCTCGTTATGTTTATAAAATATCAGATAATTTAATGTAGCCTTGGATACTTTTAGATTTTCCGTGAAAAATAATATTTAAATAAAATAAATCATTTTTTTTAATTATTTTCACAACATCAACATTATCTCCTTGTATTAAATAAGCCTTTGTTTTTTTTAGTGACTCATTAAACAGAAAGGCTTTTTGTGAGCTTATTTTTGTATTTTTTATTATTTGGTTTGAATCATTTTTTAAAGAATATATCGGTATACTATTCGAATAAAACACACTCAAATTCACACCATTACCTAATGTTTTTATCTCTTCCAATAAATCATATTTTCCATTTTTCAGAGCATATATTCGTGTATAAGTTATAGCACCAACTTTAAAATTTTCAATAATTTGCTTTTTATTACTATCTACTGTGGGATCATATAATGGGCTTAAATAAAATTTTTCTGCTTTATTTTTTGATATATCAAATATTTGGTACTTACCACTTGGATTACAATCATCGGTATAATTTACAAATAGATATTTTTTTCCATCATTTGTTAAATTTTCAATCGAAAATGCATCTTTATCAAAACAAAAGTCATCATCATTAAATAAAAAAATTTTAGAATTTCCATGTTTAAAATAAATTTTATGGCTTTCTTTTAACAAGCTATCATTAGCAGAAGAAACTATGGAATAAAATACTAATATTAAAAATAAAAATTTCTTACTTAAACCCATTTCGCTTCTCAACCTCTCTCAATATTTTTAAAAATAAACTTTTTCTTTCAGCTAAACCATTAATACCACCATTAATTCTTCTGCTTACTTTATCTACAACCCCCAAATGATGTGAATCAGTATAGGAGCCATTTAAATCACTATAACCATTACGAACTAAACTATCTGCATTCTTAAACTCATTAAAGGCCCATACTGCACTTTCAACAGCGTGAAGAAGATCATTACACAATAGATCTGAATTAGTAACTACATCAAGTCCAGAATAATTTTTGTATTTAATATAAGCACTTTTCCATGTAAGTTGTATTAGTCCTCGTCCTTTATATTTAGGTCCATCACCAGGTGCAGTATTTCCCTCTGCTATTATTTGCTTACGCCTTCTACATGCGCGACTTTTTGGAACATTACATGCAGTTGGTGGAAAATTAGAGATATCATAGTCTTTTCCACTTGCATATTCGATCAATGTATTGAAGTGATCACACTCATGATAGATTTGAGCAAGAAAATGACAGAGCATTAGTTTTTCAGTCATCTTATACTTTAATAATCCTTTATTCAAAGCAGGTAGAAATTGTTCTGGAGTTGTATTCTGAGTTGGTTTTCCGTTCATTTCATTGCGCCAAAATAACTTCTTTGTTCCATATACTTCCTTAAAAAAACTTAATGAAATAATTTCCCCAGAAACGCTGTCCTCTATACGTCTAGTAATATTCGGCTCATTTACTGCTGTTCTTCCATTTAGAACATCTACATTTAATTGTAAATCAATAAACTCTTCTTTTACTCTTCTTACCATGAAGTCCACTGAATCTAATGGCTTTCCATCTGGTTTGAAAATAGTTAATTTAATTTTTTGACCAACCCAATTACTTAATTTCAATTGTCCATTTTTAACTTTAAGATTCTTTTTTTGATTATTATTAAAAATCATTTCAACATCTACATCATTGACTGCGTAATGTTGACCTGATTTATCCAGTATCTTTATTAAAGTCATACCCTTAAAATTATCATATTGTTCATTTAGTTTAATCAATATTGGCTGTTTTGTTCCATTTCCTGAATTTCCTGAAAATTTGAGTTCAAATTGATCTCTCGAATTAAGTGCTAAAACTTCAATATCTCGATTAGAAGATGACAAAACTTCTACTATACCTTGATTATTAGTATATTTATCTGGTGAATTACTTTTTCCTTTCGGTCTAGACTGAATTGGAAAATTAATCATGACTCGTCCATTGCTGTCCACTACTTTAAATAAGGTGCTCACAATTCCTTTGCTAGGAGAATTATTATTTATATTTTTATAATAATCTATTGTCTTCGGTAATTTAACTATAATAGGGTTATCTTCAGAGGAGCCTAATGATGAGTTTATAGTTTTAAAAACTGTATATCCCTGCTGATTTGGAGGTTTTGCAAGAATTTCTACAGTCCTATTATAAGACGCTTGAAATACAAAAAGCCCGCGACTATTTGTTTTATTTGAATTTTCTTTAGATGAACCTGAATATCTAGACTTGACTTCCAAATTTACTACATATCTTCCCGAACTATCAAAAAATTTTGCAGTAATAGTATTAAGTGCTGACATTATTAGAAATCCTCTTCCGTATAAACATCATCATTAGATTCAGATAAAGCTTCAACTAATAGTTCATCTATATTTTCACCATCAAGACGTTTCTGTTCCAAAGAAACATAAGAAGAATCAAAGCCTAATGCAACAAACTCTGACTCTTTACATGTATAAAAACGTAAAGAACTAATATTTTTTTTATCATCTAACTTATCTGTTTTAGATTTTATTAGTCTATTATTATTTTGGTCTAAAACAAAAATTTCCTTTTCATTACCTAGATCATCCTTCCAACTATAGTCAATTTTATTGCTATATGATGTTTCGAGCATAGGTAAACTCACTTTAGTCGTAGGTACATGTACTCCGTCTTCAAACTTCTGCTGTCCCGATTTAACTTCAAACAAACCTGGTGTCTTTACAAACACCCCTTTACCACTAATCTCAAGCATAGAAGTATCAGATATCAAAACTATTTTCTTGTTAGCAATAATCTCAATACGATCTTCAGTTGAAATGATTTGAATGCCCTTACGGGCAATCAAATCAGCACCATCACCCTGCGCTTGAATTTCTACTTTTCCTTTTCCTGCATAAAGCCTTGCACCTTCCTGTGCGGCAAACAGGCTGATTTTAGAATTGGCATGCCCTACCAAGGATTTTTGCGTACTCAAATTGATGCTATCACCTGCACTATGACTGATTTGCTTGTCCGCAGAAAGATGAATGTCTTCATTGCTCGATAATCCAATTGAGTTCGGTGAGGCTAAAACCATCAAGGCTTGCTTAAATGCATCGGCTTGATCTTTGGATTCATCAGACTGTTCTTTTTCCAAATCTGAAATAAATGACTTCAAATAATCTAGATTTTCCAAAGGATCCGTCTGTTGATGCTTCGCAACTTCACTTAAGGCTTTGGCATTGTTCAGGCTACTTTCTAGTTGACTTTTGGCTTCTGTCGCATCGAGCTGATTGCCAGATGCGCCATCTTGTGCATGGGTGCTCAGCAGTAAGCCTTGCCCTGCGCGTACAGCACCCCATTGATCCGTTCTCAGCTCAAAGCCTTCTCCTCGCCCGTCACTGCTCTCGGTTTCTTTGGGATGACTGAGGCTGCCGAGATTGAGCTGACTTGCGCCATGACTGCTGTGCAACTGGCTGCTGATCTGGTTGGTGGTATCGTCAAAACGTAGTTGGTTGTAGCCACTGCCTTTGTACTCTCGACTTTTAATCCCAGACAACTTTTTGGTATCGGGCAACTTGCCTTTATCATCAAACTTGGTCGGATGGCGCTGTCCTTCATGAATACGTCCCATCACAAACGGTCTATCAATATCTCCACCGAAGAAGTCAATCGCGACCAACTCTCCAACCCTCGGTAGGAATCTTGCCCCATAACCATCACCTGCCCATGGGGTCAGCACATCCACCCACGCCGAGTCGGTATCATTGTTATTCGAGCCTGCCCCACCATCATGTTGATGATCTTCGGTGCGGGTAAATAAAAAATTTACCTTAACCATTCCCATTTGATTGACATAGATTTCCTCCTCACTCGGTCCAACCACTCTGGCACGTTGCGGTATTGCAATAGGTCTGTGCTTGAGTGGATCATATTCTGGGACAATCGCGATATGTCGTCGTTGTAGCACCAATTGATTGGCTTGGCGTTCGTCACTGTTATTTGTTGTAAAGTTGGCTGATTGCCAATGACTTTGATTGAGTAAGGTTTCAACCTGATTATTCAGGTCTTTGGGCAAATTATTCTGATTATAAAAGTGCTTGGATATAATCAAGAATTGCTGATCAGCACGATCTTTTTGACTCAATCGAGGATTTTCATTCAGCTCAAACCAGTAGCCTACATGTGCATCTCGTACTGTGGATACAGCAGTAAACTGTTTCGCTTGTGAGTCATAGTAGTTGCTCAAGTTTTGATTAAATCGTTCAACCTGACTGTTGCCCGATGGGGTTGCACCATCCTCACCATTGAGGTCTGCGACCCATGCAGGGCTAAAATGCCAGACTTGCTCTAAACCTAGACTGGCATTGTCATAGTGGTCACTGTGTTTGTGTTTGCTTAAGACATTGCCTGCGCCTTCTTCGATATCCAATATGTCTGCTTGCCAACGGTGGACATGTACTGAGGTCGGTTGGAGTGAACGTTGCCCTGTAAAACTGATCATCGAATCGCTTTTTTCAACTGCGCTACTTCGATGGAAGCGGATGTTTCTGCGTTCAAGGGCGGTGTATTGGCTATTGTCATCAATTAAACGTAGTTTTTGGGCTTGGATTTGTTCCGTTGTACTCGACACTTTAAGTTGTGCTTCATCAAGCAAATAACTTATATTTTCGCTTTTCATCAAACGAATCAAAAAGTTAAAGTCACTTTCAGATGCCTGCATAATGAATGGTCTGACATCATAGTCTTTGGTTAAACCACTCATGTCCAAAGTCAGGCTAGCAGCAAACAAAGGGCTGCGTTGCACCCATTCCTGAAATACGGTTTGAATTACATCAACTGCCGACTTCGACATAAACACTCTGGAATTTCTACGCTGTTTCCATAGTGCAGTAGGATCTTGAACCGTGAGGCGATAAACTGTGAGAGCACCATCAGAGGCGCCTACCTCAGCTTTGGTGACAATGCCTGAAATTCGATTGAGTTCAGACCGATCATTGACAATATCAACGGCTACACGACATCCAATAAAGTTTTTCAGCTCTATATTATCTCTAGTAGACAAACAGATCAGTTGTAAATCAACGCCCTCATTGATGGCATGCGTACCATCAACACGCTGAAGAAAGACTTGATGATTGAGCGAGCTATTATTGAACTGAATATGTATCGCACGTTTTTGAGCAGTTAACCCCAATTTGTCTAAAGCAAAGTAAATATTATTCAACATGGTTTTTACTGTTTATTAAAAATTATAAATTGTGATTTACCCTACAAAAAAATCCTTATTTTGTCTACCTTAGAGGACTTTTCATGTGATCATCATACATGATTTTGAGACAACATATTAGAAAAATTTAACAGTTATAAAATATTCAACGATACTGTCTAGGATCAAAGTCTAGGTTATCACCAAAAGGAATTCTAATCCGACAAAAACTAAACAATCGCTATTTTTTATTGACATTATTCTGCTGTCGATTTCTTTCTAATATTATTTTAATTTGAGCACGAGCATGCTAAATTTGCTTCTCTGTTTGATCTAAGTTTTTTTGCAATTTGCTTAACCCTAATATCCGTTCTTAATATTTGCTCTTGATTGTCAATTAACCATTTCCGACGTTACTCGACTCTTTTTTGTACACGATCTGCCAACATAGGCAATTGAAATTCTTTACATACTCTCGTTTAAACTTTCCGTGCTTGAGCACCCGAAACACCAAAAGTTTGGCTGATTTGCTTCAAAGTCATATCAACTATTGCTTGCTTATTTTGTTGATACCATTGTTCATTTTTAATTTCTTGCTGGGTTGTACGAAGAGGTTTCGATCTAACCGCTCCAGCATACTTGAGCAAATAACTAGTATAAATGCGTACTTGTTTTATGGTCAGTCCATATTTTCATTTAAGCCCTGATAACTGTCATTGAGTATTTCAGTTTGATGCGCTTTAATCCAAGTATGGTCTAGTTGAGAGATCTTTTTTTGAATATCTAATTCGCGACGAAAGCAAACAGTTTTAGGAATTGATATTCCAAGTTGTTCTGCTGAGTAATATAGGCTATTTTGTCTTAGAAACTCAGCTAACTCAGCGCTAAGAATAACAGCGAAATTTTCTGTTCTGTATGAAGGTTTACATTTCCTTTAAACCATAACACCAACAGAAGTTTACGATTCTTCATAAACATCCCAGTCTTCACCTTGCCAATCCTTGATTGTCTTTATTGGATAATATTTGTATCTTTTAGCCATAACCATTAACATTTTTGTATTCATCAACAATTCTTTTTATCAAACCCACCTTAACTTTTAAAGATTTTTGTTAATTTTTTCTTACCAATTCAAAACTATATTTGGGGTAGATCTGGAAGACTGCTTTTTTATTTCTATTTTAAATGACGACAGATCCACACATAGATTTCTTGCACTTGCTTCAAAGATACACGACTGAGTACTTCAGGATTTTCCAGTTCTTTGAGCAGATATTGAAACATTGGCTTTTGTTCAGGATATTTCTGTATCGCTTGCAGTACAGTACTTTCTAAATTTACAGGCCATTGTTCGATCTCAAGCCATGTCAGTGGCAACAAGCGAATGACTCTTTTCAGTAAAGATTTTTTTAAATTAAGCCGGTCTTGCAGGGATTGATCTTGTCTCTCAAGTACCCTGAAATAACCTGGTATATCTTCATCATATCCTCGATTGATTTCCCGAATCACATTTCGATCAATTTGAATATCTTCAAAATGTCCAGATAAATCTTCGCCATAAAGAGGATGGCAGAAGATTTTAATCCATGCTCCCCAGCTTTTCTTATTTGCCTCATCCAACACTTCTTGTAATACGCCCATATCAACATCGACTTTAGAAAACATGTTGGTCAACGCCATAATATCTGATTTAATCTGTGAAATTTTCCGCTCTACCTCATGGACGGGCTGAACAAAGACCACACATAAATCAAGATCAGACTGCCCGACAACAGCTGTTCCCTTTGCCACACTTCCATAGACATATACACTATGTAGTTCAGTCGGAAATTGGGTGCAAAAAGCATTAATCACTTGCACGAGTACAGGTTCAAATTCAGATTGAATCATGATGGGCGTCAATATCGCTGTGTCGATGAATAGAAAAACATACGATATGATTTATATCAAATCGTTCTCCATTAAACAGCCGCACAGTTTTTTATATCCTGTACGGCTTGATTGTGTTAGCTAAAATCCAATTTCTTTGTCTAATGCCTATATCAGCTTTTCATTTTTAAGTTTGTTCTCGCTCCAACCATGCTTTTAAACAAGGTGAAAAAAACAAATTGCCTTGATAAATACCTTGCAAAGTTTTGATCATGACCATTACCCAGAGCATCATGAGAATAGCTGCGAATGCTAGACCTGTATCGACAATAAAATGCACCTGTAACTGATGTCCCAGATTCAATATCGCTAAAATAAAGACACCCAATGGAAAGGTTAATCCCCACCAACCTAAGTTGAAAGGCAATTCAGTCGCAGCATGTTTCAATGTGGTTAAAACAGCAATTGCAAACCACCACACACCAAAACCCAGTAAAATGAAACTTGCCACGATACCTGTATTTTGAAAAAACACACCGAGGCTTTCAAAGTCAATCAAAGTCAAAACTTGAGGCGCTTGAGCACCTAAAACCAAGAGTGCCAATGCACCAGTACCGATGGGTCCCAAAGCCAACCAACCTGTGATCGCCAACTCTTTGCTGGGTAATTGATGTAATGCCAGACGCAACATCAAAATCGTCAGGATTCCAAACGCTGGCAATACAGACATGCCCCACAGCATATAGCTGGCGAATAAAATACCGACTGCATGTTGACTCGCCTCCATATGCGCTAAAAGCAAACCGCCTGAGGTTGCTGCAACTTCACAGGCGACAATCGGCAGTAACCACATTGCAGTCATTGTATGCAATTGATGATCTTGTTTATGGAACATACAGAATGGCACAAAAATACCAATCCCTACCGCCAAAACGACGTCAATAAACCACAGCAATTGCGCGATTTGGATGGCAACATCACCATATAAAACAATGCCATATTTTAAAAAGCCATTTAAAATCGTTGCCAAAGCCATTGGAATTGCGCCTAAAAAAAGCGCCATTGCAGGATGGGAAAAGATCTGCTTCGCTTCTTGAGGATAAATCAGCCAGCGTAGAACATATAAAGTCATAAATGTGATAAACAGCAGCATATTAAACTGCCACAACAAACTTGCCATTTGCCACAAAAAGCCTTGAGCAAATGGAAATTCTGGTAAAATCAGGGCCACCACTCCTGTCCCCATGGTCATGGTGAACCAATTTGGCGTAAACTGTCGGATCACATCACGTGTTTGTTCGAGTTGGTAAAATGGCTTTTTCATCGCTTCATCCTCATTTCAGCAGACAAATTGATTATAAAAGCACTCATTAATAAATAAAATTGATTTATTTTCATAAAATGAATCAATTTAACTGATATGTAAAATTATTCTCAATATTTTTTTCTGGATAAAAACACAACAACAAGACGAAACTGTGAGATTATGGCAATATATAGTCCTTTCAAATTTTAAGCTTATTTTGAAACCATGCAGCTGTTACGTCTAAATGCCTTAGCACCAAATTTCCAATTGCCCCAAACCGCAGTGACGATTGGCAATTTTGATGGTGTCCATTTGGGACATCAGGCTATGGTTTCGCAACTGAAAGACGTTGCCAGAAGACAAAACTTAAAAACCTTGGTGATGATCTTCGAGCCTCAACCTTTAGAGTTTTTTAAAGGCTATGAAGCACCTCCACGCATCTCTTCACTGAGAGAAAAAGTCGAGTATCTCACTGAATTGGGCGTCGACTATATTGCGATTGCCAAATTTGATAATCAATTTCGCAGTTTAAGTGCCGAAAACTTTGCTGATTTATTAAAGAACAGACTCAATGCACAAAGCTTGATCTTAGGTGACGACTTTCATTTTGGTAAAGACCGTCAAGGAAATAGCGAATTTTTAAAACAGTACGGTTTTGATGTAACGAATCTCAATACTGTTGAATTTAATGGTGAACGCGTCAGTTCAACCCGTATTCGCCAAGTACTTCATGCAGGTGATCTGTCACTTGCTGCAAAATTATTGGGTCGTCCCTATAGCATGATTGGCCGTGTGCAATATGGTGATCAAATTGGTCGTACCTTAAATTTCCCCACCATTAATGTCCGTGTCGGACGCCATAGACCTTGTTTAAGCGGTATTTATGGCGTAGAAGTCATTTGTGAAACCACATCTTTAACGGAAAAGGTTAAAGCGGAATCTCCCGATAAAAAAGGCATTCTTGGCTATCATAGCGATGCCTTATATGGTGCGGGTCATGTAGGCACACGTCCTGCAATTCAACAAGAGCATCCAGAATGGCGATTAGAAGTACATTTTCCTGATGTTTCTGCTAATCTGTATGGTCTGTTGATGCGAGTCACTTTCCTCGACTATTTACATGGTGAATTAAATTACCCATCTCTTGAAGCGCTCCAGGCGGGGATTGATGATGATGTCGAACGATTGCTTGAGTTTCGCAAAAACACCCCCAAATTTCCTTTTTAACCTTAATTTTTTATTGTAAAAACGCGTCAGCAATGGTGCTGATAATATTGGATGACAACTTGCATGAGCGATAAGCAAACTTCTGAAAATGCAGTGGATTATAAAGCCACGCTAAACCTACCAGGTACTGAATTTGCAATGAAAGCAAATCTCGCAGTACGTGAAGCAAAATGGTTAGAAGAGTGGTATGCCGACAACATTTATCAGCAGATTCGTGCCTCGCGTATTGGCAAGAAAAAATATATTTTGCATGATGGACCTCCGTATGCAAATGGTTCATTGCATTTAGGTCATGTGGTCAATAAAGTCTTAAAAGATATTATTGTAAAAAGCCGTACTTTAGATGGTATGGATGCACCCTATGTGCCAGGTTGGGACTGCCATGGTCTGCCGATCGAATTAAAAGTTGAAGAAAAAGTCGGCAAAGTGGGTGTGAAAGTTGATGCTTCAACCTTCCGTAAAGCTTGCCGTGAATATGCGTACACACAGGTCGAATTGCAGAAACAAGACTTCATTCGTATGGGTGTGTTTGGTGACTGGGATAATCCATATCTCACCATGAATTTTAAGCAAGAAGCCGATATTGTCCGTGCCTTGGGTGAAATCGCGAAAGCAGGTCATATTGAACCGGGCTTAAAACCTGTGAACTGGTGTATGGACTGCGGTTCTTCACTGGCTGAAGCAGAAGTTGAATACGAAGATAAAAAGTCTGATGCAATTGATGTGGGCTTTGGTGTCGTCAGTCTGACTGATTTGTCTGAAAAAATTGGACTGACTGTTACTCACCCAACAGATATCGTGATCTGGACCACAACACCTTGGACTTTGCCTGCCAACCAAGCTGTTGCACTGCATGCTGAAATAGACTATCAATTGATTGAAGTTCAATCTGAACGTGGTATTCAGAATCTTATCTTAGCCAAAGATTTGGTTGAATCTGCATGTGAACGTTACAAACTTGCAAGTCCAAAAGTCTTGGCTGATTTTGTCGGGGCTAAACTTGAGAATTTACAGTTACAGCATCCATTGATTACTGACCGTCAAGTACCTGTCATCTTAGGTGAGCATGTTATTGCAACCAGTGGTACTGGTGCTGTACATACAGCACCAGGGCATGGTGTGGACGACTATAAAGTAGGTCTAAGCTATAACTTAAAAGTAGAAAATCCAGTGGGCGGAAATGGTGTTTATTTACCGACTTCGCCGCTTTTTGCGGGTGAACACATCTACAAAGCCAATCCACAAATCATCGAAACTTTATCAAGTATCGGCAAACTGTGGGCTCATCAACCGATTAAACACAGTTACCCACACTGTTGGCGTCATAAAACACCAATTATTTTCCGTGCCACTCCGCAATGGTTTATCAGCATGGATGCAAATGGTCTACGCCAAGATGCATTAAATGCCATCGAAAATGAGATCGGTTTTGTCCCTGATTGGGGTAAAAACCGTATCAAAGCTATGATCGAAGGTCGCCCAGACTGGTGTATTTCTCGTCAACGTACTTGGGGTGTACCAATCCCGTTCTTTGTCCATAAAGATACCAATGAACTACACCCACGCACGCCTGAATTGATTGAAGAAGTTGCAAAACTGATCGAAAAAGAAGGCATTGATGGTTGGTATAACCGTGAAGCCAAAGAATTCATTGGTGATGATGCTGAACAATACAATGCCGTCCGTGACACCTTGGATGTATGGTTTGACTCAGGTACAACCCATTATGCCGTGTTACGTGAACGTGCAGAACTTGAAGATCCAGCAGATCTATATCTTGAAGGCTCAGATCAACATCGTGGTTGGTTCCAGTCTTCATTGTTAACCTCAATTGCGATTCATAAACGTGCGCCATATAAAGCATTATTGACCCATGGTTTCACCGTAGACGAAAAAGGTCGTAAGCTATCAAAATCATTGGGTAACTTTATTCCGCTTGAAGACATCATCAAACAGTTAGGTGCGGATGGTTTACGTCTGTACGTTGCTTCAAGTGACTATCGTTATGAAATTGCAGCAAGTAATGAAATCTTTAGCCGTGTCAGTGATAGCTACCGTCGTATTCGTAATACTTTGCGTTTCTTGTTGGCAAACTTGAATGGTTTCAAACCATCAACAGATGCATTGCCAGTAGACCAACTGATTGCGCTTGATCAATATATCTTACAACGTGCAGCAGACGTGCAGAAAACCATTCAACAAGCGTATGAAGATATGAATTTCCATGTCGTAACCAATGCCTTGACGAATTTCTGTATCAATGACCTGGGTGGTTTCTACTTAGACATTATCAAAGACCGTCAATACACCACCAAGGCAGATTCAGCGGCTCGTCATTCAGCGCAAACTGCGTTGTATCATTTGGTTCAAGCCTTTGTTCGTTGGATGAGCCCTATCTTGAGCTTTACTGCACAAGAAGCTTGGCCATTGATTCCTGAACAAACTGAAAAATATGTATTTACTGCACATTGGTATGATATTCCAGTTGCATCCAACAGCAACTTGATCTCTGAAGCGGATTGGCAGACCTTAATTGAAGTTAAATCTGCGGTTAACAAACAGATTGAAGCTGCGCGTAATGTAAAACTGATTGGTAGTAACCTGTCAGCGAAGGTTGAACTTTGGGCAAATGCGGACCTACAACAAGTATTGAACCAACTGGGCGATGAACTTCGTTTTGTCTTGATTACTTCGCAAGCCATTGTTTATGACTATGCTGAACAAGGTGAAGCGACTGATATCGAAGGCTTACGTGTCAAGGTTTCGGCTGCTGAAGGTGAGAAATGTGCACGTTGCTGGCATGTACTTCCAGATGTAAATACACATCTTGAACATCCAGGTCTATGTTCTCGTTGTATTATCAACCTTCCTACAGGTCAAGGCGAAGAGAGAAAATATGCCTAATCCGCAAAATAAAAAGGGCTTATTCCAGTTTTATCCTCATAATTTGATGTGGCTTGGACTTTCTGTCCTTGCCATTATCATTGACCAATGGACAAAAAACATTGCAAGTACACACCTGACCTATGCTCAGCCTGTGCCTGTACTGCCTTTTTTGAACTGGACATTACTGCATAATTACGGCGCAGCATTCAGCTTCCTGTCCGATGCAGGTGGATGGCAACATTATTTATTTACCGGACTGGCGGGCATCGTCTCTATCATCTTTATTTTTTGGCTGATGCGTATGCCAAAAACAACGCTGATTTTACCTGCTGCAATCGCATTGATTCTTGGTGGCGCATTAGGAAATTTAATTGATCGTATGACATTGGGTTATGTGGTCGATTTTATTCATTTGCATTACCAAGGAAGTAGTTTTCCTGCATTCAATATTGCGGACAGTGCGATTACCCTCGGCACCATTTTATTGTTAATTGATACCTTCTTTTTAGAAAAGCATCGTATTCAACGTGCGGAAGCGCAAAATGACTGAACAAATGATTAACCCCAATGACGAAACACGTATTGCAGATGGATCGAAAGTAGAACTGCACTTTTCTGTTGCGATTGAAAGTGGTGTTGAAATTGATAATACCCGTAGCCGTGAAGAACCTGTTAGTTTAGTTATTGGTGATGGCAGCTTATTACCGGGGTTTGAAAAAGCTTTATTTGGTCTTCGTGCTGGTGACCGTCGTACTGTCAGCCTTCCTCCTGAAGATGCTTTCGGTCCGTGGAATCCTGAAAACGTACAGAAGTTTGATACAGTAAAATTCGAACAGCGTCCTGTAGAAGGACATATGATTGAGTTTGAAGATAAAGCCAAACAAAGCTTATTTGGTGTGGTTAAAACTGTTGGTGAAGATATCACTGAAGTAGATTTTAACCATCCACTTGCAGGTAAAAATATTACCTTTGAAGTTGAAATTTTCAAAGTTACCCCTGCAGGTCAGCAAGGTGTGAAAATCATGTAAGCCTTTGCTTATAAAAATAAAAAAGCTCCTGCGGGGGCTTTTTTATTGCATCTAGCACTCCCTTTAAAAGGTCAAGACAAAGTAAAATCCACAGCAGCTTGAGCATGGATCGTCTCATTAACCTTGGCGCTGTAAGGTTTCTATCTCAGCAAAATCAACACTGATCAAGATAATTTTTGCAAAATGCAGTTTTCCTAATTTTTTGCACCCTTTTATTCAACTGTTGATAAGACAGGTCCGTAGATTCCCAACTCATTCCACCTAATAAACCAATCGTTTTCAATCTTTGTACACGCTCAGCGTTTTCATCCATTCACATTGATCTCTCAGGTAAATGATCAACATGAGTTAAGCCAGTTTTATTTAAAGCCATGATATTCTTCAATAGAATGGCTTAAGATACTCGATTGCTTCCATGCCGCACCATCGAGTATGCCCTTATTGTTCAAATTTAAATCCTGTCACGTATCTCTGAAACAATCTACAAGATAGCGTATATTTGTATGATTATTCAGCTATACTTTCATCTTATTTGAACCCCCTTATGATTCGCATGCGCCTAGACTTCTTCGATTTGCAACTCTTTATCAATATCGTGGACACAGGAAGTCTGACCAAAGGTGCTGAACGCTCTTCTATTTCATTGCAAGCGGCCAGTGAACGCATAAAAAAGCTCGAACAGCACTATACAACACGTCTTTTTACTCGCCATGCCTCGGGGGTTAAACTGACCATCGCAGGACAAACTTTTGCGGAACAGGCTTTAAGGTTGATCCAACAAGCCAAGCAACTTGAACACGCCATGTCGCCCTATACGCAAGGACTGAGTAACCATATGACCTTATGGTGTAATTCATCCGCGCAAAGCGAATATTTGCCGCTATTGTTACCGCAGTATTTGGTTGAAAATCCGCAGATTCAGATAGACCTACGAGAAGCGGAAAGCAATGAGATTATCCAGACCATTGAAAAAGGCAATGCAAAATTAGGTTTGATTTCGAGCTTTTTTAATCACCATCAGCTACAGACACTTGAGTTTTCAGATGATCCGTTGGTACTGATTTGCCCTCCCAATCATGAACTTCAACAAAGCCAAGAATTAAAATTGATTGATGCGATGAATTATCCATTCGTTGGTCTAATGCAATATCACTCCCTACAGCAATCCATTGAAAATCAGGCAAAATTACTCAATTGTGCAATTCAGTATCGATTAAGATTACCCAATTTTGCAGCAATTGCTCAGGTGGTCGCCAACGGCGTCGGTATTGCGATTATGCCAAAGCGTGCTGCAATCAGATTAAATCAACATTATCCATTTCATCAAATCGAATTGGTGGGTGAATGGGCAAAACGTCAATTGCAATTGGCTGCACAGAATTTTGATGAACTACCAACAGCCTATCAGCACTTTGTCCAATTTTTAATTTCACAGAAAACCAAACTGATTTTAGATGAGATACCACAGTCTTAAATTGAATAAGACCCTATTGATCTCAGTAACTCAAGAATCTCCGAAGAGATATTTAGAGCACACCAAACTGATGTAATACAGAATACAATCCAAAAGTCACCAAGCCACAAAAGAAAACTTTACGGAATTTTTGCTCTGGAATTCGATAGCGAATCTTTGTTCCCACCCACATGCCAAGCAATGATGGAATTAAAGCAATCAGTGATAATTTATAATCAATCGGAATATTTTCAACAGGATTTTGATGCAGGAAAATCGCAAGGCATACCGTTGAAACCGTGAAAGCCAACCCTAGAGACTGAACCAAATCATCACGCTTTAAATGCAGAGATTGCAAATAAGGTACAACTGGAATCACTACGACACCTGTGGCAACAGTCAAAGCACCGCCTAAATATCCAATGATTGGAGAAAGCCATTTTTCATGAGGTTCCAGATTTGGCATTCGTTTGGCAAATAAACCATAAATCCCATACAACGCCAACATTGCTCCTAAGAGCGCCTCACTATGAAAGCTGCCATGAGAATGTCCTAAGGTCGGGAAAATGCTCCAGATCGAGCCGACAATAATCCCCAATAATAATGGATAAAAGCGACAGACTAACCGCCACACATTTCCTTCAGCAAATAACTGCCAAAAATTGGTGACCATTGAAGGAATAATCAACAGTGTTGCCGCTTGAAATGGACTGATGACTAAACTCAATAAACCCATCGATACCGCAGGTAAGCCAAGCCCAATGGTTCCCTTAATCATCCCTGCGATTGCAAATACACCTATGACAAAACCCATCATCTCGCTTTACCTCTCTATATTGAGGTCATGCTATGCCAATCTGCGGATTTGAAATATCACTGTTTTCAGGATGGAGCCTCAATATTTAATTGAGGCTCCATCCTCACGCACATCATTTTTTCTGGACAAAGAATTTACGATCATTTTACGTTACTGTTTAAACCAAGCTTTCTATACTTTTTGCATCCCATTTTGGATGTATTGACCATGAATATGCCGATTCAAAGTTCTACAAAAATTTTCCCCACAACATTGTTATTCGAGCATCAGGACAACAATGATTTTTATCTTGAAACACAACGATACTTAGAAAATTACCCAGAAACGCGTTTTATCGATATTTGTTTACATGATTTAAATGGGCATATTCGTGGGAAGCGTATTGAGGTGAATGCACTCCACTCGCTGTACAAAGGCTGTTATTTCCCACTGTCGATTTATGCGATGAATTTGAATGGTCAGGTGGTGGAAGAAAGTGGTCTGGGTAAATATATCGGAGAGCCTGACCGCTTATGTATGCCTGTCTCAGGCAGTTTAAAATCTTGTGCAGATCACCCTACCCAACATGCACAACTGTTACTAAGCATGCAGTCGGATGATGGTTCGGATTGTATGGTAGAACCCCGTAATCTGCTCAAAAAAATCTTAACAACACTACACCAAATACACTATTTTCCTGTCATGGCAGGTGAAATCGAGTTTTATTTATCAAGCCAACAAGAACATGCTCAAACTCATCAGACTCAGTGCTTTGATGTGGATACACCCCCTGATTTTCATCGTATTCTTCAACAAATTGAGCAGGAAGCAAAACGACAAAATATCGAACTCACCGCAATTGTTGCTGAAAGTGCCTCAGGACAATTTGAACTGAATATTCAACATAGCCATAATCTTTTAAAACTCTGTGATGACATCATGGCAATTAAACGCATGATTCGTCAAATTGCTGTAAAGCACCATTTGCAAGCGAGTTTTATGGCAAAACCCAATCTGTCCAAAGCAGGCAGTGGTATGCATTTTCATATGAGCATACTCAATCAATATCAAAATAATATTTTCCAATTAGATTCGTCTAAACAGCCGAACTTGATCATGCAAAAAATCATTGCAGGCTTAATCGATTTAATGCCAGCGTCTATGGCAATTTTGGCGCCAAATGTGAATTCATTTCGCAGATTTCAATTTGGACAGCATGTGCCACTTGAAGCCAATTGGGGGTTGAATAATCGTAATGTTGCCATTCGCATACCCTGTGCAGATCAAGATAACCAAAGACTGGAATACCGTGTTGCAGGTGCAGATGTAAACCCCTATCTCTGTGTCGCCACCATATTGGCAGGTGTACTCCATGGGCTGCATGCACCACTCGAATTAGCACAAACCAACGCAAAGTTAAACATCCTCAATACCCCGCACCGCTTACCCGTCCATCAGCTTGAAGCATTGCAACTGTTTGAAAAAAATTGCATTTTTAAACAGTATTTTGGTACAGAATTCATGCAGTTGTGGTGTGCGTGTAAAAGATTTGAATATCAGACAGTGATCAATAAAATTACTCAGACAGAGTTGGATTGGGGAATTTAATTGCAGGTGCAAAAAAACAACCTTGCTTAGAAATGATTGCCACTAGATATCTGGATTTTTATTCATAAAAAATCCCTTTTATCCAAAAAGGGATTTTCGTTTTTAAATATGTTTAAAATTTAAAATAAATCCAGATGTCCATCATGATTTACAGACTGATTTAAAGAAAGCCAAATTGATTTCATCATCATCCACCGTGCTTGGATCAGAAGCTTCGTCATCTCGGTTGATCAATTCACCATTTTTTAAGTAATCTTCAACTAAACTAATACTGGTCGTGCGTTCTACACAATGGTCTAAATTATGCGATAAGGTATAGTCACCTTTTTTCATTTCAAGTTCTTCATTATCGGCATCAGCAACAAACTTTGCCCAATAATCGACTGTTTTGCCTTTTTTCACAAGGCGATCGGTATCTAAATAAAAGCTTCCATCTGGATCTTTAATGATTAATTTCCAATTTTCTGCAAGTGCATACTGACTCAACATTGTTGTTATGCAGATTAAAATAATTTTTTTCATATCGTTCTCTAAAGTAAAATAAATGATGAAATATAAAATAAAATTATTGCACAATTATGGGCGAATTTCTTTTAATTCTCGCTGAATAAAATGCTGAATCATTTCCCGGTAAAGCATTTCGATCAAATCCGGATTCGTTCCCACATCCATGGCTTTTTGACGTACTTTATTAATCACCTGTTGTACACGCTCTGGTGATTGTACATCTTCAGCTGTGCGTTTAAATCGAACTGCCTGATCCACATAATATTGACGTGCTGCAATTAATTCAATCAACTCTTGATCCAAGTGATCGATTCGATCACGGACTTGTTCCAAAGATTCACACTTCTCTTTTTTGATCATTGGTTTTTTCTGCATCCTGTGCTTCGCTCATATGTTGAGCTCGTTCTAACTCATTTTCAGTTTTATACTTATGTTCTAACACATTACTAAAAATACTTTCAATCATCCAAACGCGATATAGACTATTAAATACGTAACGCTTTCCTTCAATTCGCAACTCTAAAACAGGAAAATCGGGTTGATGTTTCTCAGCACATTGTTGATCATTGGCTTTCAATAAGGGCTCAACATCAAGATCTGTTAAATCTTGAATTGCAAGATCCTGCTGCATTTGCTGTAAGTGCGGCTTAAAAGACAAATCACGCCCTTTGGTCCATACAGCTTGTAAAATATCATACATCACATCCACACGCTGTTCTTCCGGCACACTATAATATAGCTGTGCCATATTGAGAGTGCCTTCAGCGGTTGGACGGCAAAATGGAGTGAATTTAACTTCCGAACGCTTGGACAGGCGTGTTGCCAAACTCCAGTCAAAAGAATCTCGACCGTGATAGCTCAAAGGATATAAATTCAATTGAATATTATAATAATTAGCGAGTTCTTCTTTAATGTAAGCCAATAATAACCAACTGATTGGATCTTCTAAGGCAATATATAAATCAAGTTCTGGATGCATGGACTGGATTTCAGCAAGCTCTTCTGCATCACTCATCAAATGCTCACGCCATTCGATATGATTGATTAAAAAAATGGGATTACCCGTCAATAATTTTTGTTGTTTTAAACGCCGCGTTAAACGCAATAAGTCATCCACTGCATGATACTTTCGCCCACCAAATTCAAAATAACTTTCTAGAATAGGGGTGTGGCTAAAAATACGTTCAGGGAAATTTTGTGGTCTTTGATGTTGACTTGCCATCACAAACAAAGTTCGTAATTTTCCATACTGTTGTTGCCACAGCATATGAAATACGTCTTCGAGTAAATAAAGAAAGTTCTGACCTGTAAGCGGTGTGTTTCTCAGAATGATTTCTGCTTGTTTTAATGCTTCTGGAGAGGGTTGTTCTGGTTTTTCATCATCATAGCTAAAACGGTGTTGGTTGGCTAGGATTTTGGCATCTTCTAAAGAATAATTGCGCCATTCTTCTAGAGTCATCCCATTGGGGGGTTCTGCCGAAGTATTGGAAATAATCACCTTCAAGGGTTTTAAGTCATCAGTTAAAATATCATCCAATTGGGTCAATTGTTGTACTGCAAGATAACTATACACGTCATCTAAACGTAGATAGATACTCAACCCCTGTTCCGTAGATAACACCTCTTGGCGAACCGGTTTTTGGTAAAACCAACTCGATCGGATTGGATCAAACCAACGGCGTAGCAGTGACATGGGAAGAGCCTCAAAATAAGCACTAAATAAATGAGAGAAAACTGACTGAAACTCGTTCAAGCATATCATTCATTCACTGAAGATGCTGAAAAAATTGATGTCGATCAGTCATAAGCAAATTTATAGCAATTCGGTTCTGAATGATCAATATCCCAAAACCCGATAAAATTTAAACGATTAGGTCAATTCAATAAAAAAGCACCCATTGATCGATGCTTTTTATCTTGATCTACTGCCTTATTTTGCTTTTAGCACTTAGATTTCACGCACAGCGCCTTTTGAAGCGCTGGTAGTATGCATCGCATATGCTTTCAATGCTTTTGAAATCTTGCGAGGACGTTCTTCAGCTGGCTGCCAACCTTTTTCATCTTGGAGCTTACGTCGAGTCGCTAAAGTTGCCTCATCAACAGCAAGATTGATGCGACGATTTGGAATATCGATTTCAATCAAATCGCCGTCTTCAACCAATCCAATCATACCGCCTTCCGCAGCTTCAGGTGATACATGTCCAATTGAAAGACCTGAAGACCCCCCTGAGAAACGACCATCTGTCAGTAAAGCACATTCTTTACCTAAACCTTTTGATTTTAAATAGCTGGTCGGATAAAGCATTTCTTGCATACCCGGTCCACCACGTGGTCCTTCATAACGGATGACAACTACATCACCTGCTTTAATTTCATGTCCTAAAATTGAATCTACTGCAGCATCTTGGCTTTCAAATACCCGCGCAGTCCCATTGAATTTTAAGATTGAATCATCAACACCCGCAGTTTTGACAATACAGCCATCTACAGCAATATTGCCATACAATACTGCCAAGCCACCATCTTTAGAGAAGGCATGTTCAGCATTACGAATCACACCTGTTTCACGGTTACCGTCTAAAGTCTGGTAATAGCGGTTTTGTGAGAATGCAGTTTGAGTTGGAACACCGCCTGGTGCTGAACGGAAGAATTCATATACCACGGGATCTTCTGTACGAATAATATCCCATTTATCCAATGCATCTTTTAAGGTGCGCTCATGTACAGTATATACCGAGGTATCTAATAAACCTGCACGATCCAGTTCACCAAGAATCGACATGATTCCACCTGCACGGTGCACATCTTCCATATGTACATCATGTTTTGCAGGTGCAACTTTACACAATACAGGCACTTTACGTGATAAACGATCAATATCGTCCATGGTGAAATCAACCCCTGCCTCATTTGCTGCTGCCAATAAATGCAATACGGTATTGGTTGATCCCCCCATTGCAATATCAAGGGTCATGGCATTTTCATAAGATGCTTTTGTTGCGATTGAACGTGGCAATACCGTGTAATCATCTTGTTCATAATGGCGTTTAGCCAGTTCAACAATCAATTGCCCTGCTTTTTCAAATAATTTTTTACGGTTGGCATGTGTCGCTAGAGTCGAACCGTTTCCTGGCAATGATAAGCCTAATGCTTCAGTCAAGCAGTTCATGGAGTTCGCTGTAAACATACCTGAACATGAACCACATGTTGGGCATGCTGAACGCTCGTATTCTTTTACTTCTTCATCAGTGAAGTTATCATCAGCTGCAACGACCATCGCATCAACTAAGTCAATTGCACGTTCTGTCCCACGGATTTTTACTTTACCTGCTTCCATTGGACCACCGGACACAAACACGACTGGAATATTTAAACGCATTGCTGCCATTAACATCCCGGGTGTGATTTTGTCACAGTTTGAAATACAGACCATGGCATCTGCACAATGTGCATTGACCATATATTCTACCGAGTCTGCAATCAAATCACGTGAAGGCAGTGAATACAGCATGCCATCATGCCCCATAGCAATGCCGTCATCCACGGCAATGGTATTGAATTCTTTTGCCACACCGCCAGCTGCTTGAATCTGTTCAGCAACCAGTTGACCCAAGTCTTTCAGATGAACGTGCCCAGGTACAAACTGGGTAAATGAGTTGACTACCGCAATAATCGGCTTACCAAAATCTTCATCTTTCATTCCTGTTGCACGCCATAAGCCACGTGCACCAGCCATATTTCTTCCATGTGTCGATGTTTTTGAACGATAGTCAGGCATTTGTATTTCCAACATTGTTTGAGCTTGAAATGAATAAGATTCACTCTGGCTAAATAAAACTGATATAGCAATAAATCAGTCGAAATATGTACACATCATACTATAAGTTAACGTAGAACCAATGACCTTGAGTATGATCTTTTTTTAAACAAGACGTGTTTACTTATATTTCAACAGGCTTTAATGATAAATAAATATTGAGATTTAATATAACGCTATCACGCGCGATAAGGCACAAAACTTCTATGAATAATTTTTTATTTTTTAATAAATAATATTTATGATTTAACAACAATCACTAAATTTAATTTTATAAAAAGCCTCTAAAAAGAAGCTCAAATATGGATGATCCAAATATCATTGCTTTTGTTTGACCAGATATAAACCTGTACATTGCTTACCTTCGCGGTCTGTACACAGTTCAGCAGTCTTCGCAGATATCCACTTTAAGCTCAAACGAACATCCGCATTGGTATAATCTACAGCCACCCCACCACAGCCTGCTTTTTTATTGTCTGTTTTTACTTTCATCGCTAGTACATCTAAGGTCTGCGCATTTTCATTTCTTAATACTGCAAAATCACCTGCCATTTGCTTGTGCTTGGTGGTATAGATAAATTGAGCCGGTTTGGTAAATTGATAACTTTCTGTACATTGTGTTTTTGCATTGTAAACAGACCATGTCCCCCAAAACTCATTGGCTAGATTGACTTGGGTCTTATCGAATGCCTGTACATGTAAGGCAAAACCCAATCCAACCAGTGTTAATACTATTTTTTTCATCATGATTATACTCGATTGTTTTCGATCAATAAAAAATCTTTTAATCTCAATATCTTCAGGTATTTTGATCAACAGCCGCACAAAAAAATAAGAAACGATCTTGCCAACATCGATCGTTTCTTATTTTAGTCATGCTACAAAGAATAGATAGCAATTACCATGTGATATTGACTCGACGATTCGGTGCAAGGCATTCAACCAATTGAATCTTTTTATTGATTCCTGTGCACTTTTGATATACATCGGTTTTATTTTCAGCACTGTACTGGATTTGCTCGCCTCGAATCCCCTGCTGTTTTAATAGCTCAACAACAGTGTTGGCTCTTTGTGCTGATAAACGTTGGTTATGTTGAAATGAACCTAAACGGTCAGTATAGCCAGCCACAAAAACTGGGGTATTCGCATCAGATTGTTTGATCTGATCTGCAATTTTGCTAATCACTTCATTATTCTTGACGCCTTTTTTATCCGCTTGATCAAAGTAAAATAATACACTCGCAGATTGTCCTGTTGGTGCTAAAATCGTTTGCTCTGTCTCAGATTGATTGTTGATTCCCCAAGCCATCAAGCCTTGACATTGTTCTCCTTTCCAATACAGATTATCTGAACGGTAGTGTTTATCAAAATCTATTCGTAACTGGCAACGCTTGTATTGATTTGAATTTGGCTCACGAATATCCAAAACATAGTTCCATGTCTTAACAGCAAACAATCCTTCAGAGAATTGGGGATTGCCCAATATATGTCGAATCTGATCTTTCGTTAATCCTTTATCCAAACGTGCGACATCATCATATTCATAACGATTCACTTGTTTTAAATAACTGTCTTTTACTTCAGGAAAATGGATTTCTTGCGTCGTTGAGCTTTCAACTTCAGCAGCATGGCTCAATGACATCACAAGACCGCTGAATACACCAAACATAATTTTTTTGTTAAATGCTTTCATTTTTTCTCTCTTAAAAAATTTTCGAAGAAAAAGGAAGACCCGAAGATCTTCCCTGTCTCATGAATTAGTCAATTACACCACTGATCCCGATACGTACACTTGCATCACCTTGAGATGCTGCGGCAACACCACCTGTAATTGACCAACGACCATTATCTGCCGTTTTACGTAAGGTCACACCAACTGCATTTTCACCGCCATGGTAAGCTGCACCTGCTGCATAGGTATATTTACCTGGTATATAAGGTGCTGACTCCAGCGCCATCGCAGCTGCAATACCTGCATTGGCTTTTTTCTCGACATCATCAATACGGTTGTTGGTAATACGGAATGCGTTATCCAACTTGTTGCTGACATTGTCAATTTTACTATTCAATGCTTGATCTGCTTGGTTCAATGCATCAATTGCGCCACCAACATTGTTATGTTTCGAGTCACCTACCGTATAACTTGGTGCTGTGAAGCTACCCGTAATGTTGTCATAACCTGCTCCACCGCCAAGATAGTTCACAACCGCTTGATTGGTAGTATTCAGCTGGCTACCGTTGACTGCATCTTTAGATGTTGCATTCACTGCGCCTTCTTTAACACCAGTCACTACTCGATTACCATCTGTACCAGCAACATTCACAGTTGTGCCACCCGTATCTTTTGCAACAGTCACAGGTGCATCTTTACCTGCTTGTTGCACCAGACCTACAGTACCGTTGTTAATATCATTTTTGATATTGCTAATGTCGCTTGTATTCTGATCAACTTGTTGTTGAACATTCCACAATTGACCGCCATTGACAGCATCCTTAGAACCTTGCGCAACCGTACCATCTTTCACATTCGTGATCGTTGTACCATTTGCGCCCCCCCCCAGTGTAATCTTGTCTTTTGATGCGTCATCATATTTAACGGCATTGTTGGCAAGTTCATTAACATTGTTGTTGACATTGTTAATTGCACTGTCCAATTGCCCTTTGTTGACTGCATCTGTTGCATTCACTGCATTTGCAACATTTTTAATGGTTTTATTACCCGCATCAATACCTGCTGTGGTTACACTCGGTCCACCAGCAATGGTCAACCCAGTATTGTTCAAGACAACGGTATTATTACCGATAGTGATACCCGCATTATTCAGAACCGTATCACCCGCTTTTACAGAATCAACTTTTAAGTCTTTTGCTGTAGCAACCTGGTAGTTTGTTGAACCGTCTGCATTTGTGCCTGGAGTAACCACAACGTTATCTCCTGCAGTTACTGTAGTCTTCGCTTTTGTCGATGAATCTTTGATACTGCTGATTGCACCATCAATTGTGTTTGAGCCCGTGCCACCAATATTAGTTGTTGTGATCGCACCAGTCGTTGCATCAATGGTCGTTGATCCACCAATCACATTCTTAACGTTGTTGGCAACTCCATATAATTGGCTTCCATTGATCGCATCTGTTGATGTTGAATTCACTGCACCCGCTTTTACATTGCTGATTGTTGTGCCATTCGTACCAGCTAAAGTGACATTGTTGTAGTTC